>JAHFSZ010000010.1 GCA_023265515.1 Verrucomicrobiota bacterium
CCCTGGAAGTTGTGGGAACCGGCCGCGGAATAACCGCGATTGGAGAAGCCGGCGTGGTTACCATGGTACAAGCTGGGGCTTTGCAAAGGTGTTTCTGCCGCCGCCACCATTCTATGCGGGCGACCAGGCCGAGACAGATCATCCACGCGGCCATGTTCTTGGGCTGGGTCAAGACCCGCTCATAATTACTCTGGAAATAATTCATGCAAAGGCCGGCGAACAAGCCGATGGCGACGGCGCCGAGGAAGGTGTGGCGGTATTTCCAGACGGCGCGCCCGCTCCAGAAGAGGAGTGTCAGCGCGAAAAGCAGCAGGGTCGCGATGCCGAGCATGCCCGTTTCAGCCATAACCAGGTAATACCAGCTTTCGGAAATCGGCTTGCCGAATTGCGAGTCGACGTAGCGCGAGTGGCCGATCGACCGGGCGAACTCATCGAAGTTGTTCCCGTAATCGTAGGGCGGATTGATCATGATGCCATAGGTGTTCCAGCCGGTGCCGAGGAGGGGATGGTCGGCGATCATCTCACGGGACGACTCGTTCAAAAGTTCGCGTGTGTTCTCACTGAAAAAGTTGACGCCTGCCTCGAACCGCGCGATGACGCTGTGAGCGACAAAGATGGCTCCCAACACGGTCAGGAACGACATCGCGCTGACGATGGCCATGCGTTTGAAAGTGATGCGGTCCAGAAAACTCAGGAACACCACGATTCCGGCTCCCGTCGCGAAAGCGACCATGCCTGCGCGGGAGAGCGCCATCACGGCGCAAATGCCGGCGCTGACGAAGCCGGCAATGTACAAGGAGGTATCGCGGAGGTTTCTCAGCGGCAACAAGGCGACCGAGAGAATTGGCAAGGCGAGCAGGTAGGTGTACATCACCATGGAATTCTGGTGTTCGAACCAGGCGTGTACCTGGTGGATGTGGAAGTGATACTTTTGGACCAGGCAGACCAGCGCCTGGAATATGAGAATCACGGATGATGACTTGAGCCAGAAATGGATGTCCTCCTCCTCCCGGAAGAAATGGAAGGCAGCCATGAAGACGACGACGACCTTGCTGAATTTCACAAATGCCATCAGGGTGAAACTCGGATTGGGCGAGTTGAAGATGGAGAGCAAGGCGGCGAAGCAATAAAGCAGATAGAGCCAAAATCCCGGCGGGATCCAGGGTCCCCGGAGCCGCGCCGGACCGCGTCCGGAGAAAAGAAGGATCATGGCCATAACTTCCATGAGCGTGCACTCGAAACCGCGTGTGTGGCCCCGGTAGAAGAAGTCGTGCGGGAAGCCCGGGCTGGTGGAGATCAACCGGTAGTGGAGCATCGTGAGGAACATCATCAGGAAAAAGACCGCGCGCTGGCCGTCACGGTACGGGCGAAGCATGACGCCGGCCAGGGGCGCAAACCCCAGGTAGATCAGAAGCAACATCGTGATTTTCAGCCATTCGGGCATGTCAAAACCTGTATTTTTTCCTACCCCGACAAAAGGGGTCGTGAACTATAATCCCATTTGCCCCCATTGCAAGGGGTCGCCGCCCATGGGTTGACAAAAAACTCATTTTTCGAGTGTTTTTCCTCGTTTTCCCGAGGTTTCAGGGCCCAGTCGCGCTTGCTTCAGGGGGTAAAGGCGTTATCTTCGGGCATGATTTTGCCCGCAGTGGCCGTCGTGATCCGCTCAAAAGACGACGCCTCTCTCATCCCGGAGACCCTCTCGGCCGTCCGGGCCCAGGACTATCCGGGACGGGTGCGGCGGATCCACATTGATTCGGGCTCTGCGGACGGGACTGTCGAGTGCATCGAGCGGTCGAAACCCGACATTTTCGTCCAGATCCGCGCCGAGAACTATATCCCCGGTCAGGTGTTGAATACAGGGATGAAACTCTCGTCCGAGGAGTGGGTGGTTTTTTTGAATTCAGACGCGACGCCGGTGGACAGGTTTTGGCTTAAAAACCTCATGACTTGCGTTGTGGAAAATCCGGGCAGGATCGAAAATTCACGATCCACGATGCACGATCCACGAGCCGCGAGCCGGGTGGGCGCGGTTTTTGGCGGGCAGATTCCACGATCCGATTGCGAGGCGGTTTACGCGCACGATTACGAGCGCTGTTTCGGCCCGGAACGGGAATCGGCACGGTGGCCGCATTTTTTCAGCATGGTAAGCTCGGCGGTGAACCGGAAAGCCTGGCTGGAGCAGCCGTTTCGCGAGGACATGCGCTATTCGGAGGACGAGGAATGGTCATTCCGGATCAGGCGGCATGGCTGGGTCATCCGGTACGTTCCCGGGTCGGTGGTGATGCATTCGCACAATTACACGCTGGCGCAAGCCAGAAAAAGACATTATGGAGAGGGGTTCGCGCTCGGGGCGACTCCGGCGCTGGCGGAAGGCCAGCCCGAGACGCTGCCCGGAGCGGTGCTGGCCGCCGGATGTGATGCGTTCAGGGATTTCGTCTACTGTGCACGGCGGCAAAAGCTTTCCGAGTGGCCACATGCGGTTGCCGTGCGACTGGCTCAGAGGCTTGGAAAAAGGGAAGGATTGAAGGCGGGGCGCGGACATTACGCCGGCAAAGAAATTTGAGACGTTCCGCCTTCCCGGCAGTTGGATTACAAATGGCAAAACATTGGAAATTCAACCTTTGGCGCAACACGCTGACGAACTATCTGCGGGTGCTTCTGCGGATGGTGACGGGCCTGGTGATGTTCCGCCTGCTTTATCAGCACTTCTCTGAGGAGCAATTCGGTTATTGGTCGCTCCTCTGGTCGGTGTTCGGCATGACCGTTCTGCTCGATTTCGGCATGGGTTCGACCGCCCAGCGGGAGACGGCCTACTGCAGCGCGAAGGAGGACTGGAAAACGCTGAGCCGCCTGATGAGTACAATGATATGGACTTTTACTTTGGTCGGGGGCGTCATTCTTTTGCTCTGTTTCCTGGCCAAGCCGTTTTTCCTGAATGTCATTCACGTTTCTCCTGAAAATGACGCTTCCTTCACAAAAGCCTACTGGATTTTTTTCGGGGCCCTGGCCGTCAGTTTTCCGCTGGGATTGTTTCCTGAGATGCTCGCGGGCGCGCAGCGCCTCGACCTGGTCAACTGGACCATGATCATCAGCTACGTGATCAACGTGGCTCTCATTTACGCGGGCGTGACGCACGGCTGGTCGCTCGAAACGCTGGTCCTGGTGGGCGTGGCCACCTCGCTGGGACCGAATCTGGTGGCGGTATTCGTCGTTCGGCGCCTGCTTCCGGAGCTGCGCCTGAAACCAAGCCTTTATGATTTTAAAAGTGTCAAAGGGGTCCTCTCGTTTTCAGTCATCGCCTACATCATCACCCTGACCAACATCATCATCACCAAAACCGACCAGGCGGTGATCAGCGCGATCCTTGGCGTTGCCGTGGTGGCGGTTTACCAGGCTGGCTACAAGGTGGCGGAGGTTTACAGCATCGGCACCCAGCAAATGCAAAGGGCGCTCTCGCCGACGGCCGCCCACCTGAAGGCGAGGGAGGACCACACCGCCCTCAATGAATTGCTTGTCAAGACCGCGCGGTTGACCAGCCTGATTGCCATTCCCGGTTATGCCCTGGCCATGGCCTACCTGGAGCCGCTGATCTGCCAGGTGACCGGCCTCCAAGCCATCGGACTGGCCACCTATTTTGTCGCTCAGTTCCTGCTCCTTTATACTTTCTCCTTCCTGATGACCAGCAGTTGTTCGAAGCAGGTCCTGGTGATGTCCGGCTGGGAACGCCCGCTCTTGAAGCTGAGCGTTACCGAGGCGCTTCTCAATCTTGGATTGAGCATCGTTCTGGCCTACAAATTCGGCGTGGTGGGGGTCGCAGTGGGCACGCTCGTGCCGGGGGTGCTGATTGGCTGGTTCGGTATCGTTCCGCTCACGCTGAAGTTCATGAAGATCCCGTTGAAGACGTGGACTCAGGAGGTGTACACCTCGGTGCTTCGACCTGTGGGCGCGGCGTTTGTGGTTCTCGCGGCGGTCGTTTGGCTCTGGCCGATCGGCAGGCAACCCTCCCTCATCTCCATTTTTTTCCGCGGCGTTCCAGTGATGGTTCCAGTGGGGATTTTTGCCTACCGGAATCGGAAGATACTGTTTTAGCTTTCGAACACGCCGGAATTACAGCGCGCGGTTTCGAAGGCGCTCCTCGGCCTCGGTGTAAATGGTCTCGAGTTTTTTCGCCACGATCGACCAACTGTAGCGGCTTTGGACTTCCTTTTTTCCATGACGGCCGAGCGTCCGGGCAAGCTCGGGCTGCCGGCTGATTTTTTCGAGCAGCGCCGCGGTCCGATCCGCCGCCTCGGGCGACGATGGATCGATGAAGAAACCCGTTTCTCCCTCCCGCACCAGGCCTTGGAGCCCGCCAACGGCGCTGACAATCACCGGTTTGCCGCAGCTCCACGCCTCAAGTACGACAATTCCAAAAGGCTCATGGATCGAAGGCAGGACAAAGGAGTCGCAGGCATGATAGGCGTTGACCAGCTCCGGGTCATCGTTGTGAAGGCCCGGGAGAAGCTGGACGCAACCATCCAGGCAGTTTTGGCGGATGAACGAGCGGAGCTTTTCCGCGTAGTCGGGTTGTGTTTCCGGCCCGATCAGCACAAGGCGGGCATCGGGGCGCACGGCGTGAAATTTTTCGAACGCCTCCAGCAGAAGGAGCTGGTTTTTTTGGAAGTCGATCCGGCTGATGTTCATAACCACGAATGCGTCCGGTGGGATTTGGTGGCGCGCGCGGAATCCCGTGCCGTCGCCGCGCGCGAATTTTTCCAGATCGACGCCGTTGGGAAGGAGGGAAATTCTTTCATGCGGCACCCGCTGCCGGGCTTTTTGAAATTCCTCTTCGCCGACACAGATGACGTGGTCGGCATCCTCGAGCAGACGGCGCGAGCGGAAAAGGGCGCCGAACGGCTTGCCCCATTCGCATTTGCCGGCGGACGGCTCCATCATGGTTTTTTGTTCGGCGGCTGGCACGTCGAAGACGCCGCCGTGGAGCGTCACCACACAAGCCTTTCGGCGCATTTTCGCCGCCGTCAGTACCTCGCCGCCCAGCCGCTTGAGCGCGTGGGTGTGAAAAAGGCGGACGTCTGGCGCTCGCAGCAGCGCCGCGAAAAGCGAGAATGACAAAAGATTACCTCCCTTTTTGTCCATGGCCTGTTTTTGATCCTGGGAGAGTCCGAAGAAGGGGTAGGTGTAGGGGAAGCGGCGCACCGGAACGCCGCCGATTTTGTCCCGGCGGTTGTTGGAGAGGGCCAGCGAGGTGAAAATTTCGGGCTCCCAGCCATCCCATTGCTGCTGCCTGGAAATTTCCAGGATCACGGTTTCGGTGCCGCCCCATTCGTCCGCGACGAAGCGTCGGGGAACATGAATGATCCGCTTATGCTCGAAATGTTCAGCGCGACTCATCGGAAGTCACGGACTGGATTTTACCTTCCTCCATTCGAATGAGGCGGTCGGCGAGATTGAAAAAGCGGTCGTCATGGCTAATGACGAGCGCGGTCTTGCCCTGCGCTTTCAACTCCCGGAGCATCTGGGTATAGAACAGATTTTTAAACTGGGGATCCTGATCGGCCGCCCACTCGTCAAAGACGCAGAAGGGACGATTTTCCAGGTAGGCGGTCACGAGGGCGAGCCGCTTTCGCTGTCCCTGGGAAAGGTTAATTGTGGAATAGCGCCCATCCTGGATTTGGACCTTTTGTTCCAGATGGAGCTGGGCCAGGTAGGCGCGGCCCCGGTCCTCGAGCGAGGGGGCGCGGAGGCCAAGCAGTTTTTCGAAAAGGAAAAAATCCGAGAACACCGCCGAGAAGAGCTGGCGGTAATCATCCCGGCCGCTGTCAGTGACGGGCTTGCCATCCAGCAGGACTTGTCCGGTTTCGGGCGGATAGAGCCCGGTGATCATCTTGGCGAGCGTGGTTTTTCCGCTGCCGTTGCCGCCCACCAAAAAAACGATCTCTCCCGGACGAAATTCCAGATTGATGGGGCCGAGAAGGAAGTGGTTGTCTTCTTTTTCGTGGTGGTAGGAGTGTGTGGCGTCTTTCAACACGATCGAAGACCAGCGGGCCGGCTCCGGCCCGGGGGCAAGCCGCTCCTCCGCGGCCGCCTCCGACAGCGAGACGCCCAGATGCTCGATCTTTTGGAGGGCGACGTTCGCGCGTCCCAGCTGGGGGGAGACGCTGAGAATGGCGTGCATGGGGCCCATGAGAAAGACGATGGTGAAAACATAGCCGGTGAGCGTTTCCGGCGCGGCCCGAAGCGTCTGCGGCAGGGCGAACAAGACCAGGCCGATCAAGAGGTAGAGGAAAAGCTGGCTTGCCGACTGCGCGAGGCAGTAACGGATTTCGGCAGCTGTGTTGAAGTGCCGCGAGGCCTCCGTTGTTTGCCGAAGGTCCTCGGAGAGAAACATCAGGCGGCGATTTCGATGGAGTTTCAGTTCCTTGATGCCTTCAGTCAAGGCCCGGAAGTGCTCAAAAAGCCGGTCCTCCTGCTCGCGAGCAAGTTTCAGGAAGTGTTTGCTGCCGCGCATGAGCAGCCGGTAAGCGGCCAGGCCGAATCCGATCACCACGATGATCGCGGCGAACGCCTGCCAGGAAAGCCAGCCGAGGTAGACGGCGCCGCCGGCCAGCATCGCGGCGTTGGCCGTCAGGTAGGGGGTGATGGAGAAGGCTTGGTTGATGCTGTCGACATCCTCGGTCAGCGTGGAGAGGATCCGCGGCGCTCCGATCATCTCGAGCCGGCGCAGCGGAACGGAGAGAATTTTTTGCACGAAATCCTGTCGGAGGCGGGCGATCGTTTTTTGGCTGAAGTGAATCAGGAAGACATCCGACAGAAAGCCGGAGAACAGCTTGCCGAAACTCAGGGCGGCGAATCCGCCGATTAAAAAAGCAAGGTCCTGCTGCCGGTGCAGGGCCCGGTTGACCAGGGCGATCAAACCAGTGTTGCAGATGCCAGCCAGTGTACTCGCCACCGTGATCAAAAAGACCACGGAGCGCGAGGAGCGAAAGAAGTAACGAAGCAAGCCCATGCCTTATCCGGTGGATGTGCCACCGGATAGGGCATCGAGGCAAGATTGGATTTCGTGGGCCAGGGGTCGGACGTGAGGCCCGTCAAAGATGGTTTCGTGCGTGCCAGGGATCATCCGGACGTCGACGCCGCCGATGGCCAGCTCGCCCCACCAGAGGGTGGGATCGAATGACATGATCGCCTGCTTGCGGACCCGGAAGAGCGCGATCCTCCCCGGGTAGGGTTTCGGTTCGTAGTGGGTCAGGGCTTCCCAATGGGCTTCGACGTATTTCCGGTACTCGGGCGAGGCGTCGGCTGCCTCGAGAAAATCTGTGAGGTCAGCCTTGGCGAGGTCCGTCCTTTTGTGAACAACGATTCTTTTAAGCTTGGTGAATTTCCGCTGAAGCCAGTTGCCGTATTCTTCGGGCGATTGCTCGAAAAAGTCGCCGATCCAGTAAAAGAGGTTTCGAAAAATGTGGAAGACCGTGGAGGGGGTCCAGGTGATTTTTCCATGATCGCCGTAGTAGGGAGAGCTTTCGATCATCCCCAGAAAGGCCACCTTTTCGCCATTGAGCAGGAGTTGTTGGGCCATTTCGAAGGCGAGGTTGCCGCCAAAACAGTAACCTCCCAGGTAGTAGGGGCCTTGCGGTTGAATCTGGCGGAGCTCCTGGAGGTAGTGGGCCGCCATCTCTTCCATGCGGGTAAAAGGCTCAGCCGGAGCGCGGATGCCGTAGCTCGCGCGCTCGTCGGTCAGGTGCCGGCCGATGATCTGGTAACGGAACATGCCGCCGCTCCCACCGCCTCCGAGCGTGTGCATCCAGAAGAGCGGTGGCTTGGGACCGCCCGGCTGGAGCTGAACAATGCATGACCAGTCGGCCGGCTCCTGTTGAAGGAGTATGGCCAGCTGCTCGATCGTCAGGGCCTGGAAAAGAGCAGTGAGCGGGAGGTCCTTGTTGAAGACTCTCTTGATCTGGGCGAAGAGCCGGACGGCCAGCATCGAATGGCCTCCCAGTTCCAAAAAGTTGTCGTGGATGCCGATGCGCTCGAGGCCGAGAATTTCCTTCCAGATTTCCACCAGCCGCGATTCAATATTGTTCCGGGGAGATGTGTAACCGTCGCCGCCGAGCTCGAGATCCGACGGCCGTGGCGCCGGGAGGGCGCGGCGGTCGACCTTGCCGTTCGGCGTCATCGGCAGGGCGTTGAGCATGACGAACGCCGACGGAATCGCGAAGAAGGCAAGCTTGTCCTTCAGATGATTGCGGAGTTTTTTGAGATCGATCGAGGCATGAGGCGCGGCTACCAGGTAGGCGATCAGCCGCTTTTCGCCGGCGCCCATCTCCTGGGCCGTGACGGCGCACTCGGCAATCCCGTCGAACTTTTGAAGCGCTCCCTCGACCTCGCCCAGTTCGATACGGAAGCCGCGCACCTTCACCTGCTGATCGATGCGGCCGAGAAGCTCGATGTTTCCGTCCTCCAGGTAGCGCCCTGAATCGCCGGTGCGGTAAAGCCTCGGGTTCTGGCCCGCCTGGAAAGGATCCGGGATGAATTTTTCGGCGGTGAGCTCCGGCTGGCGGAGGTAGCCGCGCGTGACGCCGGCGCCCCCGATGTAGATTTCTCCTGGAACGCCGACAGGAACCGGTCGCTGCCACGCATCGAGAATATGGACTTGCGAGTTGGCGAAGGGACGGCCGATCGGCACCAGCCCTTCGCCCGAAAAACCGTCGAGGCGGCCCTCGAAATAGGTGCTGTCGATAGTGGTTTCGGTGATGCCGTAGGAGTTAATCAGGCGCGTGTTGGGTCCGCATAAGTGCTTATACTCACTGTACTCCTTCACGTACCAGCTGTCGGAGCCGGCGATCAGCAGACGCATGAAATCCAGAGACTCGCCGGTTTCCTGGAGGTGCTGAATCAGGTTTCGGAGGACGAGGGGGACGAATTCGGCGAAGTCGACGTTTTCGCGGCGCATCAGGGCGTAAAGCTTTTTCGGATTCAACAGATCGTCGTGGGGACAGATCACCAACTTGCCGCCGGAACAAAGGGCGCGGACCATGTCGCCCGAAAAGACGTCGAAGGAGAAACTGGCCATCTGAAGGTGCGCCCGGACTGAATCAAGATCATAGACCTGCTCCCAGGCCCGGTAGGCGTTTGCCAGGTTGGCATGGGTGGTCATGACGCCCTTCGGCGTGCCTGTGGAACCTGAGGTGAAGATCAGGTAGGCCAGATTTTCAGGGCCTGCCGCACAGGCCGGCACGGACGAATTTTCCTTCGCGATTTCCGCCCAGCCGGTATCCAAATCGACGCGCCGCGCGCGGTTTTTCGGAAGCGCCCGTGCGAGGTGCTCCTTGGTCAACAGGATCGGAATGTTGGAGTTTTCGATCATGAATGCCAGCCGTTCCTCAGGGTAGAACCTGTCGATCGGCACGTAGGCGGCGCCTGCTTTGAGGATTCCCAGGATGCCGACGATCATCTCGACACAGCGGTCGATGAAGATGCCGACCAAGGTGTCGGGGCCGGCGCCGAGCCGCTGAAGATAACGGGCGAGCTGGTTGGCGCGCTCGTTGAGCTCGCCATAAGTAAGTTTCTGGCTGGTCTTTTCATCGGAATAGACCACGGCCTCGGCATCGGGATTTTTTGCCGCTTCGGCTTCGAAGAACTGATGGACGAGCTTTGAGTCGCGGGGCGGCTGGGATGGCGGGTTCCATTCCCGGATTTGCTGCCACTCGGTTTTCGTCAGCCACGGCAGTTCGAAGAGCCGCGCCGCGGGCTGGGCCGCCATGCCGGCCAGAAGCGTCGTGAACTGGCCGAGCAGGCGGCGAACAGCGCCTGCCTCGAAGCAGTTGCGGTCATGAACAATCTCCAGCGTGAGGCCGGATTCGGCCGTGGCGGAGATCGTAAAAGGAAAATTCGTTTTTTCGGCGATGCGGACCTTCCGTTTTTTCCAGGCGGTGTCGCATGCAGTGAGGGCCCCATGCAGGGACTTGTTTTGAAAATCCAAAAGGGATTCGAACAGACGCAGGCCGGGCCGGACGCCGCTCCATCGCTGGACCTCCATCAACGGGGCGTGTTCATGGGGGCGGACCGCGAGGCTTTGCTGCCGGACCTGCCGCAGCCACGGGATGAGCTCCATCTCCCAGGAAACGCGGACGCGGACCGGAAGCGTGTTGATGAAGAGGCCCACCCTTTCGGCGGCATCTTCCGCGAAATGCCGGCAGGAGCGGGTCGCGCCGAAGACGACATCCTCTTCACCGCTGTATCGGCTGAGCAGCATGGCCCATGCCCCCTGCACGAAAGTGTTCAGAGTGAGGGCATGCTGGCTCGCAAGTTCGCGCAAGTGCGACGTGTCGGAGGCCGAAAGCTGGATGGCCTGCTCGCCGGCTTCGAATGCCGGGTTGAACACGTCGGCGTTGCCTTTTGATGCGGGCAGAGGTGTGGGCGCGGTGAAACCCCGGAGAAGATCCTGCCAGAACGATTCGTCCGATTTCGAATCCCGATTTTTCAGCCATTCGATGTAGTCGCGATAGGGGTGAACTGAGACTTGCTTCGGTACCTCACCATTGGCCGACGCCCCGCAGGAGGAGAACACCTCGTTCAGGATGATCGGAATCGATCGCGCATCGAGCAGGAGGTGATGAAATGTCCAGACGAGCCTGGACCTGTCCCTTCCGATGCGGAAGAGCCGGACGCGCATCAGGGGCGGCCGGGTCAGATCGAATCCGCGTCGACGGTCGGCGTCGAGAAAGTCTTCCAGCCGTTGCTCCACTTCCTTCTCGGAAAGTCCGTCGAAGTTTTCCTCGTGGATGGGGACGCGGGCGTCCTTGGCGACCTCCTGAACCGGTTGCTGGAGATTTTCCCAGAGGAAACGGGTCCGTAAAATCGGATGCCGCGTGAGGGCGCTCATCCATGCTTCTCCCAAAGTGCTGCCGTCGATGTCCTCCTCGATGTCGACGATGACCTGCTCGATGTCGATTCCCGAACGCGGTGCATAGAGGGCGTGGAACAACATGCCCTGCTGCATCGGAGAAAGCGGATACGATTCCTGGACGGGCGGACGGCTCATAGGACGCGGGAGCGGCTCGCAGTAAACGTCATAGGGAGTTGAAACACGCGGATCGGGAAGCTGTGGCGTCGTAGACATCTCTATTATGGGGATTTTACGGCGCAGTTGGGGTGGCGCCGCCTGCTTTTTCGAGCAAAAGCTTCATCTCCCGGGCCAGGAACCGGACATATGGTTCGTCAAAGACCGTTTCGTGAAAGCCGGGGATGATTTTGACATCGAGCCGTCTTTGGGCGAGCCGGCCCCATCCCTTGGTGACGTCGGGATCGAGCAGACGCTGTTTACGGACGCGGAAATAGCTGATCGCGTTGGGATAGGGCCGCGGGTGGTAGTTGAGAAGGGCCTGCCAATGGGTGGTGGCGTGCTTTCGGAACTCCACGGGATAGTCGGCGAAGTTGACGACTTCCGCGAGGTCCGGCTGAAACGGCTCGTGGGTCTTTTTCGAAATCCTCTTGGCGATTCGCCGGAACTTTCTCTCGAGCCGGCCTACCAGGTCACGGGGCGACTGCCGGACAATGTCCCAGAGCCAGTAAAAGACATTGCCGGTCAGGAACAGGAGTGATCGGAGGTCCGAGGGCGGATCGCGCTGGGGAACGCGGGAGCCCGTCTCGATGACGCCGAGGAACGAAACCTGATCGCCCTGCGTGTGGAGCTGTTGGGCGATTTCGAAAGCGACGTTTCCGCCGAAACAATAGCCAGCCAGGCGGTAGGGCCCGGACGGCTGGACCGCCTTGATGGCCTTCAGATAATGGGCGGCCATTTCGGGCAGGGTGGCGAAGGGTTCGGGTGGTGCCTGGATCCCGTAGGAAGGCTGGTCCGGTCCGAGTAGCTCCGCGAGCTTGGCATAGCGGAACAGGCCTCCGCCTCCGCCTCCGCCGAGCGTGTGGGCCCAGAAAATCGGCGGCAGGGTGCCGTTGGGCTGGATCGGAACGAGCGTCGACCACGAATCAAAATTCTCGCTGCTGTTGAGGGCCAGCGCGAGCTGTTCGACTGTCGGGGCCCTGAAGATCACCGTCAGGGGCATGTACCGGTCGAAGACCTGCTTGATTTTCGAGATGACGCGGACGGCGGAAAGCGAATGGCCCCCAATCTCAAAAAAGTTGTCCCTCACGCCGATGCGCGGGATGTCGAGAACCTCAGACCAGATGCCCGCAAGCTTCTTTTCGGTTCTGGTGCGCGGTGAAATAAAAGTAGATACACTTCTATTTGACCAATTGGGTATTGGCAGGGCAAGCCGGTCGACCTTGTTGCTCGCCGTGAGCGGGAATTTTTCAAGAATGACGAAGGCCGACGGGATCATGTAGTCGGGGAGTTTGTCCTTGAGAAACGCCCGGAGTTCGGCGTCGTCGATCGGTCCGCCGTTTTTGGCAACGATGTAGGCGGCCAGCCTCTTTTCCGGGATGTGGCGGTCTTCATGGATGACGACCGCGGATTCCTTGATTCTTGGATGCTCGCCGAGAACGATTTCAATTTCACCCGGCTCGACGCGGTAGCCGCGAATTTTGACCTGATGGTCGATCCGGCCCAAAAATTCGATCTGGCCGTCAGGCCGGTAACGGGCCAGATCGCCCGTTTTGTAAAGCCGGCCATCGGTTTTGGGCGTGAAAGGGTCGGGAATGAATTTTTCAGCCGTCAGGTCAGGCCGGTTGATGTAGCCGCGAGCCAAACAAATGCCGCCGATGTGGAGCTCTCCGGGAGTGCCGACAGGGACCGGCTCTAGGTCCTCGTTCAAAAGATAGATGCGCGCATTCGAGATCGGACGGCCGATCGGAGGCAGAGCGGGCCATTCTTCCGGCTGGCCATCCAGCGTGTAGAACGTCACAACGTGGCTTTCAGTGGGGCCGTAGTGGTTGTGCAGACGGCAGTTTCCGAGTTTCTTGAAAAACTCGACGATGGCCGGCGTGCTCTTAAGCTGTTCGCCCGCGGTGATAATTTCGCGCAGATTCATTGGAAGCCGGGGGGCATGCTCGGACGCCTCGGCGAGATGTTGTAAAGCGACAAACGGGAGAAAAAGGCGCTCGACTTTCTGCTCGTCGAGAAATGCCAGAAGACGGACCGGATCCCGCCGGAGCTCCTCGGCGACCAGTACCAGCGTGCCGCCCGAGCACCAGGTGGTGAACATCTCCTGGAAGGAGACGTCGAAATTGAGCGACGAAAACTGCAGGGTTCGAACTCCGTGCGCGTGCTCCGGTTGATGAAGCTGCCAGTGGACCAAGCTGACGAGGGGGCGGTGGCCCATGGCGACGCCCTTCGGCTGGCCAGTCGAGCCGGAGGTGTGGATCACATACGCAAGGTCGTCGGGCCCGGCGCCGGACTTTGGATTACCTGTTTGCTGCGCGGGGTCCTTCATCCGGATTTCATCCAGATCGATCTGCACGGCGTCTGTGTCCGGCAGAGAGTTCATCCTCGATTTGGAAGTGAGGATGGCCAGCGGCTGGACATTCTTGAGCATTTTGGCGAGGCGCTCTTTTGCGGTGGCAGGATCGAACGGGACATAGGCGCCGCCGGCCTTGAGAACGGCCAGGACTGCGACCATCGTCTCCAGCGAGCGGGGAGCGTAAATTGCGACGGGAACGTTCGGGCCGACACCAAGCTGCTGGAGACGGCGGGCGAGTAAGTTGGCCTGTGTGTTCAGCTCTCCATAAGTAAGTTCTTGTCCCTGGAAGGAAACGGCTTCGGCGTGCGGCGTGCGCTCCGCCTGCCTCTCGAACAGCTCGTGAATGCGGGCATCCCGGGGATAGGCGGCTGCCGTGTCATTCCACCCGATGAGAAGTTTCCGGCGCTCTGGGGGCGGCAGCATCTCCAGCTTCGAGATCCGTTCATCCGGATTCTGCGCCGCCGATTCAAGCAGGTTCTGAAAATGGGCAAGCATCCGGTCGATGGTCGAGGCATCGAAGAGGTCGGTGTTGTATTCCAGCGTGCCTCGAAGGGCTCCGCCTTCCTCCACGAGCGACAAGGTGAGATCGAACATGGCCACGCCGCCGTCGACATCCATTCGCGTGAGGGTGATATCGGAGAATTTGAGCGCGCCCAGGAGCGGCGCATTTTGGAGGACGAACATGGCCTGGAAGAGCGGCGAGTGGTCCGGACTGCGTCTGGGCCGGATGATCTCGACCAGTTTTTCGAAAGGCGCGTCCTGGTTGGCGTACGCCCCCAGCGCCGTCTCGCGTACGCGGCCCAGAAGCTCGCGGAATGTGGGCGAGCCATCGAAGCTCGAGCGCAGGACCAGCGTATTGACGAAGAATCCGATCAGTTCCTCCGTTTCACGGTGGTTTCGGCCGGAGATCGGCGAGCCGACGACAATGTCGTTCTGATTGCTCTCGCGGTGGAGCAGTGACTGAAATCCGGCAAGAAGCGCCATAAAAAGCGTCGCCCTTTGCCCGCGGGCCAGTTCTCGAAGCGATCGTGCGAGTTCCGGCCGGATCGTGAGCACGCGCTTCGCGCCGCGGTGGCTTTGGACGGCGGGACGCGGCCGGTCGGTTGGCAGATCGAGAAGGGGGGGCGCGCCCGCCAGTTTTTCCTTCCAGTAAGCGAGCTGTTTTTTCAGCATGTCTGCCTCGAGCCACTGCTCCTGCCACGCGGCATAATCGGCGTACTGCACGGGAAGGGGGGGAAGCGGTTCGCGGTTTCCGGCCGCGATGCCTTCGTAAAGGGCAGTCAACTCGCGGAACAAAACGCCCATCGACCAGCCGTCGGTGACGATGTGATGCAGGGTAAGCAGGAGCAGGTGTGTGGTTTCTCCGAGTTTGACGAGGCTGGCGCGGAGAAGGGGGCCCCGGGTCAGGTCGAATGGACGGGAGGCCTCCTTGGCGGCCAGTGCCCGTTCTTTCTCCTGGTGTTCGGATTCCGGAAGGCCGCTCAGGTCCAGGGCGGAAAGCCGGATAGGCACGGCAGGCAGGATTTTCTGGACCGGATGGCCGTCTGCCGACGGAAAAACGGTTCTCAGGATTTCATGGCGCTGAACCAGGGCGCTGAGACTTTTCTCCAGCACCGCGATTTTCAGCGGACCGTTCAGCCGGATCGCCCGGCTGATGTTGTAGACGGCGCTGTTTGGCTCGAGTTGATCCAGAAACCAGAGCCGCTGTTGAGCAAAGGAGAGTTTGGCCTCGTCGACGCGAGGGATGGGTTTAAGCGGCGGAGCGTGCCGGGGTGCTTTTTCCGTTCGCGCGGCCTCGATCAACGCGGCGATGCCGGCGACGCTCGACGCTTCCTCGAAGAGGCTGAGGATGGAAAGCTCGAAATCCATTGCCTTGCGGACGCGCGAAACCAGCTGTGTGGCGAGAATGGAATCGCCGCCCAAATGGAAAAAATTGTCGTGAACGCCGAACTTTTCCCGGCTGATGCCCAGGACTTCGGACCAGATTTGCGTGATCTGCTTTTCCAGCGGGTTTCGCGGCGCCGTGCGCCCGGCGGTTTTGACCGGCTCCTCATCGAGCCGTGTCACGCCAAGCTGCTGTGCCAGCTGAAGCCGCTGAACCTTGCCGGTGGATCCAAGGGGGATTTCCTTCCGGATGAAAACGCGGCGTGGGACTTTGAAATCGGTCAGGCGCCGGGCGGCGAACTCGCGGAGTTCGCGCTCCGAAGCCGAGGTGTCGTCACGCAGGACGACGACCGCGGCGAGGTCTTCGCCGAGCTTGCGGTCTTCGACCCCGAACGTAGCCGCCTGCGCGACTGCAGGATGGTCCAGGAGGACGACTTCCACCTCCTGCGGGGAAATCTTTTCGCCGCCGCGGTTGATGATTTCCTTGGCTCGGCCGGTGATGAACAGGTGTCCGTCCCCGTCCAGATAGCCGAGGTCTCCGGTGCGGAACCATCCATTTTGGAACGAATGCCGGTTGGCTTCCGGATTGTTTTCATACCCCGCAATGACGTTGGCGCCCCGAATGACGATTTCCCCTCGGGAGCCGGCTGGAGAAAAATGCCATCGTTCGTCAATGATGGCGACTTGGGTGCCGAGGGGCGTTCCGACAGACCCGGGTTTGCAAAGGTGCGGAGGCAGGCGCGTGCAGGAGATGGCGGGTGCCGCCTCCGACATCCCGTAAGCATTGATCACCGGCGCGTGGAACACTTGCTCCAAGACCTCGATGGTTTGGGGATGAATCGCAGAGGAGGCGGAGCGCAAAAACCGAAGGTGGCAGTGCGCGGCAATGTCGGGATGGAGAGGCGCTCGCTCGAGAATTAACTGGTGAATGGCGGGGGACGCCGTGAACCACGTCGGACGGAATTCGTCGAGCCATTCGAAAAACTTCGGTGCGATGAACCCCGGCGTCACAACACAGCTGCCACCGGTGATCAGGCTGTTAAGCATCGCGGCGAGACCATGGATGTGAAAGAGGGGCATGATGCCGAGGCACCGGTCCTGGTCCGACAACTCATAGGCCGCGCTGAGGTTCAGGGCCGACGTGATGAGGTTGACGTGCGTCAGCGGCACCAGTTTTGGCCGTGAGGTTGTGCCCGATGTGTGAAGGAGCATGGCCACATCCTCCGGAGTGGAGAGATTTTCAGGTCCGCAGAGGCTGCTCCTCAGAGGAGTGCCGCTGAGCTCGAAGATGCCGGCTTCCCGTTCCGTGTTCAAGCGAAGGGAAAAAATGGGGATGCCGAGTTTGTGGGCGGCGGTCCGGGCGGGTGAATTGTCACCTTCGAGTAAGATAACAGCCTTGGCCTTGAGATCGGAAAGATAGAATTCGAACTCTTCCTCGCGGTAGGCCGGGTTCAACGGCGCAAAAGCGGCGCACGACGTGATGGAAAAGAAAAGAACGCCTATTTCGGGGCTGTTGGGCAGGATCACCGCGATCCGGTCATTCCGCCGCACGCCAAGGCGCTGAAGCGTCTTGATCGTGGCCGCGATCTGACGCTCAAGGCCTCCGAAGGTTAGCGTTTGGAGTCCAGGCGCGAGGATTGCAGGGGCCGATGGCGCGGCCCGCACCTTGTTTTCAATGAGCTGACGAACGCAAAACGAAGTCGAGCCGTTTCCCCGCGGCGCAGCGGCGTCCAACCACAAATCTCGCGCCGAAGCGCTTGCCGGACTGACCGTTTCGTTCTTCATGATCCGACTGCGGCAAGGCAGCCGTTTTTTTTGGCCGCCACAGATGTGCGCGCCTTCTCGAGCGAAGCTTTCATATGCTTGGCGAGTTTGCCGACGTGTGGCTCGTCAAAAATGGTGTCATGGGAGCCGGGCGTGATCCAGACAGCAAGTTTGCCCCCGGCCAGGAGGCTCCATCCGAGCGATGGCTCGAAATCCAACAGTCCTTGTTTGCGGACGCGGAATACGTTGATGTGTCCCGGATAAGGCCGCGGCCGGTAGTTGAGAAACGCGCGCCAGTGCGCGTCGGCATGCCGGCGAAAGTCCTGCGGATAATCGGCGACGTTGATCACCTCGTCGAGCTCCGGCATATTCGACACGAAGGAAACGCCGCGCACATTCCAGAGTTTCTTGAGCCGTTGGAAGGTTTTTTTGAAACGGACCCACTGTTGGCCGGGTGTTTGCTGCGCCAGATCCAACAGCCAATAATAAAAGTTGATGAGGAAATTTTTGACCGTGGACAGATTGCCCGGATAGGAAGGGCGATGGGTGGGCGGAAAGGCGCCCGCATCCAGAATGCTCAGGTACGCGACCGTTTCGCCTTGGTCGATCAGCTGTTGGGCCATTTCGTAGGCAACGTTTCCGCCGAAGCAGTAGCCGACCAAGTAGTACGGACCGTAGGGCTGGAGTGTCTTGACCGCTTTGAGATAATTCGCCGCCATCGTTTCGATGGAAGTGAACGGCTCCGATGGCGCCTGGATGCCATAGGACGGCTGGTTGTGGCCGAGCAGTTCTGCCAGTTTTTTATATCGGAAAAGCCCGCCGCCGCCGCCGCCGCCCAGGGTATGTACCCAGAAGATCGGGGTCCGGGTCCCTTCCGGCTGGATGGGGACCAGGCATGACCATGAGGGCGGTTCGTTTCCGGGAATAAGCAGTTGCGCGAGCTGTTCGATCGTGGGAGCCTTGAAGATGATGCTCAGGGGCAGCTCTCTGTTCAAGCGCGTCTTAATAAGTGAAAATACTTTTATTGCCGCCAGGGAATATCCTCCCAGGTCGAAGAAGTTGTCCTGGACGCTGACCGTGGGCAGGCCAAGGACCTCCTGCCAGATTTCAACCAGCTTCCGTTCCGTTTCATTGCGTGGTACTACCGCACGTGTCCGGGATTGGCCGCAGGCGATTTGGTCGGGAGGGGCAAGGGATTTGCGGTCGACCTTCCCGCTCGGGGTGAGGGGAAAGGCCTCCAGCGCCACGAAAGCCGACGGGACCATGTACTCGGGAAGCTTCTGCTTGAGCGCGGCCCGCAGCGATCTCGCGTCGACGGTGTCGCCCGGCCTAGGGATGACGTAGCCCACGAGTCGCTTGGAGCCGGATGGGTCCTGGTGTGCGGTCACGACGGCATCTTTTAGGTTCGCATGCCGGACCAGCGCCGCTTCGACTTCGCCGAGTTCGATCCGAAAGCCTCGGATTTTGACCTGATGGTCGATGCGGCCGAGGAATTCAATGTTCCCGTCCGGCAGCCAGCGGGCAACGTCGCCTGTCCGGTAAAGCCGCCCGTCTTCGCTTCGCTTCGCCGAGGCAGGCGCGCTGGACTTTCCAGAAAAAGGATCCGGGACGAATTTCTCGGCCGTGAGGTCGGGCCGGTGGAGATATCCGAGGGCCAGGCAGGTCCCTCCGATGTAAAGCTCGGCTGGCACACCCTCCGGCACGGGTTGGCGGTCTCGGTCGAGCAGATAGATTTGCGTGTTGTGGATCGGCCGGCCGATCGGCGGCAAGGCGGGCCAGTTTTCCGGCGGACCTTGGAGTGTGAACGACGTCACGACGTGGCTTTCGGTGGGGCCGTATTGGTTCTGGAGGACGCAGTTGCCCAACCGTTTGATCAACGCGGAGAGGCCCGGCGTGATCTGCAACTGCTCGCCTGCGGTGATGATTTGAATCAACGAGTCGGGCAGAAAGTCGGCGTCCCGAGCCGCTTCGGCCAGATTCTGAAGCGCGACGCAGGGCAGGAACAGCCTTTCGATCTTTTGGTCTCGCAGGAAGGCGAGAAGTCTCTGCGCGTCCCAGCGGACTTCCTCGCGGATGAGGACCAGTGTTCCGCCGTAGCCCAGCGTGGAAAAAATTTCCTGGAAGGAAACGTCGAAGCTGAGCGACGAAAACTGGAGCGTCCTTGCCTTGCCAGGCAGGCCCGAGCCGTCATGCTGCCATTTGAGTAAGTTGACAAGGGCCCGCTGGCACATCACAACGCCCTTGGGTGTGCCGGTGGAACCGGAGGTGTAAATAACATAGACGGGGCTGTCGGGCCCGGGCTTCTGCGTCCGGCCCGCACGCGGCGCGTCCGGCAGGGTCTTGTCAAGGCAAAGAACCTGGCCGCCGTGCTTCGGCAGATGTTTGAGCAGCCAGCTTTGAGTTAAAAGTACTGGTGCTTTTGTTTCCTTCAACATAAAGGCTAGGCGCTCCGGCGGGTAGGCTGGATCGAGAGGAACGTAAGCGCCTCCCGCTTTCAGGATACCCAGAACGCCGGCGATCATTTCCGGCGAGCGGTCCATGCAAATGCCGACGAAAGACTCCGGCCCGACACCGGCAGCCCGAAGGCGTTCGGCCAGTTGCGAGGCCCGATCATTCAACTCCTGATAGGTCAGTTCCTGGTCTTCGAACACCAGGGCCGTCGCACCTGGTGAGCGCGCCGCCTGCTCTTCGAAGAGCTGAATGACGGACTTCTCCCTTGGATAGTCAGCAGCGGTATCGTTCCACGCAACAAGCACTTTTTGCCGCTCACCGTCCGTTAGGAGGCTGATTTCGCTCAGCAGGGCGCCAGGATCTTGGACAAGCTTGTCGAGGAGGAAAAGGAAATGCCCGACGGCGCTCTGGCCCTGCTCTTCGGTGAACACCTCGCGTCTGAAATCAAAATCCAGCAGGAGGTTCGAACCGGGGTTGAAACTGTGAACCTGGACGGCGAGCGTGTCGAGCCCGTGTCCTATGTCGATCCATTCAGCCCGCGTCGGCACGCCGTTGAAGTCCTGGAAAACGGAAACGTGAAGGTTGATGATTACCTCATAGGGTTTCTTGCTTTTTGGATAGGACGCAGTGAAGGGGCCGTGCCGGATCATCTCAAAGACTTGTTTCTTGAGCTTTTGGGCAAGCGACTCGTAGGATTCGTTGTCGTCGATGTCGACGCGAAGCGGCATAACCTCGGAAAAGAAACCGATCGTTTCCTTGGCCTCCTTCGACCGGCGGTTATGAAAGGGGATTCCGATGGTGAAATGATCGCGCCCGCACACTTTATGGAGGTAAACCGCCAGTAGGGTCAAAAAAACGTTCAGAAGGGAGCGGTCCCTCGTACTGGACGCAAAAACTGGCAAGGCGGCGGCGCGCGAAAAGGCATCCGTCCGTTGTGGGCCAAGATCCACGGGAATCCGGAGCACTTCGGTATTCAGATTGAGTGAAGATTTTCCATAAAATGAAAGCGGTTCATCGTCCCCGTTGAGTGTTTGTTTCCAGTACGCCTCGTTTTTGCGGCACGTCGACGATTCGAGAAACTCGCGTTCGCGGCGGACAAAGTCGCCGAATTGGGAAAGGGTTTCGCTGGTTTGCAGTTCGCCGTTCATCGAGCGGCGGTAAAATTCCGAGCAGATACGGCCGAGCAGCGCGACCGACCAGCCGTCGCAAATCAGGTGGTGGGCGTTGAAATACCAGACGAGTTCCTGATCAGAGAGCCGGACGAAAACCGAGTCAAAAAGCCTTTTGGAAAGATCGAAAGGCGCGCGCGCGCGCTTTTGGGCCCACCCCTGCAATCGCGGCCGGGGCCGCGGATCAGAGGAGAAGTCGACGACTTCGGAACGGAAGGAAAACGGCTCCAAAACGCGGCGGACGGGAATGCCCTCCTCTTCAACAAAGACGGACCGAAGCGCGTCGCTTGAATTGATTGCCGTCTGAAATGTTTGATGGAGGTGTTCGAGGTTGATCGGGCCGCGGATCGTCCAGCTGCCTGCCACGTGGTACGCCAGAGTATCGGGATAGAGCTTCTGCGCGAGCCAGACCTGGAGCTGGTTCCGCGTCATGTTCGAGCGCTGCTCGTCCGCCAGCCCGTTGTCGGCTGCGGGAACGGACAGCTGTTGGCTGGTCTGTTCGTGGCCATTGGAACCTGGCGATGGGGAGGGGATTTCCATCAAGGAGGTGGCCTGCTCCTCGTCGGCGCCCGGAACCGTGATGTCAGCGTTGTCTTTCAAGAGACTCCGGCCGGAAATTTGGTTTGTGTGTTTTCCTTGGCGCAGCCCGCTTTGGTATCGGAGGTGGGCATGCCGGCAGTTTCCAATTTCTCCAAGGCAACCTTCATCCACACGACCAATCCTCGGACATGAGGTTCGTCGAAAACGCCTTCATGCGAGCCGGGAATGATACTGACGGCAAGATGCGCGCGGGTCAACGCGCCCCAACCCAGGGCGGGATCGAAGTCCATCAAAGCCTGTTTTTTCACGCGGAACAAGGTCAAAGCGCCGTCGTACGTCCCGGGCCGGTAGTTGAGAAAAGCGCGCCAGTGGGTTTCGGCGTGCCGGCGGAATTCCTCCGGGTATTCGTCCAGATTCATCATCTCGTCGAGCGTCGGACAATCCGGGTCATTCCCCGAAACGCCCACGTTTCGGCGGCTCCGCCGGGAAAGAATTTTCCAGACATGCGTCCACAGATGCTTCGGACCCCGCGAGACCTCATCCGCGAGCCAGTACCATAGGTTGACCATGAAAAGGGCGATGGTCCGAGGGTTCCACGACAGCCGGCCGCTGGGCAACGGTGAAGCGCCCGATTCGATCAGTCCGAGAAACGTAACCTCGTCACCGGCGGTGTGCAGTTGGCGGGCCATCTCGTAGGCGACATTCCCGCCAAAGCAGTAGCCGGCAAGGCGGTAGGGCCCCGAGGGCTGGACCGTTTTGATCAGTTTGATGTAAAATGCCGCCATCGTTTCCATCTGCTCGAACGGTTTGGAAGGCGCCTGGATTCCGTAGGACGGCTGGTCGACGCCGAGCAGATCTGCCACCTTTTTGTAGCGGAAAATTCCGCCTCCGCCTCCGCCTCCGAGCGTGTGAATCCAGAAGATGGGCGGACGGGTTCCTTCGGGCTGGATGGGCACAAGGCACGACCAGGAATCGTCAGTTTTCTCCCCCTCGATGAGCCGGGCCAACCGCTCGACGGTGGGGTATTTGAACAGGGTGGTTAGCGGAAAATCACGGCCGAACGCCTTTTTGATCCGCGAAAAGACGCGGACCGCGAGCAGGGAATTGCCGCCGATCTCGAAAAAGTTGTCTCGAGCGCCGATCTTTTCAATGCCCAGCAGCTGGGACCAGATCTCCGCGAGCCGGCACTCGGTTTCATTTCTCGGGTCAATATAAGCATTCTGATTCTCATCGCCTTTGGTTTTAGGCGATGGAAGCGATTTGCGGTCGACTTTTCCGTTGGGCGTCAGCGGAATCGCGTCCAGCGTCACGAAAACCGACGGCACCATGTAATCAGGCAGTTTTTCCGAAAGGAAACAGCGCAGATCCCCGATGTCGGGTGACTTGCAGTTTTTTAGGACCACGTAGCCCACCAGCTGTTTGCCGGCGGCCAGGCTTTCGCACGCCACCACCGCGCTCTCCCGGATGTCAGGATGCTGTGAAAGGACCGCTTCGACCTCGCCGAGTTCGACGCGGAAGCCACGGATTTTGACCTGCTGGTCGCTGCGGCCGAGGAATTCGATCCTGCCGTCCAGCCTGTACCGGGCCAAGTCGCCCGTTTTGTAGAGTCGCCCGCTTGCTCCCGTGGGGCGGGCAGAGCCGCCGGACTGAAACGGATCCGCGATGAATTTTTCGGACGTCAACTCCGGCGCGTTGAGATAACCGAGCGCAAGCCCGTCGCCGCCGATGTGCAGCTCGCCCGTCACACCGACAGGGACGGGCTGAAGGTTGCAGTCGAGAATATAAGCACGCGTGTTCGAGATCGGTCGGCCGATAGGAATGGACGGCGAATCCAGGTCTTCCTCCGTAATCCGGTGGCAGCAGGCGAAAGTCGTACTTTCCGTCGGGCCGTAGCCGTTGATCAACTCTCCATTCCATCCGCGCTTCATCTTGCGGATATGCGGAGGCGAGAGCACGTCGCCCCCAGCGAGGAGCCGGCGCACTGGTTGGATCGCCGCAGGGTCCTCTTCAACGATCTGGTGGAAGAGACCAGCGGTCAGCCAAAGGGTCGTGACGCCCTGCTGCTTCAGAAACATCCCAAAATTTTCGAGTGAGTTGAGCGGGCTGCGATGAATCACCAGCCGGGCGCCGTTCAGAAGGGCGCCCCAGATTTCGAATGTCGATGCGTCGAATGCCGGCGGCGCAAGCAGGAGAAAGACATCTTCCGGCGAGAAAGTCAGGTAGTTGTTGTTTTTGACAAGCCGGACGATGCCCCGATGGGGAACACAGACGCCCTTGGGAAGCCCGGTGGAGCCGGAGGTGTACATCACATAGGCCAGATCGCCGGCCTGTGGGGAATGCGGATTTTGAAATGCAGACCGCGGAATGCCTTGAAACGAAGCATTATCAAAAATAAGTACTTTAGCTTTTGTTTGTGGGAGCAAAGTGGATAGATGTTCCTGAGTCAAAAGAACGGATGCCTGCGTGTCTTCGAGTATGTAGGTCAGACGCGCGGCGGGCATGCCGGGATCAAGCGGGACGTACGCGCCGCCGATCTTGAGAATCCCGAGAATCGAGATAATCAGCTCGAGGGAGCGGTCCATGCAAATCGCGACCCTGTCGCCGGGGCTGACGCCGGATTCCTGAAGTTTCGCCGCGAGGCCTTTTGCCCGCTCGTCGAGTTCCTGGTAAGTGAGCCGCTGTTCCTCTTCAATCACTGCCACGGCGTCGGGAGTTGTTGAAGCCTGCTCCTCGAAAAGCTGGATGACGGACTTCTCCCTCGGATAATCAGTGGCCGTGTCGTTCCACTCCACCAGGATTTTCCGCTCCTCGGTGGGACTCAAAAGAGGCAGGCGATGGAGCGGCCGACTGTCGTCTTCGATGATCGCACAGATCAGATTTTCGAAATACGAAAGCCAGCGTTCGATGGTGGCTTCGTCAAACAGGTCCGTGTTGTATTCGCATTCCACCATCACGTCGTGCTCGTTCTGGATGAGGTTGAAAAAAATCTCCGAGTTCACGAAGCGCTTCGCGTTGGTCGCGACCTCCACCTTCAATCCACTGAAGCGCAGCTTGTCGTAGCCCGCCTTATCGATGTTGAACATCGCCGAGATCAGCGGCAGACGGCCGGTATCTCGGGGCAATTTCAACTTTTGAAGGAGACTGCCATAAGTAAAATGTTGGGAGTCGTAGGCGTCCAACACAGTCTTACGGGCCCCGACCGCGAATTTGCGGAACGGCAGGCTGGCGTCGACGCGCACGCGGATCGGCAGAAAGTTCAGGCAGTGGCCGACAAGGGTGTCCCCATTATCCACCAGCGCCTGGCTCGCGGCCGGCACGCCGATCACGAGGTCCTCCTGCCCCGTCAGGCGGTGCAGAAGGACATTGAAGGCCGCGAAGAGCGTCGCGAAGATGGTGTTGCCTCTCTGCGCGCTGGTTTTTTTCAGCGGCTCAAAAATGTCGGGGCCTATCCGGCGGGATTTCATCGCCCCGCGGTAGGTTTTCACGGCGGGCCGCAGCCGGTCGGTGGGCAGTTCGAGAACGGGCGGCAGCTCGGCGAATTGTCCGACCCAGTAAGATTCCGCTTCAGCCGCTTCGGCGCTGTTTCTCTCGCGGGTTTGCGTCTGCGCAAACGTTCGGAACTGCACCGCTTCCGGCAGCGAGGCCTGCTTCTTTTCGACGGCGGCATTGTAGAGCGCGGCAAGCTCGTGGACGAGCGCTGCGAACGACCATCCGTCGCAAACCAGATGATGAGCGGTGATGACGAGCCGGTGATCGTCGGCGTCGAGCTTCAGGAGCTGGACTTGCAGGAGTGGCCCGTGCGTCAGATCGAAAGGCGTGCTGGCTTCGTGGGCGAGGATGCCGGCAACCTTCGCTTCGCGTTCATCGGCGCTGAAACGGGAAAAATCGTGAACCGGGACGTCAATCCGGATTGAACTGGCGGGGACGAATCTCTGCGACTCGCCCGCTGGATCGAATGTGCTCCGCAGAGCGTCGTGGCGGGCAACCGTCTGTTGCAGGGCCTGCTCAAGTTGCGCCTGATCCAGTGGTCCGTGAAACCGCAGCACGTTGGATTCGTTGTAGGCGCAGTTGGCGTCGTCGCCCATCTGCGTGGAAAGCCACATCTCTTTTTGGGCTTCCGTCAGCGGTGTTTCGGCGGTATCCCCAAGTTCACAGGAATACGGGAGCGACACCGCCTCGCCTGGCTCCGGCAGGAATCCGGCCTTCTGCATCTCGTCGATGCTTTCCTGGAACGCCCGGAAGAGAAAATCCATGTCCTCGTCGGTGTGGGCGACCGAGAGGTGGCCGACGCGGCCTTCCCAGATATGCACGCCGCGGTCGCGGAGATAGTAGAAAAGCAGGCCCGCGTGTTTCAGCTCCGGATGGAAATCGTAGTAAAAGAGCGAGCTGAAACCTTGCAGACGCATCGGTAATCGCCGCTCTTCGAAGAAACGATTCAGCCTCTGGACCCATTTCTGCGTTCGCTCGTTGGTGGTCTGCTGGAGCGCGGGACCCGCTTGCTTGAGGTGCTTGAGAACCGCATGCGCCGCGGCCAACGCGAGCGGATGCCGGACAAACGTGCCGGCGAAAAACGTCACGCCGACCTCTGGGACCGAATCGTCACCGTAGCTCCAGTGGCCACCGTCGAGCGCATCCATATAGGCGGCTTTGCCGGCCAGCACCCCGATCGGCATGCCGCCGCCGATCACTTTGCCGTAGGTCGCCAGATCGGCCCTCACGTCGAACCATGCCTGCGCGCCTCCGGGATGAACGCGAAAACCGGTGATGATCTCGTCAAAGATCAACGCGGTGCCGGCCTGCTCCGTGATTCGGCGCAACTCCTGAAGAAATTCGCGCGGCTGAAGGTCGGGATGGCGGGCTTGGACCGGCTCGACCATGACGGCGGCAACTTCCGGCAGCAGCGTCTTGAGGATCTCAAGCGAGGCGGGATTTCCGTATTCCAGGACGATCACATTGCCGAGGTTCTCCACCGGAATCCCCGGCGCAATCGGCCGGGCTCCCGGCCGGCCGTTGATGGTTGCAGCGCGCGCGAGCACTTCGTCGAAGATGCCGTGGTAGTCGCTGGAGAAGAAAACGAACTTGCTGCGCCCCGTGACAGTGCGGCAGACGCGAAGCGCGGCCATCACCGCCTCGGATCCGGTATTGCAGAACGTGGCTCGCTCCATGCCGGAGAATTCGCAGATCATCCGCGATACTTCGCCGGCGAGGGGAGACTGGGGGCCGATTTCGAAGCCCTTGCGCAGTTGTTCTTCGACGGCGTGTGTTACAAAATCGGGGGAATGACCGAGATAGTTGGCGCCGAATCCCATGGTCACATCGACGTACTCGTTGCCGTCAATATCCCAGATCCGGGAGCCCTTGGATCGCGCGCAGACGATTGGGTAGACCATTTCCTTCCAAAGCTGGCGGAAGCCTCCCGCGGCGCGTGGATCGCAGAAGTGGCGGCGGTGTTCCTGCGCCATCCGTTTTGACATGGCCGTCCGGCGGTTGTAGCGCTCGGTCAGCGTGTCCAGAGCCTTCTGTTGGCGCGGCGTGAGTCCACCGCCGGCGCCTTTCTCAATCGCTTTGAATGGCCCGAAGCGTTTCGTGTCTTTTTCAACTTCCGTGAGGGCGGGCGCCGCGACCACGGGTTGCACTGGCGCACTGGTTCGAAGCTCTTCAAGCTGGTGATGGAGAGATTGCAATTGATTGGCGATCTGATCAAGCGCGGATGCCGTCGGCACTTGCGGTGCGGCAGCGGGCGCCGGCGATTCCGCGAAGGCCTCGGGTGGAAGTTTTTGATCGAGGTACTCCGCGATTGCTCCCACCGAAGAGAGGTCGGCGATCAGCTGGCGGAAGGTTACCTTTACGCCAAACTGCTGCTGAACGGCCTGGCTGACCTGCGTCAAAAAGAGCGAGTCGAACCCGAGCTCGAGGAACAAAGTGGTGGGGCCCAATTGCGAGGGATCAATCCCCGACAGGGTTTGAATGATCGCCTTTGCTTTTTCGGCGATCCGTTCCTTCCGGCTGGCGGATGGAGCGGCGGTTTGTTTTATTTCAGCCGGTGTTGTGGCTTCCTGGTTTTCAGGAACGGCCGGCGCTGCGTTTTCGCAACCCCGGTCTGTCAGGAGCGCGGTGACATCCTGAGATTTGCGTGAACGAACCGCCTCCACCCAGTAACGCTTCCGCTCGAACGGGTAAGTCGGCAGCGGAACGCGGGAACGTTTTTCGTTTTGGCAAAAGCTGTCCCAGTCGACGTCCACGCCCGACAGCCAGAGGCGGCCGAGCGCGTTGAGGACCGAAGCCGTGTCCGTGTCCTTCCCTTTGGAGTTGGGCAGGGATGCGACCGCGAGCCGGCCCGCCGCCTGGTCCGACTGCTGTTTGATCAGCGTCGTCAGGGTCTGTCCGGGGCCGACTTCGAGGAAAACGTGCCGTGAATCGTTCAGCAGCTCCCGCATGGCGTCGGTCAAGCGGACCGTGTGGCGGAGCTGCTTGGACCAGTAGGCGGGATCGCTCATCTCCTCGGCAGTGACCCACCGACCTGTAAAAGTAGAAATCCATGGAGTAGTGGGGGCGTTCCGGGCCGTCGTCTTCACCCGCTCGGTGAACGTTTCGAGAATCGGATCCATCATCGAGGAGTGGAAGCCGTGCGACGTCGGAAGGAACTTGGAAACAATCTTTTCCTCGGCCAGTTGCCGGTGAAGGTTCTCCAGAATTCCCGTCGGGCCCGAAACCACCGAAAGCGATGGGCTATTGATCGCGGCCAGGCAGACCTCACCGTTCACGCGGGCGGTGATCTGTTCGGCGGGCAGGCGGACAGCCAGCATCGAGCCGGCCGGCAGGTTCTGCATCAACTGCGCCCGCTCGGCCAGGAGATTCAGGGCGTCCTCCAGAGTAAAGACCCCCGTGAGGCAGGCGGCCACATACTCGCCGATGCTGTGGCCGATCATCGCCGCCGGACGGATGCCCCACGACATCCAGAGCTGTGCCAGCGCATACTCAACCACGAAAATCGCCGGCTGTGTCAGAAAAGTCTGGTGAATCTGCTTTTCGGCCCACTCCCTTTGGGGTGGATCCGGGTAGAGCACGCCGCGCAGGTCGAGGCCGAGACGCGCCTGGAGAACGCCGACGCAGCGGTCGACAGCTTCGCGAAAGACCGGCTCGCTCCGGTAAAGATCCCGCCCCATGTCGACGTGTTGGGAGCCCTGCCCTGGGAACATGAAGACCACCGGGGGATTTTCCGTTTCTTTTTTATAAGTAAAAATACTTTTATCATCCATCGACTTCAGCTTGGCACTGGCGTCGGCCACATCACGGCAGACGAGTATCCGCCGGTGGGCGAAGGCGCGCCGACCCCGCTGAAGCGTGTGGGCTGCGTCGGCCAGATTGAGATCCTGATTGTTTTCAAGGTGCGCCGCCAGATTCGTGGCTGCCTGTTCGAGCGCGCTCGCGGTGCGCGCCGAAAGGATCAGCAGTTGATGCGGGCGCGACGCGGCGGGCGGCTGGGGCCGGGGTGGCTCCTCCAGAACGATGTGAGCGTTCGTTCCGCCGACTCCGAAGGCACTGACGCCGGCGCGCCGCGGCGCCGGGCCGGACTTCCACTCGGTGAGTTTCGTGACCGGATAAAAAGGGCTGTTGGCGAAATCGATCTCGGGGTTCGGCTTTTCGAAGTGCAGCATCGGCGGCAGCTGCTGGTGCTGCAGCGAAAGCACGGTCTTGATCAAACCGGTCACGCCCGATGCGACGTCCAGGTGGCCGATATTGGTCTTGGCCGTTCCGATGGCGCAAAAACCCCTGGCCTCGGTACTGGCACGAAACGCCTGAGTCAACGCGGCGATTTCAATCGGGTCGCCGAGGGGAGTTCCTGTCCCATGCGCTTCGATATAGGAGATCGACTCAGGGGAAACGCCTGCCGAGGCCTGGGCCATCGCGATCACTTCGACCTGGCTTCGAACACTGGGGGCGGCATAGCCGATCTTCTCCGAACCATCGTTGTTGACAGCAAAACCCTTGATCACCGCAAGGATGTGGTCGCCGTCGGTGACCGCATCGGCCAGGCGTTTCAAAAGGACCACGCCGGCGCCATGCCCGAAGACGGTCCCATGCGCAGAGGCGTCGAAGCTGCGGCATGTTCCGTCGGCCGACACCATGCCGTCTTCTTGATATAAGTAGTCGCGCTTTTGAGGGAATGTCACGGAAACCCCGCCGGCCAGTGCCATGTCGCACTGGAAATTGAGCAGGCTCTGGGATGCCTGGGCGACGGCGACAAGTGAAGTCGAGCAGGCGGTCTGGACCGCCATGCTGGGGCCTTTCAGGTTCAGCTTATAGGAGACGCGTGTCGGCAGAAAGTCTTTATCGTTGCCGAGCATGATCTGGTAAACACCGACCTGGTACGAGCCCGAGAAGTTCTCGGCGAACTCGCGGTTGGAGCAGAGATTTGACAATAAATAAGTATTCATGCTCAGGCCTGCGTAAACGCCGATCAGGCCGCGGTAGGCCTCGGGATCGTAGCCGGCCTGCTCCAGCGTCTCCCAGGCACATTCCAGGAAAATCCGGTGCTGCGGATCCATGACCTGGGCCTCCTTCGGATAGATTCCGAAAAATTCCGCGTCAAAAAGGTCCACATCATCGAGGATGGCGCGGGCTTTGACGAACTTGGCGCCCTGTTTTTTCGCCTCCTCGGTGGCGACGGAAAATTCCAGCTCCTCGTCCGAGAAGATGCGGATCGAATCCACGCCGTTCTTCAGATTTTCCCAGAATGCCGCAACGCTTTTGGCACCGGGAAAACGGCCCGACATGCCAATGACAGCAACGCCTTCAAGGGGCGGTGTCTCCGGGGAGTGGCTCATGATGCGGCCCTCGCCGACCGGATCTTTTGAAGCGCTTCCTTCTGACGCCGAGCCCGGTCCTGGAGCGCGATCAGCGAAGGACCCTCGCTTCCCGCTTTCAAGTAGCCCGCCAGCTTGCGGACGGTGGGAAATTCAAAAAGTTTCGTGATCGGAATTCCCCGCCCGGCGAGTTTTTCCAGGCGGCCGTGAACTTGCGCCAGATCGATGGAGTTGCCTCCCAGGTCAAAAAAATTATCATTGATGCCGGCGTGCGGCAGGCAGAGGACTTCCAGCCAGATTTTTAAAATTTCACGCTCGAGGCCCGCGGAGGGGCCCTGGAGGACCGCAGACGAAACTGCGGCGGGCGGAGCCGGCAAGGCTCGGCGGTCAACCTTGCCGTTGGGCGAGAGCGGAAACCGATCCAGAGAAACGAACGCCGACGGCACCATATGGTCGGGCAGGCGGCTGCGCAAAAAACCGCGGAGTTCTTCGGCGCTCACCGGACCGTTTTTCGGAACGCAGTAGGCGACGAGCCGGTCCTCGCGGACCGCCACGACCGCTTCACGGATCGCGGGGTGCTCGACGAGCGTCTTTTCAATTTCTGGCAACTCAATTCGGAAGCCGCGTAGTTTTACCTGATGGTCCATGCGACCGAGAAATTCGATATGCCCATCGGGCAGCCAGCGGGCAAGATCGCCGGTCCGGTAAAGCTGGTGCCCCGCGATTTCCGGGAAGGGGTTTGCGACGAATTTCGCGGCGGTCAGCGCCGGGTCGTTGAGGTAGCCCGCCCCCACGCCGTCGCCCGCCACGCAAAGCTCGCCCGCGACCCCGGCGGAACAGGAGCGGAATTGCTCGTCGACAACGGCCAGCTGCACATTGAAGACCGGGCGGCCCGTCGGCACGAAAGAATAGGCGTCCATGTTGCCGCGGTTCATCCGGTAAAAAGCGCAGATATCGGTGCACTCGGTCGGGCCATAAGTGTTGTCGACCTCGGCGCGGCAGAACTCGTTCAGAAGCCACGGTTTGAGTCTTGGAATCGAAATCGGTTCGCCGCCAAGAAAGACGCAGCGCAGCGATCGAAGTTTGCGGAATACGCCGGGATCGGGCTGTTCCACCAGCGGGTAAAACGCGCTCGGCGTGCAGTTGATCAACGTGATGCCGTGGGCATCGATCTGGCGCGTAATGAGCCCGACGTCGTAAGGTCCCGGTGGGAGCAGAAACAGGGTCCCGCCTCGAATCAGCGGCGCATAAAGATTTTTCTGCGTCAGATCGAAGCTCAGCGAGCTGACCATGAGCAGCCGGTCCTCGGCTGTGATGTCAAACTCGGTGACAAACCAGTGCAGAAGATTGGTGAAGCCCCGGTGAAAAACTCCTGCGCCTTTAGGTTTGCCCGTCGAGCCGGAGGTGAAAATCATGTAGATCAAGTTTTGCGGAGCGCCACCCTCCGGATTTTCGGCGGTTTCCACGGCAATGGCGCTCCAGTCTCCATCCACCGCGATCACACGCGCCGGGGCGTCGGCCCACTGCGCCGCGAACTTTTGCTGGGTGAGAAGCAGCGCCGCTTTGGATTCCCGGAGCATGAACTCAAGCCGCTCGCGCGGGTAGGCGGGATCCAGCGGGACATAGGCGCCGCCGCTTTTGAGGATTCCGAGGATTCCGACGACCATCTCCAGCGAGCGCTCCAGCGAAATGCCCACAAAGGAATCGGGCTGCACGCCGTGTTTTTTCAGGTGACGGGCCAGACGGTTGGCGCGTTCATTCAGCTCGCGATAGGTGAGTCGGCCTTCGCGGGCCGCGACGGCGATGGCGTCAGGCGTCCGGGCCGCCTGTTCCTCGAAAAGATGTTGAATGCAGCGGTCCTCCGGGTAGGGGTGCCGGGTGCTGTTCCAGCTGGCCGGAATCTCGCGGCCCTGGATGTCGGCTGGAATGGCGGCGGTCATTGTTCGAGGGCTTCGTGTCTCGCGTGACCGCGTGTTTGTTCGAAAGAGCCTTTGTGCGCGGCTCTGAGCGCGCCGTAGTTCAACGGACGCGCAGGACCCGGAAAAAGGAAAGGGGACGACAGCTCTTCCGTTTGCTTCGGGAAGGCCGCGTTTTGAATTTTGGCGGCATTAGGGATTACCAATTTGGCTACCATTTTAAACAGCGAAGTTGCCAGCCTTCGCCCTCCACGCAAACGGCCGCTGAGAACTGGGTCGAAACTGGAATGTCTTTAACGAACCACTCCAGCGATTTGGCCGAGTGGTCATGATTTTGAACGATGCGGGACAAACTGCCGTGCGCCCGTGACATTTCAAAATGATTCAAGGGAAGTGTGAGCCCCTTGCCCAGCGCTTTGACGAAAGCCTCCTTGTGGGTCCAGGCGCTGAAAAACGCCCTTTGCCTTTCCTTGGTGCTCAGCGACTGAAAAACCGCCATTTCTTGCGTGCTGAAGAGCAGGGAGGCGATCTGGTCCATATCGGGAAATGGACGGACCTCCTCGATGTCGACGCCCACGCGCCGGTTTCTGCAGAACGCATAGATTCCCAAATGACCGGAGTGAGCCTGGTTAAAGTGAAGCACCCCGTGCTCATTCTGAAGCCGCTCGGAAAGCCCCGGCTTGCCGGAAGGGCCGGCCGTGAACTGAACTTCATTCGGTTCCATTTCCAGGTAATCGCCGAGAAGCCGGCGGAGCAGGCCTTTGGCAATGACATAGCGCCGACGGTCATGGTCGAATCGGAGACGCTGTGCGCGGCTTCGCTCTGCGAGCGAGAGGTTTCTCAGAAATTTGGGAAGGGCATAGATTTCAAGCTCGAGGTTGGCGAGCCAGATGTGGACTTCGTCATCCACCAAAGGGCTAAGCCTCGTCTCGGAGTGCCAATTCGTGTCGACCTGATTACGGGATTGAGTGCCGGGCATTGTCATTTTTTGAGAACCTAACAGGATAGACCAGAAAATTTTACAAGCAATCGGTTTTTCGGGGTTTTGCTCTAACAGAAGGAGACCTGAATCAAGCCGGCGCTGGAAGCGGTTCCAAAAATCGATTCTTAGGAGCTGAAAATCAACAGGTTAGAGGACAGCCATGAGGCGCCGGAACGGGCCTTTTCAAGATCCTGGCAAGCAGGGGGGTTTGGCGATCCATTCCCGCGACCGAGAAAAAAAAACGAAAATCAAAAAATATTGAGAGACTTTTTGGTCCGATTCCAGTAGATGCGACGTGTCCTCTTCATGGAGTAGTCCAAGCATCGGCTTCCCATCTCCTTGCTCAGCAAGGGGATCTGTCACCCGATCAGAAGGTCTAATTTTCCATTTGAAGAAAATGCTTGCTTTCACAAGGTGTATAATATGGACATTTTTGACAAATATGTTGATTTATTATAAATATCATATTTATTATAGACGTGAACCAAATTCTGGGAACATTCCACTCTGTTCGGTTTTGGAACGGATATCGTCCCGGCGCACGAGCTGGCCACTCGCTCCTTCTCTCTGCCAAGGCCACTGCGATCCGATCATCCTGCGCCCGACGTCCCTGACCATGCACCAACCGACAGTTTGAGGTTCCCGGTCACCCCACTAACAGGAGGCGGCCATGAAGATTCAAAAAGGCGACGCTGGGACATTTAAATGTATTATTACTTTTACATGGATGTTTATCCTCGCAGGCGGTTTTTTTGGGGCACTGGCCGCCCAGCCCTCCTCGGAAATGGATATCGAGCCATTGTCGATGCCGATCCCCGGATCCCATCAGCTGCGCGTTTTGTCGCCGACCGTGCTGGAGCTGGTCCTGATCAACACGAAGCAGCCTGATCCAGCACAGATCACGCAATGGAATTTCGTCATCAGCGGAACGCTGAACCTGCCTTCGGTATCGGAATTTGTGGTGACGGCCAACGGCCGCCCGATTGCGGTTCAGTCGGTGGCATTCAAGCGACGCCCGCTTTATGCGCCGCTCACGCCATGGCCGAAAACCGTCAACGACCGCGACTTACGGATCCATAACTCGATCTTTCTGACTCTGGCGGCGCCGGTGGCCGACAATGAAACGGTCGAAGTCAGCAACCCATCGGGTGCTCTCTGGTCTTCCCCGATGACGTTCATTGACACGGCGGACCCTCTGCGCTGGAGTCCGGCCATTCACGTCAACCAGGTCGGTTACGTTCCCGGCTTTTCCAAGAAGGCGATGGTCGGTTACTTCATGGGAAGCGTGGGCGAGCTGAGCGTGGCGCCCGGAACTGCTTTTCAGATTGCTGACGCGCACACGCAAGCAGTGGTCTATCAGGGCCAACTGACTGCGCGCCCGGATGTCGGTTTCACGGTCGTCCCGGCTCCGTACCAGAAAATCCTGGAGGCGGATTTCACGTCCTTCAACATTCCCGGTGAATATGTTTTGACGGTATCGGGCCTGGGTTCTTCCTATCCCTTTCTGATTCATGATGGGATTGCGGCGACTGGCGCGCGCGCTTACGCGCTGGGCCTCTATCATCAGCGTTGCGGCATGGACAATTCCATGCCATACACGCGGCACACACACGGTCCGTGTCACACCGCGCCGGCCGATGTGCCGACAGCGTCGCACCCGACCTGGCAATTCATCGCCGCGGTCACCGCGGACAGCGCCTCGACTGGGCAAACCGCGCCCATACTCAAGAGTCTCGACACCTGCCTGTTTCCATACATCCGGCAGGGGAGCGTGGATGTGTCGGGCGGCCACCATGATGCGGGTGACTACAGCAAGTACACTGTTAACAGCGCGCTGATGATCCACAACCTGGTATTTGCGGCCGACGCTTTCCCGGGGGTCAGCGAGCTGGACAACCTGGGAATCCCGGAGAGCGGCGACGGCAAGAGCGACATCCTGCAGGAAGCCAAATGGGAGGCCGATTTTCTTGCCAAGATGCAGGACTCGGATGGCGGCTTCTATTTCCTCGTCTATCCACGTGCCCGGAAATATGAAAACAACGTGATGCCCGACCACGGCGATCCTCAGGTGGTCTGGCCTAAGACGACGACGGTGACCGCCTCTGGCGTCGCCGCGCTGGCCGAAATGGCCTCCTCGCCGCGGTTCAAACAGCAGTTTCCCGCCGAGGCGGCGATGTATCTGCAGAAGGCTCAGCTCGGCTGGACCTTCCTCGAGAACGCGATCGCGACCTATGGCAAGGACGGCTGCTTCCAGAAGATCACGCACTACGGCATCTCATACATTCACAACGACGAACTGGCCTGGGCCGCGTCCGCCATGTTCATTGCGACGGGCGATCCGAAGTATCAGCAAAAACTGATGGAGTGGCTGCCAAATCCAAATGATCCGAATGTAAGTAAATGGACTTGGTCAAAACTTTTCGAAGGCTATGGCGGCGCAATTCGCGACTATGCCTTTGCAGCGCGAACCGGAAGGCTTCAGTTGTCGCAGCTCGACCCGGCCTACCTCCTGAAGTGCGAAAATGAGGTCAAATCGGCGGGGCAGGCTCTTCTGCAGCGATCTAAAAACTGTGCTTACGGCTCGAGCTTCTCGAGTGAAAACAAGCGTTACATGACGGCGGGCTGGTATTTTTCGCTCGACCAGGCCTACGACCTGGCGACGGCCTATCAGGTCGATCCCAATCCGGAGTACATCAATGCGCTGGTGGCGAACATGAACTACGAAATGGGATGCAACCCCGTTAACGTGAGTTTCATCACCGGGCTTGGCTCCAAACGGCAGCGCGAGATCGTGAGTCAAAACGCGCTGAATGACTCGCACGTTTTGCCGCCATCGGGGCTCCCGCTCGGCAACGCGATGGCAGGCTTCCAGTACCTCGATAAATACGTCACGTCGACTGGCGGCAACGAGTTGACCGCCCTGACGTATCCGCCCGACACCAAGACCGGCACGAGCTACGCGCTGCTTGATCGCTGGGCCGACAGTTGGAACGTCCAGACCGAGGCCGTGGTCATCAACCAGGCGCGTGGTCTTGGCGCGACGGCCTACCTGATGGCGCTGACGTCGCTCAAGACCCAGAGCTGGAATTCGGCGCCCGCGCAAATTACCGGCATTCCCGCATCGGCGCCCGTGAACCAGCCGATCGCGCTCGGCGTTTCCGTCTCCGGCATCACGCTGGGCGGCGCGACGGTTGTCTGGGAAGCTCTGGACCAAGAACCGTTTCTGGGTGGCACGTTCCAGTTCACGCCGACCAAGACAACGAATTACTGGGTGGAAGTGGAAGTCCAGACGCCAGACGGCCGGAGGTCCTTTGCCCGGAACACCGTGAACGTCGGGACCGGCGGCACCACGCTGCCTGTGGTCAGCGTTGCTGCGACGGACGCAAGCGCGTCTGAAACCGGCCCGGACAACGGGACGTTTACCTTCACGCGTACGGGCAGCACGACCGCGGCGTTGACGGTGAATTACTCGATCTCGGGCACGGCGACCAGCGGCACGGACTACGATGCGCTGTCGGGCTCCGTGACGATTCCTGCCGGATCAGCCTCGGCAATGGCGACCGTCGTGCCGATCACCGATACGCTTACGGAAGGCGCGGAGACTGCGATCGTCACGATCAACGCCAGTGCGGCTTATCAGATCGGGACTCCTAACAGCGCGACGGTGAGTATTGCAGATGCATCTGCCACCTCACTGCCGACAGTGACGATCTCGGCAAGCGATCCGAACGCCTCTGAAACGGGCCCGGACAACGGGACGTTCACCTTCACGCGTACGGGCAGCACGACCGCGGCGTTGACGGTGAATTACTCGATCTCGGGCACGGCGACTAATGGAACGGACTATAACGCGCTGTCAGGCTCAATGACGATTCCAGCAGGTGCTGCTTCGGCCCTGGTGACGGTTGTTCCAAAGATCGACACGGTGAATGAAGGCACGGAGACGGTGGTCCTCAACCTCGCTGTGGATGCGGCCTACCAGATCGGCTTGCCATCCAGCGCGACAGTGAACATTGCCGACTCGCTTGCTCCTCCGAGCCTGCCCGTGGTGTCGATCACTGCGACCGATGCAAGCGCCTCGGAAAGCGGTGACACGGGTACGGTGGTGCTGAGTCGCGCGGAAAGTACCGCGTCGGCCCTGACGGTTGGCTATACCATTGGCGGATCAGCCACTTATGGCTCCGATTACACGCTCACCGGATCGGCAACGATCCCCGCAGGTTCAAGCTCGGTGACGGTGACTGTTGTGCCGAAGAGCGACACGTTGACCGAAGGAACTGAAACCGTTGTCTTCACGATCGTCGCGGGTTCCGGTTACCAGCTTGGCAGCTCGACGAGCGCGACGGTGAACATTGCCGACAGCGCCGCGGCCAAGCCGACGGTGACAATCTCGGCGAGCGATCCGAACGCCTCTGAAACAGGCCCGGACAACGGTCTCTTCACGATAAACCGGAACGGAAGCACGTCGGCCACGCTGACCGTAAGGTACACCGTAGGCGGCTCAGCGACCAACGGAACGGACTACAACACATTGTCGGGTTCAGTGATCATACCTGTCGGGTCAAGCTCGGCGACGGTCACGGTTGTTCCAAAGATCGACACGGTGAATGAAGGCACGGAGACGGTGGTCCTCAACCTCGCTGTGGATGCGGCCTACCAGATCGGCTTGCCATCCAGCGCGACCGTGAACATCACGAATGGCGGTGCGACTTTGCCGACCGTCAATGTTATTGCATCCGATCCGACGGCATCTGAGCTCGGATTAAACACCGGCAGTTTCACGGTGACTCGAACGGGAAGTACCAGCGCATCTCTGGTAGTCAGATATACGATGGGCGGCACGGCGACCAATGGCACAGATTACAATACACTGTCGGGTTCGGTGACGATCCCTGTGGGTTCAGCTTCCGTGAATGTCAATGTGGTTCCGATCTCGGACGCCATCTTTGACCCTGGGGAGACGGCAGTGATGACGATCTCGCCCGACACCGCCTATCAAGTGAGCAGCCCTAACAGCGACGCGGTTACCATTCAGTGATCCGGACCCATGCTGGATTTTGTGAACGGGCGTCCCCCCGGCTGGAAGGTCCATTTTTTGTCCGCATCTTGTCGCCGCCTACTGAGTTCCGCGCAAAATGAGCTGTGGGTTTTCGATGTTCTTGTGGTAGGGTTTTGCCCATGCGTTGCAAGGGTTTGTTCATCATGCTCATGGTGTGTGTGTCCGGATCGTGGGCGGTTTCTGGCCCAACTGAGTCGAACTTCCTCGCTCTTCCCGCGCCCGGCCAGCACTCGCTGCGGATTCTGAGCCCCACCGTTCTAGAATTGACACTGGTCACAGGCCGCCAGGCATCCGCAGGCTCATCGCGCGAGGGTGGTTTCTTTTCGTCTTTATTTGGGGGAGGTGGCGGTGGAGAAACCGGCAATTTGCAGGAATGGAATTTCGACGATGAGGACCGAATTCCAGAGCCGGCATCCTTTGAAGTGAAGGCAGGCGACAAAATGATTCCTGTCCAGTCGGTCGGCTTTCGGAGGCGGGTGCTCTATGCGCCGCTGAAAAAATACGACTTGAGAGTCGGCAACTCGCTCATCCTCAAACTCGCCACCCCGATCCCCACAGGCGCGCAGGTGACGGTGAGCAATCCAGACAAAAAAATCTGGAAGCCCGAGCGCGAATTCAAAGCAACGCTTGATGAGAACCAGTGGAGCCCTGCCATCCACGTCAATCAAGTCGGTTACGCGCCCGGAATGCCCAAGGCGGCGAGGGTTGGTTACTGTTTGGGAAGCCTCGGCGAAATGCCGGTCCCATCCGATGGCGGTTTTGATCTGGTGGATGCGTCAACAGGCAAATCGGTCTTTCACGGCAAGTTGCAGCGCAGGATCGATACGGGTTTCACATTTCTCTGCTACCAGGATGTTTTCGAGGCTGACTTTTCGGAATTCCGGTCGCCGGGAACTTACCGCGTCTTCGTACCCGGCCTCGGCAACTCGTTCCCTTTCGTGATTAACGACGGAATTCCGGCCGCCTTCGCGCGCGCCTATGCTCTTGGTTTTTATCACCAGCGGTGTGGCGCAGAGGACGCGATGCCGTTCACCCGCTTCACGCACAAGGCTTGCCACACGTCGCCCGCGGCCATTCCGACGATGGAGTTCAAGACCGTGAACTACTTTCTCAGCCGGCTTGCGCAGGAGTCCAAAGATCAGGCTGCGCCTCCTCTGAAGGATGTCAATTCGAGCCTTTTCCCGTACGTGAACCAGGGAACCGTGGATGTGAGCGGCGGCCACCACGACGCCGGCGACTACAGCAAGTACACGATTAACAGCGCCCAGTTGATCCATCATCTTGTATTCGCCGCCGACGCATTTCCGGGCGTCGTGGAGCTCGACAACCTCGGTCTTCCAGAGAGCGGCGACGGTAAGAGTGACATCCTTCAGATTGCCAAGTGGGAAGCCGATTTTCTGGCGAAGATGCAGGACGCCGACGGCGGTTTTTATTTTTTGGTCTATCCTCGCGAGCGCAAATACGAGAACGACGTCCTGCCTGACCATGGCGATCCCCAGATCGTCGCCCCAAAAAATACTTCGGCCACCGCGGCTGCCGTCGCCGCCCTGGCACAGACGGGAACTTCGCCGGCATTTCGAAAGCAGTTCCCCGCCGAGGCGGCCCTCTATTTGGAAAAGGCGAAGAAGGGGTGGGCCTTTCTCGAAAGGGCCTGGGCCAAGTACGGCCACGACCGCTGTTACCAGAAGCTGACGCACTACGGCGATTTTGCCGACGACCAGGATGAAATCGCTTGGGCGTCGGTCGAGATCTATCTGGCAACGGGCGATGAAAAGGTTCATCAGAAGCTCGTCGACGAGTTTGACCCTTCCGACAAAAAAACCTGGCGCTGGGGCTGGTGGAGTCTCTTCGAGTCTTTCGGATGCGCCGCCCGAAGCTACGCATTTGCCGAAAAGACCGGCCGGGTCACGCACGACAAGCTCAATCCCGCCTTGTTCGACAAATGCAACCGCGAACTCCTCGCGCGCGCCCACGATTGCGCGAGGGACGAGCGCAACAGCGCCTACGGCGTCAGCTTTCCCACTCCCTCGAAGAAGTTCAAAAACGGCGGCTGGTTTTTCCCAAGCGACGTCGCGTTCGACATCACAGTCGGCTACCAACTGGACCCGCGGCCGGAATTCATGGAGGCCGTGATTAACAACCTCAACTACGAAGCAGGCTGCAATCCCATGAATGTTACTTTTATAACCGGCATGGGAACAAAACGGCAGCGGGAGATCGTCCATCAATACGCCCAAAACGACGAGCGGGTCCTTGCGCCGTCGGGCATCCCTCTCGGCAGCATCCAGAGCGGATTTCCCTATTTGGAGCCATACAAGAACGAGCTGAAAAAGTTGAGTTTTCCGCGCGACGATGACCCGAAGAATCCGTACCCTTTCTACGACCGCTGGGGCGATAGCTTCAACGTTCAGACTGAATTCACGGTGCAGAATCTCTCTCGCAGCCTCGCGAGCCTTTCCTTCTGGATGGCTCAGACCCCTTTCAAGACCCAGCCGTGGAAATACGCAGCCGCTAAAATCGTCGAGTCAAGCGACGGTTATCGCCTGGAGGCCGAGGGACTTGACCCAAAGGCGGCCTTCATCGTCTGGGAGGCCGAGGGCCAGGATCCTGCCATTGGATCGGCGTTCCAGCCCGGCAAAGGTGCGCGATGGATCGAGGCGGAAGCTCTCTGGCCGGACGGAAAACGCGCCTTCGCCCGACGATCGCTGTAGCAACGGTGAGGTCCACTTGACACACTCCAGCGCCTCTTTATAGTCGTCGCCTTGCCATGATCACACGACGGATCCAGGGCCTCTACAGCCTTCACTTCACCATCCAGGCTCTGCTGGTGGTGCTGACATACTGGGCGTACGCCTCCCTGGTGATCGATTTTTACACCGTCCGCTGGTTCGGACACTACGTCCTCTATTGTTCCCTCATCATCCTGGGGCTCGTTGTCCACGATTTCCGCTCCGATCACGATTACCACCTCGGCGTTCTGCATCATGGAAGCCCCGAGGCATGCCACCGGCTCGCGCTCGGCAAAGTCCTCTTCGCAACGTTCTTCATCAGCGTCTACCTCTTGGCGACCCGCGACACCGTCATCTCGCGGCTGTTCTTGTTCAGTTTTCTGCCGCTCATGTACGTGGTGCTCTTCGTTTCGGATTGGTGGCTGCCCAAGTCAATCGCCAGAAGAATCTTCAAAGGCGTGTATCGCCAGCGCACGCTGCTGGTGGGATCGCTTTTTCGCGCTGCTGGCTTCACCGCGTGGCTTCAGCACAAGGAAGTCCTTGGGATCGATTGCATTGGGGTGGTGACCGACGAGAAGGAGACGGAGGAACTGCTTCAGCGATACAAGAGCGATCTTCACCGGAAGCTCAGGCACGGCAATACCCTCCCGATCTTGGGCGGAACCCAGGACCTCGAGCGCGTCATCCGTGAGCAAGATATCACGCACGTCATCCTGCTCGAGTATCCGATCTTTTCCGAACAGATCACGCAAATCGTCTATGTTTGCGACAAACTCGGTGTCCGCCTATTGATGGTCGACAATCTCGAAGAGAAGCTCCTTCACCCGATCACCTATTTCGAGGACGACGGGATCCGATTCTTCTGCATGCGCGATGAGCCCCTGCAGAGTCCCGCCAACCGGCTCATCAAGAGAGCGATCGACGTGATCATTTCCCTCCCGGTCGTTTTGTTCGTCCTGCCGGTTGCGGCGGCGGTGATCTGGCTCTTTCAGCGCATCTACTCGTCTGGCCCGGTCCTTTACTGGCAGTCGCGCGCCGGCCTGGAAAACGTCGAATTCAAGGTCCTCAAGTTTCGCACGATGCACATCGACAATCCCGACATCGCGCTTCAGGCCACCGCGCGCGATAAGCGCATCTTCCCCGGCGGGCGGTTTTTCCGCAAGCACAGCCTCGACGAGCTGCCGCAGTTCTGGAACGTGCTGCGGGGTGAGATGAGCGTCGTCGGGCCGCGCCCCCACCTGATCGAGCACAACGAGCGTTTCGCCAAGGTCATGAACAGCTATTATATCCGCGCTTTCGTCAAGCCCGGCATCACCGGCATGGCGCAAATCAAAGGCTACCGCGGCGAGACCACGAAGGATGAAGATCTGATGCACCGCATTCAGTGGGATCTCTACTACATTGAAAACTGGTCGCTCGAGTTGGAGTTGCGGATTATTTTCAAGACCAGTCAGGTGGTTCTCTTTCCTCACGAGACGGCGTTCTGATCGCGACGACTTGCCG
>JAHFSZ010000011.1 GCA_023265515.1 Verrucomicrobiota bacterium
CCTGGTCATGCGCGATGGAGAAGTAGGTTAAATTGGGATCCGTCTGACCAGCAGGCAAGTCATCATAGGAATAGCGGGAGCGCGCAAAGTCCGAAGCGCCCATCGGATTGCGGACAAAGCTCAACCCGATGCCGGTGCCGCTCCGTGTGAAAAGGTTATTCATGGCGCTCAGCCGTCCGGCCGGGCTTGCCACCTGGTTCAGCAGATAGGCCGAGGAGTCCGTGAACGAGCCCCCAAACCCTTCAATTTGCTGATAACTCTGCGTTTCATCAAAGAAGACGGCATTGGCGCCGCTGCCACCGGGCGCGAAAACAAGCGGAGACTGCGGCTCCATCTTTTTTCTCTGATTGTCGGTGGTCAGCCAGACATTGACGACTTCCCCGGAGGCTTGAACTGTTACCGGTAACACAAAAATCAGCAAGAAAACCACCGCCAATGCAGACCGTCCCCCGCGCAGCATGATTTCCCTGAAAGCCCGCTCTGGGCGCATGAAATCGTGCCAGCGGGGCGCGGCAAAACCATTCGATATGTTACCGGTACCATATTGAGCAGCAAAAAACGTGGTTAAAGCAGTAAAATCACATATACATTTCATTTTCATAGGGGGGGTCCTTCCGTGAGATGCAAGGCTAGCATTCCCGCAGGGAGGGTCAAGCCTCCATCCGGGCGCTTTCCGGCAGGAACCGCTTTCATGGGGAAAATCGAGCCAAAAAAAGAACCGGTGTCAAAAGGCATTGTCGGTCAATTGCGAAATAATCCACTTTCATGATCAACTTTTCCGCCGATCGGCACTCCCACCGCAGCGATTCGGTCCGCGGCCTTCGCGGTTCAGGGATCATTCCAAGTGCCGATCCCGGAACTGCTCAAACTTTTCCTGCAATGCCAGCGTGAGAACGGGAACCCTGGATGGGACCTTTTTACCAATCACGCAGGGGACGATCTCGAGCAGGCTGTTGGTGATGAAGATTTCCTTGGCTTTCTTAAGCGCACGAACCGGCATCGGTTTTTCCGACATGCGGATCTTTAATTTTTTGGCAATCTTGATGACGGCCTGGCGGGTGATGCCTTCCAAACAGCCGCTGGAAAGAGGCGGTGTCCAAAGGAATTTTTCGCTGGCGATGAAAACATTGCTCGCGGCCGCCTCCATCACCTCGCCCTTCGGATTAAGCAGGATCGGATCCTCATAACCGTTCTGCTCCGCCTTTTTCTTGGCCAGAACGTGCGGCAGATAACTGAGCGTCTTGAATCCGAGACCGCGGACTATGTCGTCGACGATGCAAAGCCTCCAGACAGGGTGCCGGCGCTGCCATGTGCTGAGATTTCGCGGACGCGCCACCACGATGATTTGCGGCGCCCCGGAGCCACGGGGCGAAAATCCAAGCAGGCCCTCCCCGCGCGTCACCACGATCCGGATAAATCCATCCTTCACACCATTGCGAATGACGAGCTCACGAACAAAAAATTCCAGCTCCACCCGGTTATAAGGAATTTTGATGCCGAGCCGTCCGAGGCCGCGCTGGAGACGGAGCAGGTGCCGGTCGAGCCAGAAAAACCGGCTACCGTAGATCCGGGTCGTCTCGAAAACCCCATCACCGTAGAGTAAACCCCGATCAAACGCGGAGATACGCACCTGTTTTTCAGGGACAAAACGGCGGTTAAAGAAAGCATCCATTGTGTGACTTACCCGGTCTTCTTATAGGGGGGTTTCGCGATCATATCAAACAGGGAATGGTGAAACCGCGATTTTGTTTTGGCAACATTCATTGACGCGCGCGCCCGCCTCATCGAACACGCCGAGCAGCGCGCGGGCTTTGTCGAGCGTCTCACGATGCTCCTGTTCGCGGCATGAATCCGAGGTGATGGCCCCACCGACCGAAAACGCGGCCCGTCCCTCGGCGCAGACGATCGTTCGAATCGCGATGTTCCATTGGCTCATGCCCGATCCAATCCAGCCGATGGACCCGGTGTAAATGCCCCGTGCATAGGGCTCCAACTCGTGGATGATCTCCTGTGCGCGCAATTTGGGAGCGCCCGTGATCGAGCCTCCCGGGAAACACGCCATCACAACGTCCAGCGGTTCCACACCCAGCCTCAGGTGCGCTGTGATCGTCGAAACCAGGTGATAGACGGTCGCATATTCTTCGCACTTTACCAATTCGGGCACGCAAACACTGCCGAACTCGGCAATCCTGCCCAGATCGTTGCGCAACAAGTCGGTGATCATCAGCAACTCGGCGCGGTCCTTGCGGCTTTGGAGAAGGCCCTGCGCCCGCTCCCAATCCGAGGGCCCATCTCCGAACCGCGGGCAGGTTCCCTTGACTGGCCGTGTTCTGACTTCGCGCCCTGCAATCTTCAAAAATTCCTCGGGCGACGACGAAAGGATTTGAAACGCGCCACCGTCGAGCATGGCTGCGAATGGCGCGGGATTCAGCACCCGGAGCTGCTCGTAGATCCAGCCGGACGAAGGCACGCCGTTCGCAAGGAATGGATACGTCAGATTGGCCTGGTAGATGTCGCCGGCGCGGATGTACGACTGGATCCGTTCGAATAGCCGGCCATATTCCTGCTCGGAAAGCAGGGGCCGCCATGTTCGTGGTTCGTGAATCGTGGATCGTGAGTCGTGGATCGTGGTTCGTGGTTCACCCGCGGATGGAAATGGAAGGACGTTGCTGTCGAGCTCATCGAGAAATTGATCCAGGCGATAACGCGCCCGCTGAAGGCTGGCGCTTGCCCGACCCGACCGGCCTGAGCTGACGACAAAAGCACGGCGTTCCACATGGTCGAACACAACCACCGTGTCGTAATAGGCGAGCCAGAAATCGGGGTGTTCCAGCACCGGCTTGCGGGCAAGGGGCAGTTTTTCCAGCCCGTGGCCAAGTTCGTAGCCAAGGTAACCGGCCACCAGGCCGGAGCCCGCTGCCTCCAGCGCGTCCTGGGCGCGGCAGGGAATCCCCGGAAAGAAACGCGACAGGAAATATTCGATCGCCTCCCACGGATCGCTTTCAAACTGGAGAACGCCGTCCGCATTACGCCAGTGGATGCTCCGGCCGGTCCCGCAGATCACCTCCGCCGGATCAGCCATGAGGAGCGACCAGCGCCCGTGTTCGGGATCCATCTTCGCGCTGTCGAGAAACACAACATGCCGCAAATGGCGCAACCGCCTCCAGGATTCCACCGACGTGAGGCCGATTTCTTCGATCATGTCGCCTTCTTGAATTTTGAATTTTGAATTTTGAATTTTTCGAGCGCTGTTTCCGCCGCCCGTTGCTCAGCGGATTTCTTGGTCGCGCCGATTCCCCGGCCGATCTCCTCTCCCTTCCACTCCACCACCGCCTCGAACAGGCGCGAATGGTCGGGCCCCGACAGGGCCGCGATCCGATAGAGCGGCAGCTCGGCGCCCTCGGCCTGCAGACATTCCTGCAGAAGGCCCTTGGCGTTTTGCGGTTCGGGATTGTCCACCACTTCCTTCAGACGCAAAGCCAGCAGGCGCGCGATCAGTTGCTCGGTCTTTTCCAGTCCACGGTCGAGGTAGATGGCGCAAATCACCGCTTCCATCGCATTGGCGAGGTTCGAGGAGCGGATGCGACCGCCGTTCTTTTCCTCACTGGGCCCAAGAATCAGGTGCTGGCCAAGTTCCAGCGATTGAGCCATCTGCATCAATGCAGAGCGGTTTGCCAGATGTGAGCGCATCTTGGTCAACCGTCCCTCCTTGGCCTCAGGAAATTGGTCGAATAAGAGGCGGCTGATGATCAATCCCAGGACGGCATCGCCGAGGAATTCGAATCGCTCATTGTGGAGGACTTTCCTGCCTCCCTCATACCCGACCGATGCATGCGTCAGCGCCTGCCTCAACAGCTTCGGATTCTTGAACTTGACCCCCAGTTTCGCTTCGAGTTCGGAGACGGACATCTTGGGTGGGATTCTAGAGATCTCACTCGGGCCTGGTAAAGAGAGAATCACCCCCTGGGGTGAAACTTCTTGTGAATCTCCTTCAACCGCGGCGTATGGACATGCGTATAGACCTGCGTCGTGGCGATACTGCTGTGGCCGAGCATCTGCTGGATGAATCGAAGGTCAGCGCCATTCCAGAGCAGATGCGTCGCGAAGGAGTGCCGGAGCATGTGCGGCGTGATGTTTTTCTCGATCCCGGCCCTCTTCACATACTTTTTGAAGAGCAGCCAGAGGGTGGATGTGTCGAAACCCGTGCCACGCTCGCTCAAAAAGACCTCGGAGCGGGTCCGCGCCTTGACCAGCTTCGGGCGCTCCGTTTCCAGGTAGCGCTCGATGGCTTCGCGCGCCCGGCCGCCAATCGGGACCATCCGCTGCTTGTCGCCCTTGCCAATGACGTTCAGAATTCCTTCCTCCAGATCCACGTTTTCGAGGCGGAGGGTTGCCAGCTCGGCGAGCCGGAGACCCGACGAATAAAACACCTCGAGGATCGCACGGTCGCGGTTGCTCCATTTCGTCGCGGATACGCCGACGGAACCTAACAGCTGTTCGACCTCCTCATGGGTCAGCGTTTTTGGCAAAATCAGTCCCTTCTTCGGAAGCTCCAGCCGCTCACCCCAGTTTTCGCGCGGCTTGCGGGACGTCCCGACCAGCCAGTGGTAAAGCGCCCGCAGCGCCGAGATCGTGAGATAAATCGAGCGCGGGCCCCGGCCGCCCTCGCGCCGCTTCAACAGCAGTTTCACCAGATCGGCGTAACCAACGTCCTGCCAGGAAAGGATCCCGGACTTTTCCAGATGATAGCCGATCCAGCTCAATTCGTAGTCATAAACCCGGCGGGTGTGGAGAGACAATCCGCGCTCGAGGACAAGGGAATTGAGAAAATCCTGGATGGTATCCGACAACAGCGCGGCACGCGTCGGCGCCTTTTTCTTCAGCTTGTCAGACTTCTTCAACACCTAGGTTTTTTATCAGGCGAACGGTTCAAACGCGATCCGATTCTATTATTTCTGATTTCTCATTTCTAATTTCCGACCAAACAGGGCACAAAATCGGCGAAGCAGCGGGAAACCGTCCGCAAATCGTTGATGAGAAATCAGGAATCAGAAATCAGAAATCGACTTTCTCCCTGAGAAAGTCCGGCAGTGTTTCCCTCCAATGCCTCGGTTCCTTGCCCAGCAATTCAACCGTCTTGCTCAAATCGAGAACCGAGTACTCCGGCCGGAGCGCCCGGCTGGAAAAGCTTTTCGAGCTGACCCGCTCGAGGGTTTCAGTACGGACTGGCAGATCCAGATTCCGGGCCGCTGCAAGGAGTTCCTCGGCAAAACCGTGCCACGAGCAACTGCCGGCATTGGCGAAGTGATAAATCCCCCGCGCATCCTTTTGTGCGAGCATCCACAGCGCCTCGGCGAGGTCGGGCGCGTAGGTACAGGGCCCTTCGCGGTCATCCGCCACACAAAGGTGCTTCTCCCGCAGGATCAGGTCTTTGAGTTGTGAGAGAAATGTTCTTCCGCCGGTCTTGAAAAGCCACGCGACGCGGACCACGAGATGCTGGTTGCTGGTGCCGAGGACGGCCTTTTCGCTGTCCGCCTTGGTCTGTGCGTAGATGCTGAGCGGTCCCACCGGATCGTCGGGAAGATAAGGCGTGCGTTTTTCGCCGTCGAAAACGTAATCGGTGCTCAGATGAACCAGCTTGCCACCGGTTTCGGCGAGGGAGCGCGCCAGGATGCGTGGGCCATCGACGTTGACCCGATGGGCCAGTTCCGGCTCCCTTTCGGCATCATCGACCCGCGTGTAACCGGCGCAGTTGAAAACGATTTCGGGTTTCGCCTTGGCGAGCGTTTTTCGGACACTCGCCTCGTCCGTGATGTCCAGATCGACATGCCGGCAGGCGGTGAGGCGGGCTTTGGATTCAAGATGACGCACGAGCGTGCGGCCCGCGGTTCCGGCCGCGCCTGTGATCAATACGGCTTTCAAAGGTCCGGAACCTGGATCTTCCGATGTTTGGCAACCCGGCAGTTGGCGCGGAGCAGCGCGTCGTGCGATTCGCCCGCGTCAAGCCACATTCCGTCCAGAAGACGATAGGTCAGCCTGCGGCGACGAATATAAGCATTGTTGACGTCGCTGATTTCGAGTTCGCCGCGCTTGGATGGTTTCAGCTTTCGGATAATGTCGAACACAGATGAATCGTACAGATAGACTCCAATGACAGCATAGTTTGATTTGGGACGACGCGGCTTTTCCTCCACCTTCACGATTCTGCCGTTCCTGAAAACCGGCACCCCATAGCAGCTCGGGTTATCGACCTCGGCCAGGTAAACCATCGCGCCGCGCCGCTGCTTGCGAAACGCCGCCACGCCTTTGCGGATGCTTCCCTCGATGATATTGTCTCCGAGCATGACGACGATTTTTTCCCCGTGAACATAAGGCTCCACGAGCGAAAGCGCCGCGGCAATCCCGCCCTCCCCCTCCTGGTAGGTGTAATGAATGTGCTTGAGGCCGAAGTCGCTGCCGTTGCCGATCAGCCGGAGGAAATCACCCGCATTGTTGCCGCCGGTGACAATGACAATCTCCCGCATCCCCGCATCAACGAGCGTCTGGATCGGGTAGAAGATCATCGGCCGGTCGTACACCGGCAATAGGTGTTTGTTGGTGATTTTCGTCAGTGGCCGCAACCGCGTCCCAAGGCCGCCTGCAAGTATGACACCTTTCATAGCTCCCCCCGCTTCATCTGCGTTTGTAGTATTTGCTCTGAAATTTCCGATGTTCCCGAAGGCGGACCAGGCGCTGCCACCACCGCCGGTTCACGCAGTACCATGCCACGGTTTGCTCGAGCGCGTCCGAAAAATCGTGGGCCGGCTTCCAACCGAGCTCCCGGCGGATCTTGCGCGAATCGATCGCATACCGGCGGTCGTGACCCAGCCGGTCGCGGACATGCCGCACCAATGACTTCGGCTTGCCCAGCAAGCCCAACACCCGGTGGACGATTTCAAGGTTCCGGCGCTCCTCATGGCTGCCGATGTTGTAAATCTCGCCCGGCGCGCCCCGATCCAGCACGCGGAGAAGGGCCGCCGCATGATCCTCGGCATAAATCCAGTCGCGGACATTTTTGCCGTCGCCATAGACCGGCAGCGGGCGGTCCTGAAGAGCATTGGTTACCATCAGCGGGATCAGCTTTTCAGGAAACTGGTAGGGACCGTAATTATTCGAGCATCGTGTGATGGTAACCCATTGGCCATACGTTTCATGCGCCCCCCGGCAGCAAAGGTCGGCGGCCGCCTTGCTGGCCGAATACGGGGAATTCGGCCTGAGCGGATCGCTCTCGCGAAATTTTCCGCGCGCTCCAAGTGTGCCATAGACTTCGTCGGTTGAAATTTGAAGAAACTTTTTGATGCCCGCCTGCCTTGCGCATTCGAGGAGGACCTGGGTGCCGATCACGTTGGTTTTCAAAAAGGGCGTCGCATCCAGGATACTCCGATCGACATGCGTTTCGGCCGCGGAGTTCACCACCGCATCGAACCGGTGTTTCTTCATCACCGAGAGGACCTGCCGGCGGTCACTGATGTCGCCGCGGACCAACTTGTATCGTTTCCTGTGGGCAATCGGAAGATTCGCGAGATTTCGGCCGCGGCCCGCGTAGGTCAACTTGTCGAGGTTTACGATCCGGGCTTGAGGCCGGTTTTTCAGGACATGGCGGATAAAATGACTGCCGATGAAACCGCACCCTCCTGTAACCAAAATTTTCATGCGAGGCAGGCTGGGAATTTACTCAATATGGCTTTCGCAAGTCGTTGGCTGCAAGGAAATTCGGGGAATCCATCAACGCGGCTCGTAGAGCGGCACCCAGTTTCGATCCCTGTCCTCCCGGCACGCGACGAAGGACCACTCGAGAATTTTGCCTTCACGCACCCAAAACTCAAATTTCCACTCGCCCGGCGCCAGCTCATAATCGTGATCGAAACTGTAGCCGGTGAAACCCCTGGCTTTCCCGTCAACAACGGGAATTCGTTCCTTGAACTTGAACCCGTTTGAAACCGACCCGTCGGGCTTTTGAATGGGCGGATGCGTAACGATGATCATGACATCCACTGGCCCCTTCTTGCCGCCGGTAATCTCGTAGTCGAAGCCGAACCGCACCCCCTTCCTCGCGAGAATCATCCGCGTATGCTCGACAAAACGGATGCTGCGCGGCGTCCGCTTTGCCCCGGAAGTCGCTTGGGGGAGCGCAACTTCCACTTCACCGCCGACCGGCTCGAAAACCCCGTAGTCGCCGATGGCGGCCTTCCGGTTGGCCGGTTCCTGTGCCGCAAGAGCGGCCGCGGCAAACGCCGCCGCGCACAACGCGAATTGGAACGGCCTTTTCATCCGGCAGAGAACATGATCGCTCTGCGGAGCCCCGGGCAAGAAAAATCGTGGCGGCAGGCGGCCCCCGCAAGCGCCGGTGATCCGGTTGCCATTCCATAAAGGCAGCTCCGGCTGCCAAAGTGAACGTAAACGCCCATGACCGAGGCTAAATGAAGCGCCAACGAAGAAATTCGACGCCCATCTTCGCAAGACACGACCCCGGCGGGGATTGAACCCACAACCTACGGATTAGAAATCCGTTGCTCTATCCAATTGAGCTACGGGGTCTGAGATCAAGAAACCACACTCGAACCACAGCCTCAAGGTGGAAATGAAAACGCCCCGCCGGACCCAGGCCGGGGGTTACTCCAGAAGCACCTTGCCCTTGGCGACCGCCTTACGGGCCCACAATTCATATCGGTCACCCATTTTCGGCACCAAAGCCGCCGCGCCCTTGATCCGCATCGTTTCGTTGTAGCCGGGACTGCCGCTGATGGCGACAACCTTGGCCCAGAGATGGGTGGGGATGGCATGGATGAAGGTGCCGTCGGGCGCCTCGCCGTCGCAGAAAATCAGGTCGGGCTGGGATTCCTTGAGATAAACGCGGGCCTCCGATTGCGTCTTCTTGACGACGATCGCATATTCGTCGTTCTTGAGCAGCTTTTTGAGGGCCAGTGAGTATGTGGAAATATCTTCCAGGATAAGGACGAGTTTTTTCTTTTTCATTACTTCTTCGGTTCCGAGCGCGGAAAGAGCGGCGTCGGCTGTCCCGTTTGATGCTGCGGCTTGAGTGATTTCAGACATGACAAATCCTTTTTGGAAAAAATAAATCCCGGCACTTGCAACTGCGCCGCTATTTTTGGGGATGTTTCAGGAAGAAATGGCGACAAAAGAGTGCCAAGCGTGTAAACAACCTCGACCAGCCGGTTCAGAACGGTGTCAAGCCGGCCAGCAAGACCCGCGTCCTTGGCGAGCTTCCATGGCGCATTCTCTTCGACATACTGGTTGGCCCGTTGAACGAGACGGCCGGTCCGTTCAAGCACCCTGCCATATTGGAAGAGCGGCATGTTCTCCAGGTAGAATTCAACGGTCTCAGCCGCCTGTTTTTGAAGTTCGTCGTCACCCGTGCCTTGGGATCCGACGGCAGGCAGCTTGCCGCTGCGGTAGCGCTGGAGCATGCTGATCGAACGATTGACCAGGTTGCCAAGGTCATTCGCCAGCTCCGAATCGTACCGCTGTTTGAAAAGTTCGTCGGTGTAGTTGCTGTCGCCGGCCAGCTGGAGTTCCCGGCAGACGAAGTAACGTACGGCGTCGGCGTCGTAGGACTGGATGAGTTCGATGGGATCTTTCACATTGCCCAGCGTCTTGCTCATCTTGGCGTTGCCGAAAAGCCACCATCCATGCGCGAACATCTGGCGGGGCAAGTCGATTCCGATCGCCTTGAGCATGGCCGGCCAATAGATCGCGTGCGGCGTGATGATTTCCTTGCCGATCAAATGAACATCGGCAGGCCAGAACTCCTTGAACCGCGCTTCGCCGTAGCCGGGAACGGAAATGTAGTTAATCAAGGCATCGAACCAGACGTAGGTCACATAGTCCTTGTCGAACGGCATCTCGATCCCCCACGAGAGCCGGGACTTCGGACGCGAAATGCATAGGTCGCCCAGCGGCTGACTCAAGAAGCCGAGAATCTCGTTGCGGCGCGAGTCAGGCTGGAGAAACCCGGGGTTGCCCTTGAGATACTCGACGAGCCACGACTGGTACTGGCCCATCTTGAAAAAATAGTTCTTCTCGGAAATCTTGACGACGTCGCCGTAGATCTCGGGAAACTTTCCGTTGACCATCTCCTTCTCGGTCACAAACTGCTCGGCGCGGGCGCTGTACCAGCCTTCGTGTTCGGCCAGATAGATTTCACCCCGGTCATGAAGCTCCTGGAGGACTTTCTGCACCACTTTCTTGTGGCGCGGCTCGCTGGTCCGGACAAAATCGTCGTTCGAGATGTGGAGCTGCTTCCAGAGATTCCTGAAAGAAGCCGCCATTTCATCGGCATGGGCCTGGGGTTCGACGCCTCTTTTCTTCGCCGTCTGCTGGACCTTGGTCCCATGCTCATCCAGCCCGGTCAAAAAAAACACTTCGCGGCCGGTCATCCGCTGAAACCGGGCCTGCACGTCCGCCCAGATCGTGGTCGACGCATGTCCGAGGTGCGGCCGATCGTTTACGTAATAGATCGGGGTGGTGATGTAGTACTTTTTCATCCGGCGGGCTTGTTCCTAACCTTCTGTTTCCAGTCTGGCAAGCAATTCGACATATTAAAGCAGGTTCAATGCGTCCACGTCCACGCTCACGCGCACGTTCTTCTGGCGGGGCACCCTGCCAAGGAGAGGATGCAGCACCTTGGCCAGTGTTTTCATCACACGCGACCGCAGAAGAATCTGCCGGCGATGCCGTCCCCTCAATTTCGCCATCGGCGGGACGGCTGGTCCCAGCAGGGTCACATGCTTGGGAATCTTTTCCGACATCTCCTTCTGCAGCCAGCGGGCTACGAAATCAACCTCCGTCTCCTGGACAGCTGAAAGCTCGATGATTACAAGATGGGAGAATGGCGGATAGTCGAGCTGCTCACGGTAGGAAATCTCCTCTTCGTAAAAGCCGACGAAATCGTGGTGTCGCGCGAACTGGATCGCCGGATGGTGCGGTGTAAACGTTTGAACGATCACCTCGCCCATGACATCTCCGCGGCCCGCGCGGCCCGCTACCTGGGTCACGAGCTGGAACGTCCTCTCGCCGGCCCGGAAGTCCGGCAGGTGGAGGGCCATATCGGCATAGACAATTCCCACCAGGGTCACGTTGGGAAAATCCAGGCCCTTGGCGATCATCTGGGTGCCGAGCAGGATGTCGATTTTCCCGCGGCGAAAATCCATCAGCGTTTCGACATAGGCGCGCTTGCGGGTCATGGTATCGGAATCCATCCGCACAATCCTGGCCTGGGGAAAGAGTTTCTGGATCCCCTCCTCCACTTTTTCAGTGCCCAGGCCGGTGAATTTCACCTCGGGGCTTCGGCATGACTCGCAGACATTCGGAGCGGGCTTCTCCGTGCCGCAGAGGTGGCACATCAACTTGGCGAGCGCCCGGTGGTAGGTGAATGGGATCGCGCACTGGTTGCATTGGGGGACGTGGCCGCACGCAGGACAAAGCATCGACGTGGCGTAGCCCCGCCGATTCAGGAAAAGAATGGTCTGCTCCCTGCGCTCAAGCCGCTTCTGGATCGCCTCCTTCAGCGTTTCGGAAAAAATCCTCAGTCCCTTCTGTCGGAGCGCCTCCTCCCGCATGTCGACGATGCGCACCAGCGGCATCTGGATTTCATCGATACGCTTGGGCAGCGAGCAAAGCCGGTATTTGCCCGCCTGGACGTTGTAATACGACTCCATCGACGGCGTCGCCGAGCCGAGCAGAACCAGGGCCCCCTCGAACTTTCCGCGCATCACCGCCACGTTGCGCGCATGATAGCGGGGCGCTTCATCCTGCTTGTAAGTGTTCTCGTGCTCCTCGTCGACGACAATCAACCCGAGACTTTTTACGGGCGCGAACACCACTGAGCGGGCCCCGATGGCAATTCGCGCCTCGCCTTTCCGAAGCCGCTGCCATTCGTGGAAACGCTCGCCGGCCGAAAGATGGCTGTGAAGGATCGCGATCGTGGGGCCTCCCGGTCGATTGCCGAAGCGCGCCTGGAAACGCTCGATCGTCTGGGGTGTCAGGGCGATTTCCGGGACGAGCATGATGGCCGACTTTCCGGCGTTCAGGACTTCCTCGATGGCCTGCAGGTAGACCTCGGTTTTGCCGCTGCCGGTAGCCCCATGCAGGAGAATCGGCGTGGGCGCTTCCCCCATCAGTTCGCCACGAATGAATTCGAGCGCTTTTTGCTGGTCGGCGGAAAGCTGGAACCGCTTTGGGACATGCTCGACCGCTTCCCCATCCTTGGCAACGGGCTTTCGCTTTCCCTTGATCTGCGCCTTCTGGACGGCCGCGGGCACCAGGCATCGGAGCGCCTGCTCCAGCGGACAGATATAGTACTCCGACATCCAACGCGCCACGCGCAGGAGCTCCGGCGTGAAGATGGTCCGGTCGCCGATGATCTCCGCGATCGGCTTGAGATCCTCCCGTCCCGCGGCCGCGGGACTGGCCCAACCCACGACGGTGCCGAGGATTTTGCGTCGACCGAACGGGACACGGACACGCGAACCGACCTGAAGATGTCCTGTCCACTGCGCAGGAACCAGGTAGTCGAACTCCCGATCCAGACTCAAATCGACGCGAATCTTGGCGATTTGCATTTTGAAATTGGAAAAATGGGTTGGGGCCGCTATCATAAGGCTGTGCGAAAGGTTTGGCTAATCGTTTTCACCAGCGTGGGCCTCTTCCTGCTGACCCTTGTTTTGCAGCAGTTTCGCCTGCAGTACTGGATGAGGCAAAATCGTTTCGATTCCCTCATCCTGGAAGCCTCCGCCGAATATGGAGTGGATCCCAACCTGATCAAGGCTGTGATTCTGCGGGAAAGCAAATTCGAACCCAGAACCCTCGGGACCGTCGGCGAAAAGGGGCTGATGCAGGTCACGGACACGACCGGTTCCGAGTGGGCCAGGGCGAACAAAATCGCCAGCTTTCAACCGGAACAGCTCTTCGATCCCCGAATCAACATCCGCGCCGGGGCATGGTACCTGGGCAAGGCGCTCAACAACTGGGAGACGGCGGAAGACCCAGTGCCGATGGCCCTCGCCGAATACAATGCCGGCCGGAGAAATGTGCTGCGCTGGATGGACGAAAAGAGCCTCGTAGACCCGGACCATTTCCTGGGTCGCATCGGTTTTCCATCGACTCAGTCGTACATCAAAACGATCGTCCAGCAAAAGAAGTTTTACACCAACAACGGCGAGTTTTAATCCGTCACGCCCAAGGGGGAACAGAGCGGGACGTCCCCGCCAAGGTCCAAGAGAGCGTCCTCAAGCTTTTTGCGTTCCATTTCGAACTCCCCCTCAGTGCGGGCCCGCTGAACAAAAATCGGCTCGCCAATGATGACCCTGCAGTGGGCGAACGGCAACGGGATGAGAAACCTGTCCCAACTCTTGAGCTCGATCTTCCGGTCGGCGGTGTACGAAACCGGATAAATCGGGGCTCCCGTCCGCTGGGCCAGGCCAATGATCCCCTGCTGGACGTTATAGCGCGGCCCGCGCGGGCCGTCGGGCGTGATCGCCACATCGGTTCCATTCTCGAAGTGGATGGCGAGCTCCCAGAGCGCCTCCTTGCCCCGCCGCGAGCTGGAGCCGCGCGCCGACTTGATTCCGAATCTTTCAACCACACGGGCAATCATCTCACCGTCAGAGCTGGCGCTGATCAGGCAGATGCATCGGCGGCCGGAGAGATTCGATTTATGAAACGGCGGCAGGAGCAGCATCCGGTTGTGCCAGAATGCATAGATCACGGGCTGGCCGGAAGCGCGGCAAAGAAGCTTGCCCCGATCATCGACTGAGACGCGGAGAGTCCTCCAAAGCAGGCGCAGCAGTGGGGCGCCAATGAACCCAACTAGAAAGTTCCGGAATTTTTTAAACACGGCGTGTTTGCCGCTTATTTGCCGCTTATTTGCCGTTTTTCTGGACGGGCTTTTTTGGCAGCAGGCCGCGGCGACGCAGGATGTCCTCAGGAAGGCGAAGCTGTTGGAGGCCTTGGAGGGTCGCCTTGACCACATTGGGAATGTTGCTCGGGCCGAGCGTCTTGCCGATGATGTCGCGGATGCCTGCCGCTTCGACGACGGCGCGAACGCCGCCACCCGCCACGATGCCGGTGCCGGGGCTGGCCGGACGCAGAAGGACGCGGCCGCCACCGAAGACGCCCTCCACCTCATGTGGAATCGTGCTTCCCTTGACCGAAATCTTAACCAGGTTCTTGCGGGCAATTTCTGTTCCCTTGCGGATAGCCTCGGCAACCTCGTTGGCCTTGCCAAAACCATAGCCGACACTCCCTTTGCGGTTGCCCGCGACGATGAGGGCGCTGAAGCTGAAGCGACGGCCGCCCTTGACGACCTTGGCGCAACGGTTGATGAATACCACCTTCTCGGTGAACTCGGGTTTCGGCTTGTCGGAGGAATCGTCCCGCCCGCCGGGGCGTCTGCGGTTTCTGGATCCCATGGGTCCCCCTGGCCCGTGATCCCTGATGGGACCAGCCGGTTCCTTGACGGGCATCTTCGCCGGCGTCTCGGCCGGGACGGCCTTGGGGGTCGGGGTTGCTTCTGTGTTTGTTTCAGTCACGCTGTCAGCTCCTTGATCAGTTCACCAAATGTTAAGTTCTTAAAACTGCAATCCCGCCTCGCGCGCCGCGTCGGCGAGCGCCTTCACTTTCCCATGGTATTTGCGACTGCCTCGGTCAAAAACAACGGCCTTAATCTTTTTCTGAAGCGCTCTTTCCGCAGCCATTTTGCCCGCGATGGCGGCCCCCGCAATGTTGGGCTTGAGCTTTGTTTGCCGAAGATCCGGCTGCAGCGACGAGAAGGAGGCCAGAGTCACTCCATGCGTGTCGTCAATGAACTGCACGTGGATGTGGCGTCCCGAAAACTTCACGCTCAGACGGGGCCGCTCGGCGGTGCCGATGATTTTCTTGCGCACTCGCCAGTGTCTCCGGATCGACAATTCTCTTTTCGATTTAGCCATGTTTCTAAAACTCTCTGATCAAATGTTCAAAGTCTTGTCGCAGTCAGGCCCCTTAAGCGGTTTGCCCAGCCGTCTTGCCCACCTTGCGACGCACCTGTTCGCCGGCATAACGGATGCCCTTGCCCTTGTACGGCTCAGGGGGATAATACCGCCGGATGCTTGCCGCGACTTCGCCGACGAGCTGCTTGTCAGCCCCATCAATCTGGATCTGGGTGTTCTCGGCCACCTGGATCTTGATCTCCTTGGGAATTGGAAAAAGGACCGGGTGCGAGAATCCGAGGCTCAAATTCAGATTGCTGCCCTGGACGGCGGCCTTGAAACCGACGCCCTGAATTTCCAGCTTCTTCTGATAACCGTCGGTCACGCCCTTGACCATGTTCTGGGTGAGTGCGCGCGCCAGCCCGTGGAGCGCCTTCATCTCACGGTTGTCACTCTTCCGCTCGAAATGGACCGATTTATCCTCGATCTTGGCGGTGATGCCCTCCGGCAGGGTATAGCTGAGCTTCCCCCTCGGCCCCTCCACTTTGAGGATGCGGCCCTCCAAGCTCACTTTGACCTTGTCCGAAAAGACGACCGGCTTTTTTCCAATGCGGCTCATAAAATCACCAGACAAAACAGAGGACTTCGCCTCCCACTTTCTCCTTTTTCGCCTCGCGGCCCGTCATAATGCCGCGGGAGGTGGAAAGGATCGACACACCCAGACCGCCGCGTATCACCTTCGGGATTGCCGTGGATGAAACATACCGGCGCAGCCCAGGCTTGCTGATGCGCTTCAGGCCGGTGATGGCGCGCTGCTCGCCAATACCCCGCAACTTGATCCTGATTTGCATGTGGTTCTTCACTTTCTCCACTTTGAAATCCTCGATAAAACCTTCCTTTTTCAACACCCGCACGATGTCGGCCTTGATCCGGGAGTGCGGGACGGAAATCTCTTCTTTCTCGACCTGGTTTGCGTTTCGAAGCTGCGTCAACAAATCTGAAATGGGATCGTTCATTGTTTTTTCCTCACCAGCTCGCCTTCGTTACGCCGGGAATGTTCCCCTGCAACGCCAGCTCGCGGAAGCAGATTCGGCACATTTGAAACCGGCGGATAAAAGCGCGGCGGCGCCCGCAGGTCTTGCAGCGGTTGTAGCGGCGCACTTTGAATTTCTGCGGCAGTTTCTGTTTATTTTCCCATGAGAGTTTCGCCATAGATCTTCCTCGACTACGCAGCCGCCATTTTCCGGTCCGAGAATGGCATTCCGAGCAGTGCCAGCAGCTCCTTTGCCTCTTCGTTGCTTTTGGCGGTTGTCACAAAAGTAATGTTCATTCCGACGTTGCGCTTGATTTTATCCAGTTCGATTTCCGGGAAAATGGTGTGGTCATCCACGCCGAGGGTATAATTGCCGCGGCCGTCGAAACTGCGCGCCGGCACGCCTCGGAAGTCCCTGATGCGCGGCAGTGCCGTGCCCATGAACCTCTCCATGAACTCGTACATCATGCGCCCGCGCATCGTGACTTTCACGCCGATCGGCTGGTCCTTGCGCAGCTTGAAATTCGAAATGCTTATGCGCGACCGCGTGATGATGGGCTTCTGGCCGGTCACGATCTTGATCTCCTGGACCGTATCTTCAATGGCCTGCTTCTCGGCCGTGGCATTGATGCCGACGTTGATGACGATCTTCTCAAGCCTGGGGACTTGCATGGGATTCCTGTATTTCCGCAGCTCCATTAGCTTGGGAACAATCTCTTTTTTATATTTGTCCTGCAAAACGCTCACTTTTTCTTCTCTTTCTTGCTTTCCCTCTTCTTCGTCGACTTCTCATCCTCGGCGACCACACGCAGATTGGAAACATGGACACGCGGGTGCAGATCCACGAACCCCCCCTGCGGGTTGTCCTGCGATTTGCGGATGGCCTTTTTAATATAAGGCAGCTCCTGCCCCTCCTTGTTCTTGCGAGGAAACTCTACCGCGGCGCGCCCCGCCTTGGTCAGGACTTTGACGACCTTGCCGCGGGCACCTCTCCAGCGCCCGGAAATCGCCTCCACCATATCGCCCTTTTTCAAATGATAAACGCGCATTAGATGACCTCCGGCGCGAGTGAAACGATCTTCATGAAATTCCTGTCGCGCAGCTCGCGTGCTACGGGACCAAAAATGCGCGTGCCAACGGGATTCTTTTGTTTGTCAATGATCACGATCGCGTTGCGATCGAAACGCAGGACTGAACCGTCGGGTCTGCGAATCGGCTGGCGAGTGCGCACGATGACCGCGTCCACGACGGCGCCCTTCTTTACGGAGCCATCCGCATCCGCCTCCTTGATGTTGCATTTGATCACGTCACCGATGCGGCCGAAAAGGCCGGGCCGGCCGAGGACGCCGATCGCCGAAGCGCGGCGCGCGCCTGTATTGTCCGCAACATCCAAAATACTTCTGATCTGAATCATGCGATCACCTCGGGCTCATTCTCGATCTTTTCAATCACCTCACCCCGGGAAATGACCGTCAGCAGCGCCCAGCGTTTCAACCGGCTCAGCGGGCGTGATTCGATGATGCGCACCCTGTCGCCGGCCTTCGCCTCGTTCTTCTCGTCGTGTGCATAGTATTTCTTCGAAAGGTTCATGACCTTCCCGTAAATGGGGTGGCGGGTGCGGCGGTCGACGCGGACAACGATCGTTTTCTCCATCTTGTCCGACACGACAATGCCTTCCTTTTCTTTCAAATGTTTTTTTGCTTTCTCAACCATAAATGAGTTGGCCTATTTTTTTTCCGCTTTGGACTGGGTCAAAATCGTTTCAATCCGGGCGATACCCTTGCGCAGATCCCGAATGCGGCTGGGCTTCTCAACTGCGCCAGTCTGCTGACGCAGGCGAAGGTTGAAGAGCTCCTGGCGGAAGTGTTTTGATTCCGTCAACAGTTCATCCTTCGACATCCCGCGCAGACGCGCCAGCGCATCCTGCCGCTTGCCCTGCTTCTTCCTGGTTTCTTTTTCTTTGCTCATCTAAAAATCCTCTTGTCTCAAGCCTCGTGGCGCTTGGACAAAAACCGCGTCCGAATCGGCAGCTTGGCCGCCGCGAGAGCGAGTGACTCGCGCGCCGTTGTTTCAGGCACGCCGTCGACCTCGAACATCACGACGCCCGGTTTCACCACCGCCACCCAGATCTCGGGTGCGCCCTTCCCCTGGCCCATTCGCACCTCTGCCGGTTTCTTCGAAACCGACTTGTGCGGGAAAATCCGGATCCAAACCTTGCCCTTGCGCTTCATATTGCGCGTGAGGGCAACGCGTGCCGCCTCGATCTGAGGGCCCGTGACCCAGGCCCGCCCCAGGGCCTGCAGCCCGAAGGAGCCGAAATCAATTTTCACCGCGCGGCTGGCAAAGCCTTTGCGGCTTCCCCGCTGCATGCGGCGGTACTTCACTTTGGACGGCATCAATGCCATAAATCAATATCTCCGATTGGATCAGCCGACTTTGGCGGCTGCCTCCTGCTTCTTCTCTTCCTTGAAGATCCAGGCCTTGACGCCGATCTTCCCGTACGTCGTCAGGGCCTCGGCGAATCCATAATCAATGTTCGCGCGGATCGTGTGGAGCGGGACCTTGCCAAGCCGGTGCCATTCGGTTCGCGCGATTTCTGAACCTCCGAGCCGGCCAGAGCAGCGCACCTTCACCCCCTGGGCGCCAAAATCCATCGCCGTCTGCGCGGCCTTCTTCATCGCTCGCCGGAAGGAAATTCTTCGCTCGAGCTGAAGAGCGACGTTTTCGGCGATCAACTGCGCGTTCGTCTCCGGCGTTTTGATCTCCTGGATGTCGACGTAAACTTCCTTCAGCGTGCTCAGGGCCGCGATATCCTCCTTGAGCTTGTCGATCTCGGAACCTTTGCGGCCAATGACGATGCCAGGGCGCGCGGTGAAAATCGTGACGCGCAGACGCTGTGAAGCGCGCTCGATATTGATGCGCGGCACCGCGGCCTGCTCCAGCTTCTTCTTTAAAAAGGCACGGATCTTCAGATCCTCGTGCAGCATGAGCGCGTACTCCTTGGGCGCCGCGTACCAGCGCGAGCGCCAGTCACGGTTCATCTGGATTCTAAAGCCGATTGGATTTACTTTTTGTCCCATAAGCTACTTTTTCTTTTGTTTACGGGGCTGCTCAACCGGATCAGCTTTCTTGGCCTTTCCAGACTGCCGTTCATCGCTCACCACAACCTTCAGGTGGCTGGTCCGCTTGCGGATGACGCTTGCCGATCCCCGCGCCCTTGCGCTGATGCGCTTGATCGTGGTCCCCTGGCCAACCTCCGCACGGCAAACCCGAAGCTGCGCGGAATTCATATGAATCTTGCTGTTTCGGGCCTGATCCTCCGCATTCGCGACGGCCGACTTGAGCGTTTTGGCGATCAAGCGTGCGGCTTTCCGCGGAATAAAGCTCAACAGGCTCTGGGCCTCCTCCACACCGAGTCCAGAGATCTTGCGCATGACCTCCCACGCCTTGCGGGGAGCAATCCGCACGTTCTTTGTTATGGCTTGAACTTCCATTGAAAATTCTTTCTTCGCTATGACTTCCTCAACACAGCCTGATCATCCATCTTCACAGGATTTTTTCCCTCCATCCGCTCGATCAGAGCGCCGCATATCTTGTCGCGCACTTCCACCACATAAACGGTCGCCACGAGTCTGTTGTCCCGAACGATATCAAACGGCATCCCAAGCCGGATTCCGTGCTCCCGGCCAACGTTCAACACCACGAGACTCAGGTCTTTGCGGAATTCCGCAACCCTTGCCGTCTTCAATGCCTCGACGTCGACGCTCTCAGGCTCGCTGGCTTCTCCCTCTTGCTTCCGCTCCCATTTTCCAGGTCCGAGCAGCTTCTTGACCGCTCGCACCTCTTCTTCAAGCAGGGCCCTCTTTTTCGGATCCACCCGATCCGCAGACTTCACCGCCTCTTCCGCCAGCAGGGTGACTTTCCGGAGTCGCTGTTCCAGCTCCTCGCCGGCAAGTTGCCCGCGTCTCAACAGGCGCAATGTCGTCAGCATCTGCCATCGCAGCTCCTCGGATGTTTCCGGAACTGCTTTCAGCGCGCCCGACTTCTTCCCGACATCCGGTCCACCGGAACCACTTCGGGCCTCCTTGAGGTTGAGAACCTCGATTTTCATCAAGGCCTCTTGCACCTGCTTCTGAAGGTTCAAGTTCTGCTGTCGCAACGCCTGAACACTCAGACGCAGCTCCTCGATCTCTTCCCCGTTCTCCTCTGATCGAACTGACAATGAACAAACAACCAACAACAAGATTGCAACAACGCACCCGCCTGCCCGTCTATAACACACGATTACTTCGTAACCTTTTCGGTATGCGCACCGTGTTTCTTGAAGGTGCGGGTCGGGGAAAACTCACCCAACCGGTGTCCGACCATGTTCTCCGTGACAAAAACCGGGTTGAAAATCTTGCCGTTGTGAACCATGAAATGATGGCCCACGAATTCCGGGATGATCATCGAGCGACGCGACCATGTCTTGATGGGCTTTTTTTCTGCGCCCATCTTCTGAACTTTTTCCATCAGATGATCGTCGACAAACGGCCCTTTTTTCAGTGAACGTCCCATATTTCCTCGGATTTACTTCTTGGCCTTGCGGCGCTGGACGATAAATTTGTCCGTCCATTTATGCTTCTTGCGGGTTTTCAACCCCTTGGCGATCTGTCCCCATGGGCTGCAAGGATGCGGACCGCCCTTGGATTTGCCCTGCCCTCCGCCCATCGGGTGATCGACCGGGTTCATCGCCATCCCTCGCACGGTCGGACGCCAGCCCAGGTGCCTGGACTTGCCCGCCTTGCCCAACGAAATATTCTCGTGCTCCGTGTTTCCGACCTGGCCGAGCGTTGCATAGCACTCGACATGGATCTTGCGAAGCTCTCCTGAGGGCAGTTTCACCTGGGCGTAGTCGCCCTCCCTGGAGGTCAGCTCAGCGGCCGTGCCCGCGGACCGGATCATCTGGCCACCACGGCCAATCGTCAACTCCAAGTTGTGGATCGGATAGCCGAGCGGCACGTTGCGAAGAGGCAAAGCATTGCCCACCTCGATGGGCGAATCGGGCCCAGCCTGAACCGTTGCACCCACCTTGAGGCCGATAGGCGCCAGGATGTAGCGCTTCTCGCCGTCCGCATATTGCAGCAGGGCGATACGCGCGGTGCGAATCGGATCGTACTCGATGGACGCCACGGTCGCTATGATGCCGCGCTTGTCGCGCTTAAAATCAATGACGCGATAGCGCTGCTTGTGGCCGCCGCCGCGGTGCCGCATCGTGAGACGGCCCTGGTTGTTGCGGCCGCCCGTGCGCTTCATCGGCTCGGTCAACGACTTCTCGGGCTTCTGCTTGGTGATCTCCTCGAACGTATGCGAGATACAAAAGCGAAGTCCCGGAGTGTGCGGTCTGTATGTTCTGATGCCCATTTTAAAATTTCTGATTTCTGATTTCTAATTTCTGATTTCTTGGCCGATGTGGGAGTTGTTAGGAATTTGAAATTCAAAATTAGGAATTGTTACGCCGTCACCTCAATCTTGTCGCCGTCCTTCAAAGTGACGATCGCCTTTTTCCAGTGCGACGTCCGGCCCGCCTGAGCCGTGCGCTGGCGGCGCGGTTTGCCCGCAAAATTCATCGTGCGAACCGCCGTCACCTTCACGTTGAACAGCTTTTCGACGGCGTCCCTGATTTGAAACTTGTTGGCGTGCGGATCGACCTTGAGCGTGTACTGGTTGTTCTTCTCGCTCAGGAGCGAACCTTTCTCGGTGATGCGCACCGTCTTGACGATGTCAAAAGGAGACTTCATGGCTTAAGCATCCCCCTTCTTGGCGGCGATTTTTTTCCCCGTTTTCTCGGACAAGCGGGCCCGCACTTTCTCGAGCGCGTCCTCGGTGAAAATCAGTTTACCGTACATCAATAACTGGTAAAGGTTCAGCGACTCGGCCGAAACGATGTCCACCCGCGGCAGGTTGCGGCCGGCGAGCAGGAGGTTCTTGTCCGGATCGGCGTAGACGAAGAGGGCGCGGCAGCCGTCCAGCGGGAGCTTATCGACGATCGCGGCGAACTCGCGCGTTTTGGGCGACGAGAGCTTCAACCCCCTCAGGACGATCATGTCGCCGGCTTCCGCGCGCTGGACGAGGGCATTTTGAAACGCCGAGCGCTTCATCTGCTTCGGCATCGACTTGGAATAATCACGCGGCTTGGGCCCGTGCACGACGCCGCCGTGCCGCCATAGCGGCGAGCGAATCGAGCCGGCGCGCGCGCGGCCGGTCCCCTTCTGGCGCCACGGCTTCTTGCCCGAGCCGGCAACCTCGCCCCGCGTCTTGGTCGAGGCGTTGCCCTGACGCTGGTTGGCCCGGTAGGTCACCACCGCATCCTGGATGAGCTGGGTGCTGGCACCCGAGGACTGGATCTTCAGGTCCATGTCCCCGTGCGCCTTGCCATGCTGGTCGTAGAGCTTAACTTTCATTTGAAATTACTTTTTCTTCTCTGCTTTTTTCTTAACAGCAGGCCTGATGACCAGGTAATCGCCGTTGGCGCCCGGAACCGCTCCTTCGATCAACAGCACATTTTCCGTCTCGCGAACGTTGATGATCTTCAGGTTCTGGACCGTGATGCGGTCACGGCCGGTGTGCCCCGGCATCTTATGGTTCTTGAAAATGTGCCCGGGATCTGCGCGCTCGCCGATAGCCCCCGCGCGGCGATGACTCTTGGAACCGTGCGCCGCTCCACCACCGGCGAATTTCCAGCGGCCAACAACCCCCAGAAAACCCTTGCCCTTGGAAATTCCGATGACGTCGACGAACTGGCCGGTTTGAAAGCGGTTGACGGTCAGCTTGTCGCCGACGTTCAGCTCCTCGCCCGCCTTGGTTCGAAATTCGCGAACAAATCGGCACGGCTTGGCATTCGCCTTCTTCGCGTGGCCAAGCTCTGGTTTGGTCGCGCGATTTTCCTTCTTGTCATCGAAACCGAGCTGGACGGCTGCGTACTTCTCCCTCTCCATCCCTTTCTTCTGAAGGACAGTGCAGGGACCGGCCTCGACGACCGTCACGGGGTGTAAAATACCCCGATCATCATAGACCTGCGTCATGCCCAGTTTCTTTCCTAATAGTCCGATGCTCATGAAAAATTTTGTGACCCCGTTAAATTTTAATTTGGATGTCGACGCCTGCCGGCAGGTTGAGCTTCTTGAGCTCATCCACGGTCTTGGCCGTCGGGTTGATCAGGTCAACGAGGCGCTTGTGTGTGCGCATCTCGAATTGCTCCATTGATTTCTTGTCCGCATGGACCGACCGGTTCACCGTGAACCGCTCGATCTTTGTCGGAAGAGGAATGGGGCCCGCAACCTGCGCGCCCGAGCGCTTTGCTGTCTCAACGATCTCGCTCGCTGATGCGTCGAGCAACCGGTAATCAAAGCCTTTCAACCGAATTCTGATGCGCTGTTGGTCCATATTTTCTCAGAATTCAGAACTCAGAATTCAGAACTCAGAATTACTTCTGATTCTGTATTTTTGGGTTCTGATGTTTTTCTATTCTGACTCCTGGGTTCTGGGTTCTGAGTTCTACTTTTTAGTTTGTTCGAGGATCCTCTGCAGAACCTGCTCCGGAACCTTCTCGAAGTGTGAAGGCTCCATCGAATAGGCCGCACGGCCCTTCGACAGGGAGCGGATGTCGGTCGCGTAACCAAACAGCTCCTCAAGCGGAACTTCCGCGTGAATAAGGCAGGTGTTTCCCTTGTTCTCCATGTTCATGATTTTGCCGCGGCGGCGGTTCAAGTCGCCCATCAGGTCGCCTTGGTACTCTTCGGGCGTGCTCAGCTCGACCTTCATGATCGGCTCGAGCAGGATGCACGACGCCTTTTTGAGCGCGTCTTTGATCGCAAAGATGCCCGCCATCTTGAAGGCGATTTCCGACGAGTCGACATCGTGGTAACTGCCGTCCAAAATCTGGACTTTGATGTCGACCACCGGGTAACCCGCGAGGATGCCGGTCAACAGGCCCTCTTCAACTCCCTGAATGGACGGCTTGATGAACTCCTTGGGAATGTTGCCGCCGACCACCTCGTTTTCGATGACGTGGCCGGAACCGCGATCGCCGGGCTGCACATCGAGGCATACGTGACCGTACTGGCCACGCCCACCAGTCTGTCGGATGAACTTACCCTCGCCGGCAGCCGACTTGGTGATCGTTTCACGGAACGCAATCTGCGGTTTGCCCGCGTTGGCCTCCACCTTGAATTCACGGAACATGCGGTCGCGGATGATTTCAAGATGGAGCTCGCCCATGCCGTGGATAATCAACTGCCCCGTGTCCTCGTTTGTTTTAACGCGAAACGTCGGGTCCTCTTCAGCCAGGCGCTGGAGCGCTTCGCCCATCTTCTCACGGTCGGCTTTCGTCTTCGGTTCAACGGCCATGGAAATGACCGGCTCAGGGAAAGTGGGAGGCTCCAGGAGAATCGGAAAGTCGGGGTCGCAAAGGGTGTCGCCGGTCGCAATGTTCTTAAGACCAACGAGCGCTGCAATGTCACCGGAGTAAACAACATCAACCTCCTCGCGCTTGTCGGCCTGCATCATGATGACGCGGCTGACGCGTTCAGTCTTGTTGGTGCGCGGGTTGTAGACGCTGTCGCCCTTGGTCAACTTGCCGGTGTAAACACGGAAGAAAACCAGCTTTCCAATGTACGGATCGCTCCAAAGTTTGAAGGCCAGCGAAACGTCTTCGGCGTTGTCATCGGGATGAATCAGCATCGGGGAGTGGTCGTCCGGATCAAAACCGTGGATCTCACCCACATCGAGCGGGTTTGGGAGAAAATCGACCACCGCATCGATCAGCGGTTGGACGTTCTTGTTTTTATAAGCCGACCCGCCGACCACAGGGACAAATTTGCCCGAAACTGTCGCCCGCCGAATGCCCTGGCGCAGTTCCTTCTCATCGATCGGCTGCTCATGTAAAAACTTGTCGGCGATGAGGTCGTCGACGTTCGCGACCGCTTCAATAAGCTCCATCCGGTGCAGTTTCATTTCGTCAGCGAGATCGGCCGGGATGTCGGTCACCTCGTACTTCATGCCGCTCTCGTCCGACGGATCGTAAATGACCGCCTTCTGGGCGATGACGTCGACACAACCCTTGAGCTGGTCCTCCCTGCCGATGGGGATGAGAATCGGCCACGCATTCGCGCCAAGTTTCTGGCGCATCTCCTTGACGGCCGCTTCGAAGTTCGCGCCCACGCGGTCCATTTTGTTCACGAACGCGATCCGCGGGACTTTGTACTTATTGGCCTGGCGCCAAACCGTCTCGGACTGGGGCTGGACGCCGGCGACGCCGCAGAACACCGCGATCACGCCGTCGAGTACGCGGAGCGAGCGCTCCACTTCGGCCGTAAAGTCGACGTGGCCGGGCGTGTCGATAATGTTGACGCGATGCTGGATGTCTTTGTACTGGCCCGACCGCGGCTTCCAAAAGCACGTCGTCGCAGCGGAAGTGATCGTGATGCCGCGCTCGCGCTCCTGCTCCATCCAATCGGTGACCGTGTTGCCATCGTGCACCTCGCCCATCTTGTGGATCAGGCCGGTGTAATAGAGAACGCGCTCCGTCACCGTCGTCTTGCCGGCGTCGATGTGCGCGGCTATGCCGATGTTGCGAGTGCACTCCAGCGTGAACTTCCGCCCGGGGTCGTTCGGGTTGGAGGGCTTTGAAGCAGGTTTGTCCATAACGGTCGCTGACATATAATAGAGGAAGTTAAATCATCACCATCGAAAGTGGGCGAAGGCCTTGTTGGCCTGGGCCATCTTGTGGGTTTCCTCGCGCTTTCGGACCGACGTGCCCTGGCCCTGGTAAGCCTCAAGGATCTCTGCGGCAAGCGAGTCTTTCATTCCAACCCCCTTGCGCCCTCCGGCTGCATCGCAAATCCAGCGCATCGCCATCGTGATCTGACGGTCCATCGGGACTTCGACGGGCACCTGGTACGTGGCACCACCGACGCGCCGGGAACGAACTTCAACGCGAGGACGGACATTATCGATGGCCTTCTGAAGGACTTCGAGCGGATTCGGGTTGGCGGTCTTCTCGACCACCTTGTCGAAGGCCCCATAGACGATCCTTTCGGCCGTTGTTTTTTTGCCCTGCTTCATGACCGAATTGATGAGTCGGTTCACCAAAGTGTTGTTGAACCGGCTGTCCGGGTGGCGCTCTTTAACAATGGCACGGCGGCGACGAGACATACTTTGACTCCCCTTTACTTCTTGGCGGGCTTTTCAGCCGCCGCTTTCCCGCCGCCCGCTTTCGGGGCCTTGGCGCCGTATTTGGAACGACTGCGCCTGCGACCCTCGACACCCAGCGTGTCCAGCGTTCCGCGCACAATGTGATAGCGAACACCCGGCAGGTCCTTGACACGTCCGCCTCGGACCAAAACAATCGAGTGCTCTTGAAGGTTGTGTCCGACGCCGCCGATGTAACCCCAAACCTCATTGCCATTGGTCAGGCGCACGCGCGCCACTTTGCGCAAGGCAGAGTTCGGCTTCTTCGGAGTCATGGTCTTTACGATAAGACACACGCCACGACGCTGCGGACAGCCGCTCAGATGAGGCGATTTGGACTTCACCTTCATCCGTTTCCTGCCTTTTCGTACCAGTTGGTTAATCGTCGGCATACTGTTATTTTTCCAATAAAATGTGACGTTTTTTAGAAAAAGAGAGCGGAGCCTAACCCCCGTTCCCTTTTCGCGCAAGAAGTATTTAGCCCGCAGCCGGTCAAACCACTTCCTGCAAGCCCTCCTCCAGCTTTTCCTCCGTCAGACTGATGGGTTCCCCGGCCGCTTTCAGCTTGACCATCCGGTGACCCGGCCAGCCTGTTCCAGCCGGAATGAGATGGCCCATGATCACGTTCTCCTTGAACCCGCGCAGGCGGTCGACCCTCCCCAGCGTGGCCGCGTCGATCAGAACTCGCGTGGTGTCCTGGAACGAGGCCGCCGAGATAAAGCTCTCCGTCTCCAGCGAGGCCTTGGTGACACCCAGAAGGACGGGAACCGCCTCGGCCGGCTTGCCGCCCGCCGAAGTGACCCGTTCGTTTTCCTCCTCGAACATCAGGCGATCCACCTGGTCGCCCCAGAGCAGATCGGTATCTCCCGGTTCGGTGATCTTCACCTTCTTGAGCATCTGGCGGACAATGATCTCGATGTGCTTGTCGTTGATCTCGACGCCCTGCAGACGGTAAACTTCTTGCACCTCATTCAACAAATGTTCCTGCAACTCCACGGGACCCTTCACTTCCAGGAGCTCATGAAGGTCAACGGGACCCTCGGTCAATTGCTGGCCCTGCCGGACCAAATCGCCTTTGAATACGATGATATGCTTGCTGAGCGGAATCAGGTGTTCCTCTTCAACGCCCGTCTTTGTATCCTTCAAAATCAGGCGCCTCTTGCCCCGCACCGTTCCGGCAAAATCGACCACACCTTCGATGCGGGCGATCTCGCACGCGTCCTTGGGACGGCGCGCCTCAAACAGCTCGGCGACACGCGGCAGACCGCCGGTGATGTCCTTGGTCTTGGACATCTTGCGTGGCGTCTTGGCCAGCGTGGCGCCTGGCTGGACGCTGTCCTTCTCGCGGACCGCGATATGCGCGCCCGCCGGAATGCTGTAGCTTGCCGCAAGTTCGCCGGCGCTGCCGTCGCGGATGAGGATCTGCGGGTGCAGGTCTTCTTTGTGCTCGATGATCACCGTCTCAACGCGGCCAGTCGATTCGTCGAGCTCGCGCTTCATGGTGACGCCTTCAATGACGTCATGGAATTCGATACGGCCCGGCTTCTCGGAAAGAATCGGGACGTTGTACGGATCCCACTGGACGAAGATCTCTCCCTTCTTGACTTTGCCGCCCTCAGGAATCGAAATCGTCGAGCCGATGAACGTACTGTACCGTTCCAGCTCCCGGCCTTCAGCCGTGCTGATGACAATGAAACCGTTCTTATTGAGCACTATGAACCGACCTTCAACCGATTGGACTACGCGCAGGTCCTGGTAACGGACCACGCCGTCATTCTTCGCCTTGATCTGAGGCTGCTTGAAGATCTGGCTGGCGGTTCCGCCGATGTGGAACGTGCGCATCGTCAGCTGGGTTCCAGGTTCGCCGATCGACTGGGCGGCCATGATGCCGACCGCGGTGCCCAACTCCACGAACTTGGTCGAGGACAAATCGCGGCCATAACACTTGGCACAAACCCCGCGTTTCGACTCACAGGTCAAAACCGAGCGGATTCGCACTTTTTCGACGCCGAGCTTATCAAGATCCATCGAGGCCTTTTCGTTGATCTCCTCGTTGGCCTCCACGACCTTGCGGTTGTGGACGTTGTCGATGATGTCGTCGCAAGCCACGCGGCCAATGATCCGGTCGGAGAGCTTCACGATCTCCTCGTCGCCTTCGTAGATCGACGACACCCAGATACCGTTGACGGTACCGCAATCCGGCTCATTGATGATCACGTCATGCGCAACGTCGCAGAGTTTACGGGTCAGGTACCCGGAGTCAGCGGTCTTCAGCGCCGTGTCGGCCAGACCCTTGCGGGCGCCGTGGGTCGAGATGAAGTACTCGAGCACGCTCAGGCCCTCGCGGAAGTTCGACAGGATCGGCCGCTCGATGATTTCACCTGAAGGCTTTGCCATCAAACCGCGGATGCCGGCCAGCTGGCGCACCTGCTGCTTGTTGCCGCGAGCTCCCGATTCGACCATCAGGTAAACTGGATTGTAGTAATCCTTGCCGTTATTGTGCTGCAGGGAACGGAACATCACGCCGGAGATCTGGTCCGTCGCGTGCGTCCAAATGTCGATGATCTGGTTGTAACGCTCGCCGTCAGTAATGACGCCATTTCGATACTGCTTTTCCACCTCGTTGATCGACTTGCGCGCCTCGGCGATGACCGTGGTCTTCTCCTCCGGGATAATCATGTCGTAGAGGCCGATGGATGCTCCCGTTCGTGTCGCCTCTTCAAAACCCATATCCTTGAGTTTGTCGAGGGTCTGGACGGTCACCTCGTGGCCACAGATCTGGAACGTATTCCAGATGATGTCGCCAAGCTTCTTTTTGCCGACGCTTGAGTTCACAAAACCGATTTCGGTCGGCCAGATCTCGTTGAATGCAACCCGCCCAACGGTGGTTTCAATCACCTTCTTATCCTTGTCGCCATAAAGCGTGGACTTGCCAAGATCCGGGTTCTTGAGCCGGATTTTTTCATGAGTCGTCACGTCCCCTTCGTGACGGGCCAGGAATACCTCCGTCGAGTCGGAGAAAAGCTTGATGTGCTTCGGCTCCTTGTTCTTTTCTTTCTCATTCGGATGCTCGCGCGGCCCCAGGGTCAGATAGTAGCAGCCCAGCGTGATGTCCTGGGATGGAGTCGTGATGGGTTTGCCGCTGGACGGCGAGAAAATATTGTTGGTCGCCAGCATGAACAGGCGCGTTTCGAGCTGGGCTTCCGTCGAAAGCGGGATATGCACGGCCATCTGGTCGCCATCGAAGTCCGCATTGTAGGCGGTGCAAACAAGCGGATGGATGCGGATGGCCTCGCCCTCAATCAGCACAGGCTCGAATGCCTGGATCGAGAGGCGATGCAGCGTCGGTGCACGATTCAGCAGAATCGGATGCCCCCGCGTCACTTCATCCAGAATGTCCCAGACCTCGGGCGCCTGCCGTTCGATGAGTTTCTTGGCGGCGCGGATGGTATGCACCAGGCCAAGCTCCTTGAGCCGGCGAATGATGAAAGGCTCAAACAGCACGAGGGCCATCTTCTTGGGAAGGCCGCACTGGTTGAGTTTGAGCTCGGGGCCGATCACGATGACCGAGCGGCCCGAATAATCGACGCGTTTGCCAAGCAGGTTCTGGCGGAAACGGCCGCTTTTGCCTTTCAGCATGTCGCTGAGGGATTTGAGCGGACGATTGGCGGCGGCGGTGACGGCGCGGCCATGCCGGCCATTATCGAAAAGGGCATCAACGGCTTCCTGAAGCATACGCTTCTCATTGCGGATGATGACCTCGGGAGTCTTCAGCGCGAGGAGCGACTTCAACCGGTTGTTGCGGTTGATGACGCGGCGATACAAGTCGTTCAGGTCCGAAGTGGCGAAACGACCGCCTTCCAGCGGGACAAGCGGGCGCAGGTCCGGCGGGATGACCGGCAGGACCGTGATCACCATCCACTCAGGACGAGTCTGCGAGCTGATGAAGCCCTGGACCAGCTTGGTGCGCTTGGAAATCTTCTTGCGAACCTGCTTGCTCTTGGTCGTATCCATCGCTTTCTCAAGCTCCTTGATCGTCTCGTTCAGATCGATCTGCTCGAGCAGGTCTTTGACCGCTTCCGCGCCGATCTTGGCGACGAATCCGTCACCGTACTGCTCGCGCGCCTCGCGGAATTCCATCTCGCTTAAAAGTTGTTTTCTCTGGAGCGGCGTTTTGCCCGGGTCGATCACAATGTAATCTTCATAATAGATCACGCGTTCCAGCTGGCGCGCGCTCATGTCGAGCATGAGGCCGATGCGGCTCGGCATGCACTTGAACGCCCAGATGTGGGTCACCGGCACCGCCAGCTCAATGTGTCCCATGCGGTCGCGGCGCACCCGCGACAGCGTCACCTCGACGCCGCAGCGGTCGCAGATCACGCCCTTGTGCTTGATACGCTTGTACTTGCCGCAGGAGCACTCCCAATCCTTGACGGGGCCGAAGATGCGCTCGCAGAAAAGGCCGCCTTTTTCCGGCTTGAAGGTCCGGTAGTTGATCGTCTCGGGATTCTTGACCTCCCCACGGCTCCACGAGCGGATCTTGTCGGGTGAGGCGATCTTGATGCTGACCGCCTCGAACGCGTTCTCGCGTTGTTCAAACCCAAGCGCCTGCCGCACGGATTCCGTGTTAATGTGACCTTCCAGATCAGTAACCATATTTTTCCTTTTTAGGCTTTCAGCGGTCGGCGGTCGGCGGTCGGCTCAACCCACTCGCGCAAAACGCGACTGGAAGGCCGAAAGCCGAGGCTGAATGCTGATTGCTCATTAAATCGCGGCGAATTCTTCCTCGTAACCAGTCTTCTCGACGTTCACGTCGAGGCAGAGACTCTGCATCTCCTTGATCAAAACGTTGAACGATTCAGGCGTGCCCGCCTGCAGCGAGTTGTCGCCTTTGACGATCGACTCGTAGATCCTCGTGCGTCCGGCCACATCGTCGCTCTTCACCGTCAGCATTTCCTGCAGGGTATACGCGGCGCCATAGGCCTCCAGGGCCCAAACCTCCATCTCGCCAAAACGCTGGCCTCCATACTGCGCCTTGCCCCCCAGCGGCTGCTGGGTGACGAGTGAGTACGGGCCGACAGCACGTGCATGGATTTTATCGGCGACCAGGTGGCCCAGCTTCATCATATAGATGTAGCCAACGACCACTTCCTGGTCGAACTTCTCACCGTTGCGACCGTCCCAAAGCGGCACCTTGCCATGCTGCGGCAGATTGGCCTCCTTCATAAGCTCGCGAATCTCCTTTTCCTGAATGCCGTCGAAGACGGGTGATGCGATTTTGAACCCAAGGATTCTCGCCGCCCAACCCAGGTGGGTTTCGATGACTTGTCCGACGTTCATTCGGGAAGGCACACCTAGCGGATTCAGAACGATGTCCACCGGGGTCCCATCGTCGAGAAACGGCATGTCTTCCTCGGGAACAATCTTGGCAACGACACCCTTGTTTCCGTGGCGTCCCGCCATCTTGTCGCCAACGCTCAGTTTGCGCTTGCTGGCAACGTAAACCTTGACGCTCTTGATGATACCCGGATCGACCTCGTCGCCGCTTTCGATGCGCTCCAAGTCCTGCTCGTATTGCATCTCCAATTCGAGGAACTTCTTCTCAAACGAGCCGATGATCTCGCGGATTTTGATCCGGATCGGGCTTGGGTCAATCTCGACATGGTCGTAAACCGCGGCGAGTTTGCGCAGCAGAGTCTTGGTGATCTTCCGGTTGGCCGGGATGATGATCTCGCCGGTCTCGGCGTTCACCACGTCGAGCGGGATCTTCTCACCGAGGAGAATGTTGCTCAGCGCCTCGGTCAGCTCCTCGTGGAGCTCGGCTTTTTTCTTCGCGTAATTGTCCTTTAACACCTTCGATTGGTGGCGGCTTTCGGTCGGGGTCAGCTTCTGCTTCACCGGCGTGATGTTGGCCGAAATCTTCACGTCCATCACGATGCCTTGCGTGCCGCTCGGCACGGTAAGCGAGGTGTCTTTCACGTCCGCGGCCTTCTCGCCGAAAATCGCGCGCAGAAGCCGCTCTTCCGGAGCCAGCTCCGTCTCGCTCTTGGGCGTGATTTTGCCGACCAGGATGTCCCCGGGCTTCACCTCCGCGCCGATGCAGGCGACACCGTCGGGCCCCAGGTTCTTGAGGGCCTGCTCGCCCACATTCGGGATGTCGCGGGTGATTTCCTCGGGTCCCAGCTTCGTGTCGCGGGCGCCGATCTCAAATTCCTCGATATGGATGCTGGAAAACTCGTCGTCCTTGACGAGGCGCTCGCTGATCAGGATCGCGTCCTCAAAGTTGTAGCCGTTCCAGGGCATGAAAGCGACCAGCACGTTCTTGCCGAGCGCGAGCTCGCCGTTGTCCGTGCAAGGTCCATCCGCCAGGACCTGGCCCTTTTTGACGTGGTCGCCCTTCTGGATGATCGGGTGCTGATTGATGCAGGTGCCCGCATTGGAGCGCATGAACTTCCTCAGCTCATAAACGTAAATGCCCTTCTCCTCGTCAGTATGGAGTTTCTTTTTCTGGTCGGGATAATGTCCATCCTTGGTGACAATGATGTGGCGAGCCGAAACCGAAGCAACTCTGCCCGATGATTCCGAAATGACCGTGATCATCGAGTCGCGAGCGACGCGGGACTCCATTCCGGTGCCGACATAGGGCGATTCGCTGCGCAGCAAGGGCACTGCCTGCCTCTGCATGTTCGACCCCATGAGCGCGCGGTTGGCGTCGTCGTGTTCAAGAAACGGAATGAGGCTGGCGGCCACCGAGACCAGCTGCTTCGGCGACACGTCCATGTAGTTGACGCGGTCCGGCAGGACTTCCAGAAAGTCGCCTTTGAACCGGACGCTGACCGTGGGGCCCACGAGCTTGGAATGCGTATCGACGATCGAGTTGGCCTGCGCGACCACGTACTTCTCCTCCTGGTCGGCCGTCAGATAATCGACGCGCTCCAGCACGCGGCCGTTTTCCACCTTGCGGTATGGGGTTTCAAGGAAACCGAACTCATTGATCCGCGCAAACGTGCTCATCGAGGAGATGAGGCCGATGTTCGGGCCTTCCGGTGTCTCAATCGGGCAGATGCGGCCGTAGTGGCTGGAATGGACGTCGCGGACTTCGAATCCCGCGCGATCACGGGAAAGGCCGCCGGGCCCGAGGGCCGAGAGGCGCCGCTTGTGCGTGAGCTCGGAGAGAGGATTGGTCTGGTCCATGAACTGCGAAAGCTGGCTGCGGCCGAAAAAGTCTTTGATAACGGCCGAAAGCGCCTTCGGGTTGATGAGTTTCTGCGGAGTCATCCCCTCGGTGTTCATGTCGAAGAGCGTCATGCGTTCCTTGACCAGGCGCTCGGTGCGGGCCAGGCCCACGCGGCACTGGTTGGCGATCAGCTCGCCGACCGTGCGGACGCGCCGGCTGCCGAGATGGTCGATGTCGTCGACGGTCCCTTCGCCCTTGCGCAGGCTGATCAGGTACTTGATCGCCGCGACAAGGTCGTCGTTTTGGATGACGCGAAATTCAGCCTCCTCGGTTCCATGATCGGCCTTGCGATCCATGAAAAGTTTCTGGTTGATCTTGTAGCGGCCAACGCGGCCGAGGTCGTAACGTTTTGGGTCGAAAAACGTCCGCTTGATGAGCGCCTTTGCGTTGGCGATCGTCGGGGGATCGCCGGGGCGCAGGCGTCGGTAGATATCTTTCAGGGCCTCCTCTTCATTGCGGGTCGGGTCCTTCTTGAGGGACTTGATGATGATGCCGTCATCCTTGCTCGTATCGATCACCTTGACCTTGGAAATCTTCAGATCAACCAGCTGGCGAACGATTACCTTGGAAAGCGGCTCAAACGCGCGCGCGATCACAACATTCTTTTCCGAATCGATGACATCGTCGATGAGCACCTTGTTGGCAAGGTCTTCTTCATCCATGTCTTTGCGCAACTTTACTTCGTCAATGTCGTAGAACAGCTTGATGATGTCCTGATCGGTGCTGTAGCCAATGCACCGCAGGAACGTCGTTGCCAGCACCTTGCGGCGGCGGCGGCGGCGATCGAGGAAGATGTAGAGCAGGTCGTTGATGTCGAACTGCACCTCAAGCCACGAGCCGCGGTCCGGGATGATGCGGAACGAAAACAGGATTTTCCCATTGGTGTGAACCGTCTGCTCAAAGCAGATGCCGGGCGAGCGGTGGAGCTGGCTGACGATGACGCGCTCGGCGCCATTGATCACGAACGTGCCGCTCGGGGTCATCAGGGGCATTTCGCCCATGTAAACCTTCTCCTCCTTGGTATGCTTGTGACCTTCGCGATCCTCCTGGAGGCGGAAGGTCACATGAAGGGGTGCCGCGAACGTGATGCCCTCGCGGATGCACTCGATCCAGGTGTTTTTCGCGTCGCCGATTTCGTAGCGCACGAACGAAAGCACGCTCTTGCCATCGTAACTCTCAATCGGAAAAACTTCATTGAAGACTGCCTGTAATCCGACGTTCTTCCGCTTGTCGGGAGGACTCCCGACCTGCAGGAACTCGGAAGCGGAATTGTTCTGAACCTCGATGAGGTTGGGCGGATCGATGACTTCTTTTACTTTTCCAGAATATCTGCGCTCGAACATAATTTATTCTTTCCTTACGTTGCTGATATAACTCGTTTCGACCCTCGCCCTCTTCTCATCTTACCGCTCAAAGCAGGAGATCCGGCGGCTGCCGGACCTCCTGCTCTCAAAAGTACGAACCCTTACTTCAATTCGACCTTACCTCCGGCCGCTTCCACCCTCTTTTTGATGTCATCGGCTTCCTGCTTCGTCGCGCCTTCCTTGATCGGCTTGGGCGCGGATTCAACGAGGTCCTTGGCTTCCTTCAAGCCCAGGGTCGTCACGGCGCGGATCTCCTTGATCACAGCGATTTTGTTGGCGCCCGATTCGGTGAGAATGACGTCAAAAGCCGTCTTCTCCGCGGCCGCACCAGCCGCTGGTCCAGCTCCGCCCGCGGCAGGAGCGGCAACTGCAGCCACCGGGGCGGCGGCACTGACGCCCCACTCGGTTTCGAGGGTCTTCACCAACTCAGCGACTTCCAAAACGGTCAGTTTGCTCAACTGATCCACGATTGTCTTTAACTCTGCCATTGTCTTGTCCTCTGGTTTCAACGCCCAACCCAGCCTGGGTCGGATTATTTCGGCGGCTGCCGAAACGCTGAGTTACCTTTTTGTTTTTCCTGTTTATTTCTCCGGTTTCACCCGAAATTTACTTTGTCTCTTTCTTCGACTTCGCATCCAGCACCTGGACAAGCTGCGACGCCGGGGTGTTCAACAGCCGCGCCAGCTTGGTCGCGGGGGCCAGCAACACACCCAGGAGCTGGCTGAGCAGAACCTCACGGCTCGGCAGGTCGGCCAATGCCTCGATTTGTGCCTTCTCCAGGATCAGCCGGTCGAGAATGCCGACTTTGATCTTCGGCTTCTCAAACTCGGACTTGAAATTCTTCAGGATCTTGGCGGCTTGCGAAATGTCCTGCTCGCCGTAAACGATGGCGGTCGGACCTTCAAGAGCGCCTTCCAACTCCGGGCGCTCGAGTTCCTTCAAAGCGCGTTTGAGCATCGTGTTCTTGGTGACGGTGAATTTCGCCTTCACCCTGGTCAGCCGGTTGCGCAATTCTGCGAACTCGCCGACCTTCATGCCGCTGTAGTCTGCCACAATCAGGTAAGGCGACCCGTCAAGCCGCCTCTTGATTTGATCAACGATGGTTTTCTTCTCTTCTCTCATACCGGAAAATTTCTAATTTTTAATTTCTGATCCCTAATTTAGCGCGGGCTACGCCGCGATGAACTCCTTGATGTCGAGTGGGATACCCGGGCTCATCGTCGCGCTCAGCACCACATACTCCAGATAGTTGCCTTTGGCCGTCGCCGGTTTCGCCTTCACAATGGCCTCCAGCGCCGCCCGCGCGTTCTCCACGATCTGCTTGCCTTCGAAAGACAACTTGGCGACCGAAACGTGCAGGTTCGCCGCCTTGTCCAGCTTGAACTCCACGCGGCCCGCCTTGAACTCCTTCACCGCCTTGGCAATATCCTCGGTCACGGTGCCGGTCTTTGGGTTCGGCATGAGGCCCTTGGGCCCCAGCTCCCTGCCGAGCTTGCGGACTTCCTGCATCGCCGCCGGCGTCGAAATGACCACGTCAAACTCGAACCAGCCGTCCTTGATCTTCTGGATCAAATCCTTGAAACCAACATGATCGGCGCCGCCATTGCGCGCGGCTGCCGCCTGCTCGCCGTCCGCGAACACCAGGATCCGGACATTCTTTCCCGAACCGTGCGGAAGCGAGACAGTGCCCCTCACCATCTGATCCGAATGCTTCGGATCGACCCCGAGCTTGATCGATAGGTCCACTGACTCGTCGAATTTGACTTTTGGAAATTTTTTCAGGATCTCGACCGCTTCGTTCAAACGGTACTTCTTCTTCCGGTCGACCAACTTGACTGCTTCTTTTATTCGTTTGCCTGCCATATTTCTCTCGTGATTCGTGGTTCGTGACTCGTGGTTTGTCTCTCGCGGAAAAATTCTACCCGTTCATTTTTCTTTTCCGATCCACGAAAACCGATCCTCTGCTTTTTAGCCCTCGATCTCGATTCCCATGCTCCGGGCCGTGCCCTCGATCATCCGGCACGCCGCCTGGTCCGACTTCGCGTTGAGGTCGTTCTTCTTCTTATGCGCAATTTCCAGGACCTGCTTGCGCGTCACCTTGCCAACCTTGTTCCGGTTCGGCTGGGCCGACGCCGTCGCGATATTCGCCGCCTTCTTTAACAGCACGGATGCGGGCGGCGACTTGGTCACAAACGTGAAAGTCTTGTCCTTGAAAATCGTGATCACCACCGGCAGGATCTCCCCCGCCTGCTTCTGCGTCGCGGCGTTGAATTCTTTGCAAAACTGCATGATGTTCACGCCACGCTGGCCCAGAGGCGGACCCACGGGCGGCGCGGGATTCGCCTGTCCCGCGGGGATCTGCAATCGAACGATTCCGGTGATTTCTTTTCCTGCCATAAAATTGACTTCTAATTTCTGATTTCTAATTTCTAACGCCTAGGCTTTTTCCACTTGCCAAAATTCCAACTCCACCGGTGTCGAGCGCCCGAAAATCGAGACTGAAACCTTCAGCTTGCCGCGATCCAAGTCGATCTCGTCGACCACGCCCGTCAGGCCCTTGAATGGACCATCGTTGATGTTGAGCGTTTCACCCGGCTCGTACACAATCTTGGGAAGGACTTTGTCCTCACGGTCCTTCATCTGGCTGAGCATTCCCTCCACCTCCGACGGCGGCATGGGGATCGGCTTGTCGCCGTCCGCGAAACCAATCACGCCGGGCGTATTTTGGAGAAAATACCACGACTTCTCGACCAGCTTCTGGTTCTCATCATACAGATCAACGTTTACAAAAACGTAACCGGGAAACAGCTTGCGCGATGTCGTGGTTCGCTTGCCCTTCTTGATCTCCTCGACCTGCTCGGTGGGGATCACGGCTGCGTGGACCACGTCGGTCACTTCCTCAAGCACACGCCGCTTCTCAATGCTTTCCTTGACCTTCTGCTCCTGGCCCGAAAGCACATGCAGCGAGTACCATTGGTTGCATCTGGTCTGAGTCTTTTCGGTCATGTTATTGGATCATCCAGCGGATGAGGTAATGAAAACCAAGATCGACCACAAAACTGAACAGGCCCAGGATCAGCATCGAGACGATGATGACGATGGTGGAACCCCTCACTTCCTGCCAGTTCGGCATGCTGCACTTCCCGAGCTCCTGCTTCACCTCTCCCAGGAACGCTTTGATTCGATCAATCAGCGTTTTCATTTCTCGAATTTCCTTAAACTTTAAACTTTAAACCTGAAACCAACCGATACTGGCAGGGCAGGAGGGACTCGAACCCCCAACCGACGGTTTTGGAGACCGCTACTCTACCAATTGAGCTACTGCCCTTTTTTACTTCAGATACGCGGCGCATCGCTGCGTTCTTCGGCGCTCGACCTGCGGTCGAGTACGTCTCATGCACACTCCCTTGGTCTCGCGCCTCAGCCTTGCGCTGCTTGCGTCTCTTCGTAAAAAAAATTCAAATAACAGTGAACCCGAACCTTTTTCTCCACTCATCGCAAAACTTCTGTGACAAACTGCCAAAACCCTCAAACGACAAAAACGGAGCAGGCGGGACTCCTGTTTCCAGGAGTTCCGCCTCCCAAAAAACTGATCTTCCTAAGCGACGATGTCGGTAACGCGTCCGGCGCCCACCGTCTTGCCGCCTTCGCGAATGGCGAAGCGCATCGTCTTTTCCATGGCAACTGGTGTGATCAACTCGACTTCCATCTTCACGTTATCGCCCGGCATCACCATTTCGGCTTTGTCGCCGGTGGAGGTCTTGATGTCGGTAACCTTGCCGGTGACGTCCGTGGTCCGGAAGAAGAATTGAGGACGATAATTGGCGAAGAACGGCGTGTGTCGGCCGCCCTCCTCCTTGCTTAGAATATAAACCTCGGCCTTGAACTTCGTGTGCGGCGTGATGGATCCCGGCTTGGCCAGAACCTGGCCCCGCTCGATCTGGTTCTTGTCGACGCCGCGCAGGAGCGCGCCAATATTGTCCCCCGCCAGGCCCTCATCGAGCAACTTGCGGAACATTTCCACGCCCGTAACAACAGTCTTCATCGTGGGCTTGATCCCAACGATCTCGACTTCTTCGCCAACCTTGACCTTGCCACGCTCGATACGGCCCGTGGCGACTGTGCCGCGGCCCGTGATCGAGAAGACGTCCTCAACCGCCATCAGGAATGGCTGGTCGATCGCGCGCTGGGGAAGCGGGATGTAGGAATCGACGGCTTCCATCAGCGCAAGAACCTGCTTCTCAGCTTCGGCATCGCCCTCGGAGGCCTTCAAGGCGCTGCCGCGGATGATCGGAATTTTGTCTCCTGGAAATTCATACTTGGTCAGAAGGTCGCGAACCTCCTCTTCAACCAATTCCAGCAGATCCTTGTCATCGACCATGTCACATTTATTCAGGAAGACGACGAGCGCAGGAACACCGACCTGGCGGGCGAGCAGAATGTGCTCGCGAGTTTGAGGCATGGGGCCGTCCGCGGCGCTGACGACGAGGATGGCGCCATCCATCTGGGCGGCGCCGGTCACCATGTTCTTGATGTAGTCGGCATGGCCGGGGCAGTCAACGTGAGCATAATGGCGCTTTTCGGTCTCGTACTCGACATGCGCCGTGTTGATCGTGATGCCGCGCTCTTTTTCCTCAGGCGCGTTGTCGATGTCGGCATAGCCCTTTTTCTGGGCAAGGCCCTTCTTGGCCAGCACCATGGTAATCGCCGAAGTCAGCGTGGTCTTGCCGTGGTCGACGTGACCAATGGTTCCAACGTTCACGTGTTCCTTATTGCGGTTGAATTTGTCTCTGCCTGCCATATTATTATTTCCTCCTTGAACTGCTTACTTATCCTTTCGCTCCTGTTTTTCGTTTCTCCAGGCCCATTCTCCAATCCACGTTTTACGATCCCCGATCCACGAAATATGGAGCCCATGACCAGGATCGAACTGGTGACCTCGTCCTTACCAAGGACGTGCTCTACCAACTGAGCTACATGGGCAACAAAAGAACCGCATGCGGTCCGCGTTTTTCCTTATCCAACCCTGACTTCCGGGCCAAAAAAAGTGAACAAAACACCATTGTCGTTTCCCTCACCCACGAAAAAAGCAGCGAAACGACCGGGTGCTCCCTCTCAAATTTGTTGACAGGAATACGTTTAGAAGCCCAACCTGTCAACCCTTTTTAGGCCAAAATCGGTCCCCTAGTATGAAAAATGCTTACCATCGCAATTACCTTCGCCATTGCCGCCGACTGATTGTCAAATTGGGGACAGGGATTCTCACCACCGACCGGGGCGATTTGAGCCCTTCGCGGATTCGAAACCTGGCCCTTCAGGTCAAAACCATCGTGCGAAAACGGGCCCAGGTTGTCCTCGTCAGCTCCGGGGCGATTGCCGGGGGCATGGCCCGCCTCGGCCTAAAAACCCGGCCTACCCGTATCCATGACCTGCAGGCCTGCGCCGCGATCGGCCAAAACCTGCTGATGCACCACTATGAAACCGCCTTTTCACGGCTTGGGCTGGTTGTTGGACAGGTTCTCTTGACTCACGGCGATTTTCAGGATGACCAGCGACGGGAAAACGCCCGCCACACACTGCTCCGTCTCCTGAAGCTTGGCGTCATCCCGATCATCAACGAAAATGACGCTGTTTCCTATGCCGAGATCAAATTCGGCGATAACGACCAGTTGGCCGCCCAGGTCCACAAACTGGTCCATGCCGATGCGACGATTCTGCTCAGCACGGTGGACGGTTTCTATGTCCGCGAAGGCCGAAAGAAATTTCTTCTCAAAACCGTCGGCTCGGTCAGCCTATCGCTGATGCGGCACGCAGGCGATACGGTCTCTGGCCGATCGGTTGGCGGGATGAAGTCGAAATTGCTCGCCGCCCGCCGCGTCAATGCCGCCGGTTGCCCTCTCATCGTCGCCGGCGGACGAGTGAAAGATATCCTGCCAAGATTGTTGAAGGGCGAGGAACTGGGTACGATCTTTTTGCCGCGAAAGAAGTGCAGAGCCCCTTAAGCCTGCCATCACTGAACGTGCAGCTTGGTCCTGATCTCGCTCTTGATCTTCTCCTCGAGCTTGATCTCCTTCGTCTCTTCCTGATGCGTTTTGATGAAATACGCGAGAATGAATCCCGCTGTCCCCCATCCGAGAAGCATGTCCCGGATCAAATTCAACGTAAAACCGGAGGGGTAGCCGTGCCAGATCCAGTCGGGAAGATACCCGGCGAGACTGATGATGCAGCCAATCAAGAAACCAAAAAGCCAACGGGACCTGAAACTCGGCCTGCCGGCGAGCGTCTGTGACAGCAGGAAAGCGGCGATCAACGCCGCGGCCCACTGGGTGAGCAGGGCCGCGCCGAACTTCCTGATGCCGAGGGGCCCATGGCCCTGCGGATTGTAAATCAGGATGCCGGTGGGCCCGACCGAAACCTTCCGGTTCCACTCGGCGATTGAATTTGGGCTCTGGTCCGGATGTTTTGGAAAATAATAAATTCCCTTGTCCGGCAACGATTCGTTGAGCGTGCGCACGACCGCCTCCTCGTCGAGAACGTCCTTGAAGTTGGTGTAGGTCGGCAGGAAGAGCCATGCCGTGCAGCCCCATAAGAAGAGCACAATTCCAGCAGCCAGGCTTCCCACTAATATTCGCTTGGTCATTTCTTCTCGATCCTGCTTCTCAAACTGGCCCCTTATTCAAGTAGCTGGTATCTGGTATCTAGTAGCTGAAGCGCAGTTGGGTTGCTAGCTACCGACTACGAGCTACAAGCTACCAGATTTTCAACCGCCTTGCGAACCTGGTCGAGCGTTCCCGCCGAGCCAAGCTTTTCATTCTTATGGGCGATGAACTTGGCATACTCATCCATGAAAATCTTGCCGGGCGGTCGAAAATCGAATTCGGCCGGCTTGTCGCGGAAGAATTCGCGGTGGACGCGGGTCCAAACGAGACGCCCGTCCGTGT
>JAHFSZ010000089.1 GCA_023265515.1 Verrucomicrobiota bacterium
TGGTTCCCGAGTTCGAATCCGTTTTCTTCTGGGCCGGTGTTTTAGCGATGGCGCAGTTTGTTCCCGTTTATCGGACGGACCCATAGCACCACCATCGATGAGAGATTCTTCGTCCCGCGATTGCGGGATCAGGATGACATCTTGTTGGATAGCCGCTACAGAAAATCCCGTCAATCTTGTAAATCCTGTCAAAAAGACGTTCTCTGCGCCTTTGCGTCTTTGCGAGAGATAAATAATTTCTTGGTCACTTAATGACATACGCCATGAGAAATATCCCCACCATCAGAAACACAATCGTCAGGCGGGCGGCAATGCCGAGGATCAGACCGAAGGTGGTGGCGATGCCGGCGATGCCTGCTTTCCATAGGTTCTTTCGGACGTAAAGCTCGCCGATGAACGCGCCGAGAAAGGGCCCGGCCACCAGGCCCGGGATGCCGTAGAAGATTCCGATCACCGTTCCAATCACCGCTCCAATGAGCGCGAACCGGCTGGCGCCGAACTTCTTCGCGCCGAGCGCGGCGCAGGTCAGGTCCACGATCAACGAGAGAAAGGTGAGCCCCGCGAGGATGGACAGCGTGATCAGGCCGACTTTGGTAAATCCATCGATCCATGCGCCGATCAAGAGCCCGACGAAAACCAGCGGCGCGCCCGGCAGTCCGGGCAGGATCGTCCCGAGAATTCCCAGGACAATCAAGATGCCTGCGATCAGCCAGAAGAGGGATTCCATTCTCGGTCCTGCTTATTCCCGACTGAGCCTTTCATACTCCTCGCGCACCGCCTCGATCAGCGGCCGGATCGTGGCTTCGGAGAAGTCAAAATGGATGCCGGCGGCCGCAAACAATTCGGGAAGGGGGCGGGAGCCGCCGAGCGCGAGCGCGTGCCGGTATTGCCCGAGCGTTTTGCCCAGATCGCGCCGCGCATTTTGCCAGATCTGAAGCGCCCCGAGCTGGGCGATGCCGTACTCGATGTAATAGAAAGGCACCTCGAAGATGTGAAGCTGCTTGTGCCAGAGCGTCTCCCGGCAAAATTCATAACCCGACCAATCCTCGATCCCGCCAAAGCGCTGCGTCAGTTCCAGCCATGCCCGCGTCCGCTCCTTGCGTGTGTGGCCCGGGTTCAGATAGATCCAGTGCTGGAAGGCATCGACCTGCGCGATCCACGGAAACAATCCGATGATGTCCTTGAGATGTCCCAATTGCGCGCGCCGCTTGTCCTCCGTGGAGTAAAATGGATCGAGATGGTCGGCGGCCAGCAGCTCCATGCTCATCGAGGCAACCTCGCAAAATTCGATCGGCGCGTGGCGATAGTCGTTGAGCGCCAGCTCGCGCGCGGCTAGCGAATGAAAGGCATGGCCTGATTCGTGCAGGAGCGTCTCCACGTCGCGGTGGAGTCCCACGGCGTTCATGAAGATGAACGGCACGCGCGCTTCCTGCAGGGTGCTTTGATAGCCGCCGGGCGCCTTGCCCTTCCGGTTGGCCAGATCGAGCAAATCCCGGGTGCTCATCAGCCGAAAGTCGGACGAAAGATGCGGGTCGAGCCGCTCGAAGATGGCCTGGGTTTTGTGGATCAGCTCGCTTGTCTCGCGAAAAGGGCGCAGAGGCGGGCGATTTTTTGTATCGACCGAAAGGTCCCACGGCCGGAGAACATCCAGCGCCAGTTCCCGCTTCCGGTCTTCCTGGATCCGGCGGGCAAGCGGAACAATAAACTGCTCCACCACCTTTTGAAACGCCTCGCAGTCGGCGGGCGTATAGTCGAACCGCTCGTAACGGCGGAAGACATAGTCACGGTAGTTTTCGAAGCCGGCGTTTTGGGCGATTGGCACGCGGATCTTGAGCAGTCCATCGAAGATTTGGTCCAGCGCTTCGCGGTCCTGGACGCGGCGCCGGACCATCAACTCGAAGACTTCGTGGCGGACGTTCCGGTTGGGCTCCTCCAGGTAGCGCGCCAGCTGGGGCAGGGTTTGCTCCCTTCCATCGTACTGGACGGTCATGGCGCCGACGAGCTTCTGGTATTGCTGGCCGAGCTTCGTCTCCTCGGTTTCGAGAGGGACGTTTTCGGGCCGGAAAAGCTCAACGTGGTTGCGAACTTTTTTCTTGAAGACACCGTACTCGGTTTCTTCAAGGATCTCGAAGAAGGGGCTTTTGACGAGGAGCTGCTCGAGCTGGAAGCTGCGCGGCTTGAGCCTGGGCTCGATGTTTTCGACAAAATGGAGAAACGCCTTTTCACGCTCCGGGTCGTCGGTCTGGCAGGTCATGGCGATGTAGCGCATCGAGCTTTCCTGAGCGATGGCCGCGGACAGCTCGCTCGAAGTGAGGAGCCAGGATTCGAGTTGCTGAAGACTGCCGACTTTCTTCAGGTCCGCCTCAAGCCGGTCAAGAAGCGGCTCGATTTGGGTCCAGTCCCCGAGGTCGAGTTGGAGGGGGACGAACTTCCGCGGTTCGAACGGTTTGAGCGCGGCGAACATGGGGCCGAAGTTGCGTCAAAGTGAGAGTGAGTTCAAGATTGCAATTTGAGGTTTATCGAGAATATTTGCGCCATGAGCAAGAAGAGCCAGAAAGTGAAGCTCGGGCTGGTCCAGATGAAGTGTTCCGACGACCCGGAGGCGAACACGAAGAAGGTGCTCCGCCGGATCGAAGAGGCGGCCGACCGAGGGGCCCAGATTATTTCCACGCAGGAATTGTTCCGGACGCCCTATTTCTGCCAGACTGAGAATCACGACAACTTTGAGTTCGCCGAGCCAATCCCCGGACCGACGACCGAGCTTCTCGCGAAGGCTGCCAAAAAGAACAAGGTGGTCGTCATTGCCTCTTTGTTTGAAAAACGAGCCGCCGGCATCTTCCACAACGCGGCGGTCGTCATCGACGCCGACGGCAAGGTCCTTGGAAAGTACCGGAAGATGCACATCCCGGACGACCCGCTGTACTACGAAAAATTTTATTTCACGCCCGGCGACACGGGATTCCGCTGCTTCCAGACGCGTTACGCGCCCATCGGCGTGCTGGTCTGCTGGGACCAGTGGTTTCCGGAGGCAGCGAGGTTGACGGCCCTGGCCGGGGCGAAGATTCTTTTTTATCCGACGGCGATCGGCTGGCATCCGAGCGAAAAAAAAGAATACGGCGAGCGCCAGAAATCGTCCTGGGAGATCATCCAACGGAGCCATGCCATCGCCAACAACGTCTTTGTCGCCTCCACCAACCGTGTGGGCCACGAAGGCAGCAAGAAGGGCGGCATTGAGTTCTGGGGGCACAGTTTTATTTCCGATCCTTCGGGGCGGATTGTCGCGCTGGCGGGCTGTGCGGAGGAGGTTTTGATTTCAACCGTCGACCTGGCCGAGGTGGAATTCAACCGGGTCCACTGGCCGTTCCTACGGGATCGCCGCGTCGACGCCTACGGCAAGCTTACCCAAAGGTTTATCGACTAACTCGTGATTCGTGCATCGTGGGTCGTGAATCGTAGAGCGTGCAATCTTTTTTGGCTGATCCCATGACGTTGCGAACCACGAACCACGATCCACGGACCCCGGGCCGGGAGACACCTGCGTCTCTCGGCTATGTCATGCCTCCTGAGTGGGAGCCGCACGAAGCAACGTGGATTTCCTGGCCGCACAAGGAAGCGAGCTGGCCGGGAAAATTTGAGCCGGTTCCCGACATCATGGGCGGAATCGTCCGGCAGCTTTCCCAAAGCGAGCGGGTCTACATCAATGTGAATAACGAGGCGATGGACGAATCTGTCCGCGCCGTTCTGGCGAAGCACAAAGTCGATCCCAACCGCGTCCAACTCTACCGGATTCCGACCAACGATGCCTGGGTTCGCGACCACGGGCCGATCTTCGTGGTTCGCGAAAAGAATGGCAAAAAAGAGAGGGCCATCGTCGACTGGAACTACAATGCATGGGGAAACAAGTATCCGCCCTTTGACTTGGACGATGTCGTGCCCGAGAAAATCGCAAAGAAGTGGGGGTGCGAGCTGTTCCAGCCTGAAATTATCATGGAAGGCGGCTCGGTCGACCTGAACGGCGAGGGGACACTGCTGACGAGCGAGCAATGTCTTCTCAACAAGAACCGGAATCCCCATCTCTCGAAAGCCGGGATCGAAAAGTATCTCAGGGATTATCTCGGGGTCCGGCACATCCTCTGGTTGGGCGACGGGATCGTCGGCGACGACACCGATGGCCATATCGATGACCTTACAAGATTTATTGATCCTCAAACCGTCGTGACGGCGATCGAGGAGGATCCAAAGGATGAGAATCATCCGATTTTACAGGACAACTTGAAACGGTTGAAGACGATGAAGGACCAGGATGGCCGGTTGTTGAAGATCGTCACCCTGCCGATGCCTGGAAGGGTGGACTACGAAAATCAGCGGCTGCCCGCGAGCTACGCCAACTTCTACATCGCCAATACAAAAGTATTAGTACCTACATATCGACACGGGAACGACGCACGGGCGATCGAGGTTCTGCAGAAGTGCTTTCCGAAACGGGAGGTGGTGGGGGTGGATTGCACCGACCTCATCTGGGGTCTTGGGGCCATACACTGCCTGACTCAACA
>JAHFSZ010000069.1 GCA_023265515.1 Verrucomicrobiota bacterium
TGCAGCTTGCCACTCAACTATCGGTTTTTCTCGAAAATCGCCCGGGAACGCTGGCCGAAATCTGCCGTGTGCTGGCCAAGGCCAAAATCAACATCATCGCAATGACCACCTCGGATGCGATTGACCACGCGGTTGACCGGCTCGTGGTCAGCGAGCCAAAAAAGGCGATCCGCCTCTTTGAAGAGCGGGGTGTTTTGGTCATCGAAACCGATGTCCTTTTGATCGAAGGGCCGAACCACCCGGGCGCGCTCGGCCAAATCGCGGAGATGCTCGGCGAGGCAAGGGTCAACATCGAGTATCTCTACTTCGCCACTCCGCCGAGCTCGCGAAACGGCGTGATCATTCTCAAATGCCGCAACGTGAGCAAAGCGATGAAGGTGCTGAACAAGCGGCTCGGGAAGCGTCGCTAGGCGAGGGCCCGTTTCTGAATCTGCATGAGCTGCGTGATCCCTTTGCGCGCAAGCTTAAGAAGTTTGTCGAGTTGCGCCTGCGAGAAAGTCGCTTCTTCTCCCGACGCTTGAACCTCGATAAAATCCCCTTCCCCGTTCATCACCACATTCATGTCGACTGAAGCGCGGGCATCCTTCTCATAATCCAGGTCCAGCATCGGCCGCCCATCGACGACGCCCACGCTGACAGCCGCCACTTGACTCTTCAGCGGATCGGTTGTGATTTTGCCGGCGCGAAGGAGTTTTTGCGCGGCCAGCGCCACAGCCACGTAAGCGCCGGTGATCGCCGCCGTCCGCGTCCCGCCGTCCGCCTGCAAAACATCGCAATCGATCCAAAACGTCCGGGCACCGAGCCTTTCGAGGTCCATCGCCGCCCGCAACGACCGGCCGATCAACCTCTGGATTTCTTGCGAACGACCATCCAGCTTGCCCCGGGTGATGTCGCGCGTCTTGCGCGTCGTCGTCGAGTATGGGAGCATCGAATATTCCGACGTCAGCCAGCCCCCGGAGACACCCTGGTCCTTCATCCATCGGGGGACGCTCTCCTCGATCGTCACCGCGCAGATGACCTGGGTCTTGCCCGCCGAAATGAGAACCGATCCGGCGGCATGGGGCGCCACGTTCTTCCGCATCTTCACCGGCCGGAGTTCGTCCATTCTTCTGTTCATGTGTGACCCTTCCGGGGTCGGGGGGAGGCCGAGATTGAACACCCGTAAGACACCAAGGTCGAGTGCAAAGCCCCTCCCATCGGCGAAATTGTCATTGCTTTCTAATTGGTCCAAGGCATCAATTTGGAAAAATCAAGGTGGCCTTATCCGAAACCCCAACCCAACATTTTCGTTTCAATCGGGACATTTTGGGCGCCCTCAAGCTGGCAACTGCGCAGCCGCGGGCTATATTGTTTCAGGCGCAGACTGTCATCCAAAATCCTCCATCCCATGAGCACCCTCAAATCCGAACTGAAACCTGCCGTGCACGCGCGCTCTGCGATCGTTGACGGCACCGATTGGAAAAAAGCTGTCGATCAGGCCATCCGCCAGGTCAACCATGATGCTCCGGAACAGCCGGTTTCAGTCGCTCTGCTGTTTCTTACGGTCAACTTCAAGGACAACTACGAGGAAATTCTCGAGCAGGTCCGGTTTGAGACCCGCGCGGTCCATCTGATCGGCTGCTCCGCTGTGGGATTGATCGGCAATGGACAGGAGCTCGAGGGCCGCTCCGGCATCTCGCTGATGACCTTGCGCCTGCCCGACACGCAGCTGACCAGCTGCCACTTCGACCCGCAAACTCTGGAGGAGGAACATCATCCGGAATTCTGGCGACACAAGATCGGCGTCACTCCCGAGCAGCTCAGCGGTTGGCTCCTTTTTGGCGATCCATTTAACACGCCGTGCGATCGACTCATCACCGAATTGGGCGCCGCCTACCCGAACATACCGATCGTGGGCGGGCTCGCCAGCACGCCCTTCATGGACGAACCGGAAGGCTTCCTCTTCCTCGACAACAAGATCGTCCAGAACGGGGCGGTCGGTATCGCCATCGGCAAGGGAACGCGCATCGATACGATCATCTCACAAGGATGCACGCCCATCGGCACACCGCATACGATCACAAAAGCCGACCAGAACATCATTTTCGAGATAGGATCTCAGCCAGCCTACGACGTGCTCGTCGAGACGGTCAAAAAACTGGATTCCGACCTGCAATCGCGCGCGCGCGGCAATCTCTTCGTCGGTCTGGTGATGAACGAGTATCTCGAAGAGTACAAGCGCGGCGACTTTCTCATCCGCAACATTCTCGGGGCGAATCCCGAGCAGGGCTTCCTGGCGGTCGGCGCCCTGCCGCACGCCGGCCAGACGCTCCAGTTTCAGCTCCGTGATCGGACCGCCGCGCACGAGGAAATGGTGACGCTCCTGGAAACCGCGCACCGCAAGATGGGCAAGACGCGTCCGTTCGCCGCCCTCGTCTGCAGCTGCAACGGCCGCGGCGTCGGCCTCTTCCAAACGCCCAACCACGATGCCGAGCAGATCGGAAAAATCTTTGATCCGGTCGAAGTGGCAGGCTTTTTCTGCAGCGGCGAGATCGGTCCCGTCGGCGATAAAAACTTCCTTCACGGTTACACCTCGGCGATCGCCCTTTTCTCGCCCGGGGAAAAGGAAAGTTAACGGAATTTTATCTCTCGCAGAAACGTGGAGACGCAGAAGAGAAACGTGATGTCCACCATCCCTGAAAATATCCCTAACGTGACCGCCGTCACCAAAGCCAACATCTACTTCGACGGGCGGGTGGTGAGCCACTCGCTGATGCAGGCCGATGGAAGCAAAAAGACCCTGGGCCTGATCTTTCGCGGCAAGTACCATTTCGCCACCGACCTGGCGGAGCGGATGGAGGTCGCCGCCGGCGTTGCCCGCGTCCGGCTCGACGGAAAAGAAGAGTGGAAGTCCTACCCCGCCGGACAATCGTTTGAAATTCCAGCCAAATCCGGCTTCGACATCGAAGTCAAGGAAGGCATCTGCGAGTATATCTGCTCGTTTATCAAATAACCCCGGCCTTCGTCAGGCTCGAGGAGCATGATAAACATCAACACGCGCAGGGGGAAGATTCATCCAGACCGTTCTCGAGTGAGCCCGGTTGAAGGATTTCAGCGCGCCGTTGCAGCCATAGCGAAGGTCGTAGGTATATTGGATGAACCGTCCGTCTTCTTTCAGCAATTGCTTGAGCTCGCCCATGATCGCCTCAACCACCGGCTTCGGAAGCGACCGCAGCGGAAGGCTTGAGACGATGCACTCAACACGCTCAGTCTCCAGGTCGATGTGTTTGGCGAGCAGGCGTGTCAGGTCCGCCGCATCGCCAAAAATCATTTTCACCCCCGGAAATCTTTTTCGCAGCATCTTCGCCATTTCATAGGAACGTTCCACCAGGATCAGCCGGTGGGATGGAACGCCGCGCTCGAGGATTGCCCGGGTGATGACCCCCGTTCCCGGGCCAAGTTCGATGACGTATCCTTTCGGACGGCAGGGGATGAAGGAGGCCATACGGCGGGCAAGGGCGCGCGAGCTCGGGATCGGCGCTCCGATCGATCGGGGATTGGCGATCAGTTCACCGACGAAGACGGCGAGCGAGGAGAGATCCTTCAGCCGGGAGGCCCGGTGCGCAGAAAAAGTTCCCGCGTGGTGGGCAATATTGGGGGGACCATCCAGACGACCACTCATAGGAAGGAGGACTACTCGCTTATCCGGTTTGAATTTGCAAGCAAATGATGCCGATGCCGATCAGCACGATTCCCGCCCACTGCCAAAGCCCCAGCGGCTCCCTGAAAATAAGAAACGAGGCCACCTGAAGAAAACAGAAACCTCCGCCAATGCAGAGGGCATAGATGAGATTCGGGTTCTGATCTTTCAACGCAAGCGTCATACAGACCGTGCAGAAAAATCCGACCACGTTTCCTCCGATGAACCACCACCAGAAGCCGGAGGTCCCTGACTTCTGCGTGGCAACTTTCATCGAAAGGTTCACGCCGAGGAACGTCAGGAGATAACCCAGGATGAGCAAACCTGTCCGCAGATCGACACTTTTGAAATTCATGCGGGAACCTATTACACTGGCCCCCTCCCGCCTGCCAACTTAAAATCGATCTCGGAGACTTCAGATCGCTCGTCGAAAACTGTGCAGCGTGAAGCGTGGACATCGGGCCCCGGACTCACCTATAATTTTTCCTCGTGAGAGTTCTCCACTTGGAATCAAGCCCAAACTGGGGCGGGCAAGAGATGCGAATCCTGGAGGAAGTCCAGTGGCTCAATGAACACGGCCACCAAGGTTGGATCGGTGCCAGGCGGGGAAGCAAAATCCTCGAGGAGGCGCGCAATCAAAACATCCCCCATCTTGAAGTCAATCTTCGCTCGAACATCAACCTGGCCTCGACCTTCAAGCTTCTCTCCTTCATCCGCCAAAACAAAATCGACGCGGTCAACACGCATAGCTCGAAGGATGCATGGCACGGCGCCTGGCTCCGGCCCTTCGGGATTCCGGTGGTCCGCACGCGGCACGTGGTCCAGGCGGTCAAGCCGGGCTTTTTACACAAGCTGGTCTGGACCGCGGGCTGCGACCATATCGTCGCAACTGCGGATGCAATTCGGCGGCAGCTGGTCGAGGCAGACTGCGGACCGGAATCGAAGTTTAGCGTCATCGGTGAATGGATCGACCCGGTCCGGTTCAAGCCCCGGGAACCTTCCGCCGCCCTCCGCTCGGAGTGGGACGCGCGCACGCATCGGACGGCCGGATTGATCGGGATGTTTCGCAGCGACAAGGGCCAACGGCATTTCGTCGAGGCCGGCCTCCGGCTCGCCGGAAAATTTTCGGATGCGCGATTCGTCCTGGTGGGCGGCGATGTCGGCTCGGGAAACTTGCGGTATGCGCTCCAAGAGCGGGTGAAGGAAGCGCGCGCCGAAAAGCACTTTTTCCTCTACAGCTACCGGAGTGATGTGCCGGAGTTCATCGCCTCGCTCGATGTTGTTGTGATCGCATCCACGGGGACCGAGGCCCAGTCGAGGATCGCGCCCCAGGCATTCGCGATGCGGCGGCCTGTTGTGGCGACACGGATTGGCGGTGTGCCGGAGTTGGTGCGTGATCTTGAAACAGGCCTGCTGGTGCCCCCCGGAAATCCCGAAGCGTTGGCCGAGGCCATTGAGAAAACCTGGGAAGATGCGCGGGCAACCCAGCAGAGGGTCAACAACGCTTACCATCTCGCGATGCGCGAACTGAATTTTGATCAAAAAATGCGAGACACTTTGAACATCTACGAAAAAGTCGCATTTCGAAGCAAAGATTCCGCGGCATTCGACATTCGACATTCGACATTCAAAAAATGAGAGTCATCACCGGATCCGCCAGAGGACATCCGCTCAAGGTCCCGAAATCCGCGGCGACGCGGCCCACGCCGGCGCGCGCGAAGGAGGCATTGTTTTCCAGCCTCGGAGACCGGGTGATCCGGGCGCGTGTGCTCGACCTCTTCGCCGGTTCCGGCGCGTTCGGCATCGAGGCGCTCAGCCGTGGAGCGGCGCGCGCGGTCTTCGTCGAGTTCGACGGCATGGCCTGCGCCACGCTTCGGGAGAACCTCAGATCCACGCGGCTCGAGCAGAATGCCATCCTGATGGATATGGATGTCGCCAACGCCCTTCAGGCACTCGCCAGGCAGGGCGAAACATTCGACATCATCTTCGCCGACCCGCCCTATCTCAAGGACAAACGTCCGAAGCCGAAAGCCATCGATTGGAAACATTTTCTTCTGCATTCGGACGCGCTCAAGTCGGTCCTGGCGCAGGAGGGAGTCCTTTTGCTCGAGCATTATAAACAGGACTCGGGAGTGGAATCCCTTTACTTCAAACCGCAAAAAGATTTCCGTTTTGGCGATACTATGATTACATTGTTCCGGCATGTCTGAGCTGATCGCCATTTACCCCGGCAGTTTTGATCCGATCACCAACGGCCACCTCGATCTGATCCGCCGGGCGTCGCGGATGTTCACGAAAGTGGTCGTGGCGCTCACCGATAACAACGACAAGAATCCGCTTTTCAAATTGGAGGAGCGCCGGCAACTCGCGGAAAAGGCGGTCGCCAAGCACAAAAATGTCGAGGTCGACGTTTTTTCCGGCCTCCTCGTCGCCTACGCGGGGAAGAAGAAGGCCCGGGTCCTTCTGCGCGGCCTGCGGGCCGTTTCCGATTTCGAGTACGAACTCCAGATGGCGCTGATGAATCGGAATCTCGACCGGCGCATCGAAACTCTGTTCATGACCCCCAAGGACTCCTACACTTATTTAAGCTCGAGCCTTATCAAGGAGATCGCGCGGCTCGGCGGCAACGTGAAACCCTTCGTTCCGCCGGTAGTGGAGAAGGCGTTGAAGAAAAAATTCATCCGGCACCGGTGACCGGTTCCCGCGCCCGGCTTGAAATGGAATGAGCGAGTTTTCCAAATCCTCTCTTTCCCATTTCTGGGGACAATTTCACTTCCATCCGCTGCCGATCTGGCAGACGCTCCGTTCCTACCAGCCGGAAACCTTCCGCAAGGACCTGAAGGCCGGTCTCACGGTTTCGGCGCTCACGATTCCCCAGGCGATGGCTTATGCCATGATCGCAGGCCTTCCCCCCCAGTATGGCCTCTATGCGGCGATCGTGGGCGGATTCTTCTCCGCCCTCTTCGGAAGCTCAAACCATCTCGTCTGCGAGCCAACCAACGCGACAGCCATCGTGCTGGCCAGCGCGCTGCTGCAGTTCCACGACCGCATTGACCCGCTCAACGCCGTCCTGGTGGTCACTTTCCTGGTCGGTCTTTTTCACCTGATCGCCGGGCTCAGCAAGTTCGGCAACATCAGCTATTACATCTCCCGCTCCGTCATCATCGGCTATACCGCCGGAGCCGTCATTCTGATCGCGAGCAACCAGGTGCACTCTCTTCTCGGCTTCAAGCTGCCGGAGACCAAATCATTCTATGAGTTATGGTCAGAAACCTTCCACGCCCTGCCGCAAACCAACTTCATCAACCTGACCATCGGCATTTTCGGCATTCTGTTCATGAGAGCGCTCCGACAATACAGGCCTCTTTTTCCCGGCGTGCTGTTGTTTCTGCTCATTTCGGCTCTTCTGGGCAGCGCGTACAATACCTGGAACCCGGGAGAGCACGCCCTCCCGCTTGTCGGGGCCATTTTGCCGCAGTTGCCCCACTTCAGCCTGCCCGACATCGACCTGGAAACAACCCGCTGGATGATGAGCTCGGCCCTCGCCATCGCGCTCCTGGGCCTGCTGGAGGCGACCGCCATTTCCAAGACCATCGCGGCCTCATCGGGACAGCAGCTCAATACCAACCAGGAACTGATTGGACTCGGAGTGGGCAATTTGGCGACTTCCATGTTCGGCGGAATGCCGATCTCCGGTTCGCTGACCCGCTCCATCTTGAATTATCAAGTCGGCGCGCGAACGCGGATGTCAACGGTCTACACATCCGTGATCGTCGCCATTGCCATTCTGATCGCGGGACCTCTGACGCGTTACATTCCCGTCGTCAGCCTTGCCGTGGTCGTGATCGTCGTTGCTGCCCAAAGCGTCTCTTGGCGGCTGATTCGCCTCTCCGTGCGAGCCACGCCGCCGGATGCCGTGGTTTTCTTCAGCACTTTTTTCGCGACGCTCTTCATGCCGCTCGATGTTGCAATCTATTTCGGCGTCGGCCTTTCACTTGCACTTTTCCTCCATAAGGCCAGCGCGCCGCATCTCATGGAATATTCGTTCACCGATGAGGGCAACCTTCGCGAAATTGATTCGCCCAAAAAGCGACTGCATGCCCAGATCTCGATCATTCACGTGGAGGGAGAATTATTTTTCGGCGCGGCCGACCTTTTCCAGAATCAAATCCGGCGGATCTGCGAGGAGGAAGACATCAAAATCATCATCCTCCGAATGAAAAATGCCCGCCACTTGGATGCAACAACAGTGATGGCCATGGAACAGCTGGTGGATTTTCTTCAGGAACACGGCAGGCATCTGATCATCAGCGGAATCTCGCCCGAGGTCTCGAAGGTCCTGAAACGTTCGGGCCTGTTTGACAAGATCAGCGCCGACAACATTTTCCCCGCAGAAGCGAATCTCAACGTCTCGACTCGCAATGCTCTGAAGCGTGCGCTCAACCTGATTCATCAGGCCACAGCCGACGTGCGGATCTTTTACGACAAATCGAAGGCGTCTTCCGCCACCCATGAGCAGCCGCCGGATCTTTACGAGATCTAGGCCGGAATTTGTTGCACGCCCCGGCCAAATGGGGCAGGTTTGTTCTGCATGCAAATCAACCTGCGCCACATACCGGCTGAAGGAAAACATTATGCCGGGGATGAGAATGCCGCCAACCTGAAGATCGAGAATACCCTCTACCGCTTCGAGGAACCCATTCACTATGACCTGGAAGCGACGCTCAGCGGCCGCGGGCTCCTTGTCCGGGGCACGCTTCGCACGTTGGTCCGGGCCACCTGTGTCCGGACACTTGAACCGTTCGATTTACCTGTCAACATTGACGATTTCACGGTTCTTGCGGAGGAAGCCCCCGGGGATATCGTGGACTTGACACCCCATATGCGTGAAGATATTCTCCTCGCACTTCCAGCACACCCGATCAACCCGAATGCGCCAAAAGCGGTTCGACTGACGGATGATGCTCCCCCCGCGAAGGGAAGCGACGCATGGGAAAAGCTGGAACAATTGAAGGGAAAGTTGGATTCCGGCCGTAAGTAAGTCAGGTCCGGCAACTTTGAACGTATTCGGGGCTTGGAAGCCCCGTTCTTTTTTTACAAATAAGATAGCGAGAGGATCAAAGCCATGGGCGTACCGAAAAGAAAAGTATCGAAGCGGAGAATGAGACAGCGTCGCGCTGCGAATGCTTTCTCGGCGCCCCAAATGGCCCTGTGCCCCAATTGCGGCGCTCGATTCCAGTCGCATCGTGTCTGCCCTGCTTGCGGTTTCTACAAGGGCCGCCAGATTGTGAGCGTCGAACTGGGTTCGTGACACTATGAAGATCGCGCTCGACGCGATGGGCGGTGATTACGCGCCGTCGGTGACGATCGAAGGGGCGGCCATGGCGCTCCGCGCCTACCCCCGGATCGAAAAAATCTTTCTGGCCGGAGAGGAATCGAAGCTCAAGGCAGAGCTGAACCGCATCGGCTTCTCGGATTCCAGGATTGAAATCATCCACGCTTCGCAAGTCGTGCAGATGGATGATTTGGCGGTCCAGGCACTCCGCAGAAAAAAGGATTCTTCCGTCAGCCAGGCGGTGAACCTCGTCAAGGAGGGGCGGGCCGACGCCGTTGTCACCGCGGGCCACACCGGCGCTGCCGTGGCGGAAACCACCGTGAAACTGCGCACTCTCGAGGGAATCGAGCGGCCCGGCATCGCGGCCGTGATGCCGACGGAAACCAATCTTTTTGTCCTGATCGATGCCGGCGCCAACGTCAATTCCCGGCCGGTTCATCTCCTCCAGTACGCGGTCATGGGCTCGGTTTACTCCAAATTGATCCTCGGCTACGCCAACCCCCGCGTCGGCCTGATGAGTATTGGTGAGGAGGATGTCAAGGGCAACGATCTGACGAAAGAAACCTTCAAGCTTCTCGAAAAATCCGATCTCAATTTCATCGGGAATATCGAGGGTCACGACCTTTTTGAAAATCCCGTCGAAGTCGTGGTCTGCGACGGATTCGTCGGGAATGTGGTTTTGAAGACCAGTGAGAGCATCGCCGTGGCGATGGGGCACTGGCTGAAGGGCGAGCTCAAAAAAAGTCCGATCCGCATGCTCGGCGCGTGGCTGGCAAACGGCGCGTTTCAAGCGATCCGCAGGAAGACCGACTACGCCGAGTGCGGTGGCGCGCTCCTGCTTGGTATCAACGGCATCTGTATCATCGGCCATGGCGCGTCTTCGGCTGTCGCCATCAAGAACGCGATTCGCGTGGCGATGGAATCGATCGAACAGAAAGTCAATCCCACGATCCTTCAGGAAATCAAAAAGGCCAGACTTTACGCCCCGCCCACTCATGACCCCACACTCATCCCACGCTAACTCCCCGCTCCCGTCGGCTTCGATCATCGGCACGGGGTCCTTCGTGCCGAAAAAGGTCCTGACCAACGCCGACCTAGAGCGAATGGTCGACACCAGCGACGAATGGATCACGACACGGACCGGCATCAAGGAGCGCCGGATTGCGCTGCCGACCAAGGCGACCTCCGACATGGGAGCCGAGGCGTCGAAGCGGGCGCTTCAAGACGCGGGGCTCGACGCTTCGCGGATCGACCTGATTCTCTGTGCGACGGTCACGCCCGACATGCCGTTCCCATCGACTGCCTGTTTCATCCAGAAGAAAATCGGCGCCACGGGGGCTGCCTGCCTCGATCTGGGCGCCGCTTGCTCGGGGTTCCTCTACGCCCTTGAAACCGCGCGCCAGTTTGTGGCCACCGGGACTTTCAAGACTATCCTGGTTGTTGGCGCGGAAAAACTTTCTTCCGTGGTCGACTGGACCGACCGCAATACATGCGTCCTCTTCGGCGATGCGGCGGGCGCGGCCATCCTGCAGCACCGAGCCAAGGGTCGCGGCATCCTGGGCACCGTGATGGGTTCCGACGGACGGCACGCTGACATCCTCTGTCTGCCCGGCGGCGGCTCAAAGCATCCGATCACTCCGGAGAACGTGAAGGATAAACTCAACACCATCAAGATGTCGGGCAAGGAAACCTATAAGTTTGCCATCACCGCGATGCAAAACGCCGCGCTGGCCGTTCTGAAGAAAACGGGGGTCTCCGCCGAACAGATCTCGCTCGTCATTCCGCACCAGGCAAACCTGCGGATTGTTGAATCGCTCGCCGACAAGCTCGGCGTCGGTCTGGATCGCTGCTACGTCAATCTCGATAAGTACGGGAACACGTCGGCCGCCTCGGTTGCCGTTGCGCTCGACGAAGCCGCCAAATCAGGAAGGTTGAAACGGGGGGATCTGATCCTTTTCGTGGCGTTTGGCGGAGGACTGACCTGGGCGGCTTCCGTCCTAGAATGGTAATCTCATCTTGCGCAGATGAGCATCGCATAGCTTCGTTGTTCCTCTCTCGGGCTTCGGTCACGGTCGTTGGACCGTTCCCTCGCCCTCGCTCGTCACCCTTGCTCTGCTCGCTCCTTTGCACAATCTGAGTAGGTAAAGTTCCTTGCCGTTCCGAGATCGCGGCGAGAAACGAGAAGTTTGAGGCTTGGCGAGCACGGGCGAAGGAGTGGCCGTCGTTGGGCCATGACTGAGACCGCGCGCAAGCCAAACGGAAAAATTCGAAGTTTATCGCCGCGAGATCACGCGGCTTTGTGGGAGAGTTCCTGAATCGCGGACCGATAAAGTTGTTCGAGAGACTCTTCTTCGGTTCCGTATTTGAACGCCTTCCAGACCTTGCCGATCACATTGTAACGGCAACTGCCGGTGTCGATCCAGATCGTGGTGACGTTGCCATCCAACTTGCGGGCGAG
>JAHFSZ010000012.1:0-17387 GCA_023265515.1 Verrucomicrobiota bacterium
TTTGAGAAGATCGGGTCTCGTCTTTTTTGTCTTCAGTTTGCCCTGCTCCTTGCGCCATTTTTCAATCTCGGCATGATGGCCGGAAAGGAGCACTTCCGGAATTTTCATCCCGCGGAACTCAGCGGGGCGGGTGTATTGCGGGTACTCGAGGTCGCCGTGCGAAAAGGATTCGTGCCTGGCTGATTCTTCATGCCCGAGCGCGCCGGGCAGGAGCCGGACGATACCATCGATTACCACCATCGCGGGCAGGGCCCCGTTGGTCAGCACGTAATCGCCGATCGAGATCTCCTCATCGACCAGGCGCTCTTCCACGCGCGCATCAACCCCTTCATAGTGGCCCGTGACAAAGATGAGATGTTTGTGTTTGCTGAGTTGGAGCAGTTTTTTTTGTGTCAGCTTCCGGCCTTTGGGCGAAAGCAGGATGGCATGCGAGTTCTTGCCGGCAACCGCCTCGACGGCGCGGAAGATCGGTTCCGGTTTCATCAACATTCCAGGTCCGCCGCCGAACGGCCGGTCGTCGGTCACTTGATGCTTGCCTTCAGCATAGTCCCGGAGGTTGTGGATCCTGATCTCGACGATTTTTTTCGCCCGCGCCCTCTTGATCATGCTTTCAGTCAGCGGACCGTCGAACATGGCCGGGAAAAGAGTGATGACATCGATAATCACGAAATCCCTGCGGTCGATCCGGATCGGAGAGAAATCAGCCGTGCGGCTGTTCCGCGGGAATCTTGTCCTCGACGATTTCCACAATGGCACGACGCCCCTGCTTGGCGCTCGCCCCCGTCAAAAGGGTGCGAATGGCCTGGATAGTCCGGCCGTTTTTTCCGATCACCTTGCCGATGTCCGTCTTGTTCAGGCGGAGCTCGTAGACCGTCGCCCTTTCGCCGTCGATGGCCTTGATTTCCACTTCCTCCGGCTTGTCCACCAGTGATTTAACCACGTAATCCAAGAAATCTTTCATAACGTCCCTCTTCTTTCCAATTTTGCTGCCCTGCCACGATGAAGCTGATGCTCCCGGGACCTCATATTTTGATCAAAGCGCCGGCGCGAAACAAGTGTTCATTTATTCCGTAACGAAAACCCGGAAACACGCGCCCTGCAAGGACTTGGGCGGAAGCTGTTACTTTTTACGCGCCTTTTTGAGAAGGCTTCGCACGGTATTGCTGGGCTGGGCGCCCACTTTGATCCAATGGTCGGCTCGGTCGAGCTTGACCTTGAAGTTCTCCCCTTTGAGTTTGGGGTTGTATGTGCCGATTTCCTCGATGAACCGCCCGTCACGCGCGTCGCGCTTGTCGGCGACGACGATACGGTAGACCGGTTTGTTTTTCGGGCCAAATTTTTTTAAACGAATTCGAACTGACATAAAATTTTCTTTCCTGCTTGATCGTGCTTCATCTCATTCCCGGCATTCCTGGAAAGCCGCCGGCGCCCCGCATGCCTCCGAGCATCTTGCCCATCTTGCCGACATTCTTCATCATCTTGCGCATCGCTCCGAACCGTTTCAGCAGGTCGTTCACCTGAGTGACGGTCACTCCGCTTCCCTGCGCGATCCGGATGCGGCGCCGCGCGTTCAAAATTTCGGGATGCGCCCTCTCCTGCGGAGTCATCGACTGAACGATTGCCTTGATGCCCGTCAGCTGCTTTTCGGGCAGCGAGAGGTTTTTGACATTAGCGGCGCCGGGGATCATGGCAAGGAGATTTTCAAGAGGGCCCATCCGCTGAACTTCTTCGAGTTGTTCAAGAAAGTCCTGGAGCGTAAACTCATTTTTCCTCAGCTTTTTCTCGAGTTTGGCGGCCTTTTCGGCATCCACCGACTCCTGGGCCTTTTCCACGAGACTCACGATGTCGCCCATCCCGAGGATCCTGGAAGCCATCCGGTCGGGGTGGAAAACCTCCAGGTCGGACGTTTTTTCGCCCGTGCCGATCAGCTTGATCGGCCGGCCGGTCAGCCGGTTCATCGAAAGCGCCGCGCCGCCGCGCGTGTCACCATCCATCCGGCTCAAAATGAACCCGGTCAAATCGAGTTTCTCGTGAAATCGACCGGCGACGTTGGCCGCCTCCTGGCCCGTGGCCGCGTCGGCCACGAGCAGAATCTCCTGCGGCCGCACCACCTTCTTGAGTTCAACCAGTTCCTGCATCAGCGGCTCGTCGATCTGGTGCCGGCCTGCGGTGTCGAAGATCAAAACATTCCGATTTTGGATCTCGGCCAGGCGGACTGCCTGCTCGGCAATGCGGGGGACGTTGAGCTCGCCAGGTTGGGCAAAGACGGGCACCTCGACCTGTCTGCCGAGCGTTTGGAGCTGTTCCACAGCGGCGGGGCGGTAGACATCGCATGCGACAAGCATCGGGCTGCGGCCCTTCGATTTGAGCCAGAGGCCGAGCTTGGCCGCGGTCGTGGTCTTGCCTGAGCCATTGAGCCCCACAAGCAAAATTCGAGCCGGCGATCCGGAAAGCTGGAGCGACGATTCGGCCGAGCCGAGCAGCCGGACGAGTTCGTCATGGAGGATCTTGATGATCTGCTGGCCCGGTGAAACGGTCTTGGTGACGTTGGCGCCGAGCGCTTTGACCTGGATGTCATCGATCCAATTTTTGGCGACGTCGTAGTTGACGTCGGCCTCGAGCAGGGCGATGCGCACCTCGCGAAGCGCATCCGCGATGTTGGCCTCGCTCAGTTTGCCGTAGCCGCGAAGGTTTTTGAACACCTCCTGAAGTTTGCCGGTGAGCGTTTCGAACATGGGGCGTCCAAAGAACCTCAATTCCACCGGGCTGACAACCTCAAAACTGTTCCCGGGGTGAGCTGCAGCCTAAGTTTACCGCGAAAAATCACAGCGATCCCAGTGATAAGTTTTACTAATATGTTACAAGTGGAGATTTGCAGTTTGAGTTGCGCACGCGAGGGCGTTGCATAAAATGGTTGACATGCTGGATGCGGAAATCTCATCGCCGCAGGACGAACCAGACAAGAGACCTCAACTTGTCTCGTTTCACGATGAGAAGGAGGTTTCGGCGGGCTTCTATCCAGACCAACTCGGCCTGTTCCTTTGGAGGCTGGTGCCTCATATCAAGGAGGATTTCAGCGGTGAGCAAATTCAGCGGTTGATCCACATGGTGGACTCGATGGTCTTGGAAGATACGCGAGAGGTCCCTTCGATGGTGACTTTTCGCGGCCGGCGAGTCCCGTTCAATATTCGCATCTACAAATACGCCGCCGAGAGTTCATCCGCGTCGGTCCTCTATCTGAGGACCACAGCGACGCTGGCGACGATCTTCGAGGACGAGTTGAAGGTCTTCTTCGGCCCGCCAACCAGTGCTGCGGAGACCATCGAAACTTCGGACCCGCGGCCTCATCACATCCATATCCACGAATCCTAATGGCTTAGGCGTCTCTTTCCCGCCAAATCCTGGCTCCCAGACTTCGGAGCTTCTCGTCGATGTTCTCGTATCCGCGGTCAATATGATAGACGCGGTGGATGGTCGTCTGGCCATGGGCCGCAAGGCCGGCGATGACCAGCGCCGCTGAAGCCCGCAGATCCGAAGCCATGACATGCGCCCCGCTCAGTTGCTTGACGCCGTCGATGTGCGCCGTGTCACCACGAACCTGGATTTTTGCCCCCATCCGGACGAGCTCCGCGGCGTGCATGAAGCGTTCGGGGAAAACCTTCTCGATGACCGTGCTTGATTTTTCGCCGAGACTCATGACGGCCATCAGCTGAGCCTGCATGTCGGTGGGAAATCCGGGATACGGCTCGGTGACCACCTTGGTGCCGCGCAGGGGCTGGTCAACCTGAACCCGGATATCATACTTTTCCCAGTGAATATTAAGCCCCATTTTTTCGAGCTTTTCGATCAGGGCGTGAAGGTGAACTGGATCGCAGCCGCGGACCAGGATGTTGCCGCCGGTGATCGCGGCCGCGGTCATGAAAGTGCCTGCCTCGATCCGGTCGCAGATGATGCGATGCTCGCAACCATGGAGGGCCCTGACGCCCTCGATCCTGATCGTCGGGGTCCCCGCCCCGGAGATTTTTGCCCCCATCTTTTCGAGGAACGAGGCGAGGTCGACCACTTCCGGCTCCTGCGCAGCGTGCTTGATGATGGTGACACCCTTGGCGACCGTGGCCGCCATGATGACGTTTTCCGTGCCGAGGACCGTGCTTCCGAACTTGCTCTTCAGATCGATAACGGTGCCGGTCAGTTCCTGCGTGTGAGAGACAATGTTGCCTTCCTCCAGCGTGAAGTGCGCGCCGAGTTTGTTCAGGCCCTCGACATGGAGATCGATCGGCCGCGGCCCGATAACGCATCCGCCGGGAACGGAAACCTTGCACGATTTGAGCCGGCCGAGCAGAGGGCCGAGCAGCACGACGGAGGCGCGCATCTTGCGCACGAGATCATAGGGGGCTTCATCGCGGATGTTTCGGGCCTCGACGCGGACAGTGTTTTTGTCAAGCGGCTCAGCGTGCGCCCCGAGGTGCTGGAGGATCTTCACCATGAATTGGACGTCGCTCACGTCGGGAACGTTCGAGATCGTGCAAGACTCGGCCGTCAGAAGAGTTGCGGCGAGGATTGGCAAGGCGGCGTTTTTGGAGCCGCCAGCCTGGACGGTGCCGTGGAGCGGAATGCCTCCTTCTATGATTATTCGTTCCACAAATCGACTTCCATGATCGGCTCTATTTTTCCTCGCAGGAAGGGTTAGAATTCAGGAGTCAGAATCCAGAATCCAGAAGAAAATGGCGGCCAAAGGCCGCGTGTTATTCTGACTCCTGAGTTCTGGGTTCTGAATTCTGGCATGGGATAGCCTCTATGCCAAAGAAGCCCCGACCACCCGATCATGCCCTTGCAGGTCCTTGACGCAGGCCTCGAGCTTCCAGCCGTGCCTCGCGAGCAGCTCGCGCAAACTCGGGGCCTGGTCGAAGCCGATCTCCATCGCAAGCCGGGCTCCCGGATTCGCGTGGTTCCTGGCTTTTTCGAGGATGGCCCGGTAGGCGTCCAGGCCGTCGATACCCGCTTCAAGGGCCTGCAAGGGTTCGTGTTGCAGGAGTTCCGGCAGGAGATTTTGAATGTCGGCCGTCTTGATGTAGGGCGGGTTGGAGACGATCAAGTCGAATCTCTCCGATGCGGCGACGCCGTCCCACCACGATCCTTCCGTCCAGCGAATCCGGGGGGTGACCCCGTGGCGCTGCGCGTTTTCTCGCGCCAGAGAAAGAGTTTCGGGGGACGTATCGGCGGCCACCCACCGGCTGTTGGGCAGATGGATGGCCAGCGTAATGGCGAGAATGCCGGTGCCGGTACCCAGGTCGATTGCATTCAGGGAAACGCTTTTGTCCGGAAAAAAACCGAGCGCCGTCTCGATCAGGTGTTCGGTCTCACGCCGGGGGATAAGCGCGCGCCGGTCCGTTTTGAACTCGAGCCCGAAGAATTCCGTTGTGTGAAGAATGTACTGAAGCGGCTCGCGCTCGGAGCGCCGCCGGACCATCTCCCGGAGTGGGTCAAGTTCCTTGTCCGTGAGCTCGCGCTCGAATTGCAGGTAGAGCTGGAGACGTTTGATGCCGAGGGCGTGGGCGAGAAGAAGCTCGATCTGGAGGCGGGGTTCATCGATCCCCTTCTTCTCGAAGAAAACGGCGGTCTTTTGGATGAGTTCAAGAATGGTCATATGTTTCGGAGGTCTGGCATTGCGATCTCTGGCGTTTTCATCGAAAATACGTATAGTTACGTTGTTTCCTATGCAATCGCGAACTCTCCTTGCTGCCGCTTTTGCCTTCAGTTTTCTTGTGTGCCCGCTCCCTGCAGAGATCCAGATCGCCGAGCAGTTTTATCGCGACGGCCTGGATGCCTTGGTCAACGGCGATTTGGGCGCGGCTCAGAAGAAGATCGAGACCGCCATACGGCAGGACCGCCGGACCATCCTTTATAAAAACGTCCTCCAGCAGGTCCAAAGCTGGAAAGAGCTGGAGAAGGCCGGTTCGCCGGAGGCAAAAAGCCGCTTTTGGGAAAAAGTGTATGAAGCCGCGAGGCGCGCCCTCGACAGCGGCGACTTCGCGACCGCGGCCGGTCTGAACGCGTGGGTCACGATGCATGACCAGCCGACTGTCAAGTCGGTCGACGAACTCAACGAATTCAGGGAAGCCGGGCGGAAGTTGGAGCGTGCGAAGGCCGCCGCGCAGGAGGCCGTGCAGATGCTGGAGGAGGGGGACTATTTTGGGGCACAGGCGCGGCTGGAGTTGCAGCTTTCCACCCATCGCCATGACCGGGCTGCCCGAAGCTTGATGGACGAAGTTGAGCGCCGTTGTGCCCCCGTCGTCGGACCGATTGAGGAGGCCAATCAACTCTGGATCGGAGATCGGGAACTGGACGGCGCGGCGGCGAAATACCGGCAGGCACTGGAGAAGGCGAAGTTGGACCCGAAATTCGCCTCATTCGTGCCGCAGATCGCCGATTCACTCCACCAGATCGACCAGCAGAAAAAACAATCGATGCAGCAGGTCGAGGTGGCGAAACAGTATGGAAGCGGCAATCCGGTCGCCGCCGGCTTTGCGGCAAGATCGGCGCTTGATCTCTGGGTGAAAAATCCGGACGCGGCCGACTTGTGGAGGAAATACGAAAAGGATTTCGAGGCGTACCGGGAGCAGAAGGGCAGGGCCGCGAAGCTGGCCGCCGGCCAGGACTACGCAGGCGCCATTGCCGTCATGGAAAAGCTGGCCCGCGCCAATCCGCTCGACACGGGTTTGAAGGCCGAGCTTGAGCGATTCAGGCTGACGCAGAAAAACCGGGGCGAGCAGATTGCGGTCGCCGAATCCATGGCCCGGTCGGGAGATCCGATTGGCGCGCTGAAAATCTACCAGCAGATCAATGCGGACCGGGAGACGAGAGAGACGGCCATCCAGATCGCCCAAAGCTACCAGGAGAACAAGAAATACCGGCAAGCGATCGCATTTTACGAGCTGGCGGGCCGGACGCAGGAGGCTGAGCAGCTCCGGCAGGCGTTCGACATCAACGGGGAAGTGCGGCCCGTGATGCTGACGGCCCGCTCGACGTCCGAGCTGGTCCAGCAGGTGCGCGCCAGCGTGGTGTTGATCCGCGCGGGCAACACCCTCGGCAGTGGATTTATCGTAAGAGAGGATGGAATCGTCATCACCAATTCGCACGTGGTGGGCGATCAGCCCAACGTCACTATCCGTTGGTACAGCAAGGATTCATCGGATCTGCCGAATGAGCTTGAGGGCCGCGTGCTTGAGAAGCGGGAGGACATGGACCTGGCGGTCGTCCAAATTCAATCCGGCGATGTGTTTCGGCCGGTCCAGCTGGGCCGCGCCAGCGAGCTTCAGATCGGCGACAGCGTGGTCGCCATCGGCGCTCCGGAAGGATTGGAGCAAAGCGTGACACAGGGCATCGTCAGCCAGTTCCGGCAGATAGGCGAAAAGAAAGTGATCCAGACCGACGCGGCGATGAACCCAGGCAACAGCGGCGGCCCGCTCTTCAACGCCCAGGGCGAAGTCATCGGTGTCAATACGTTCAAGATCATCGGCGGGGCGGGGGGGACTCCTGCGCAGGGGTTGAATTTTGCGATCGTCATCGATCAAGTGGTCGAGGTTTTTCCGAAGTACATGCCTTAACGGCGTTCGGCGATTGGCTGTCGGCACTCGGCTGTTCACGAATCACGAGCGATTTTCTGACTGCCGACTGCTGAGGGCCGACAGCGCCTTTCAAACCTTATTTGCCTTCAATTCCTTCAATGAATAATGCGTCCCGCGCCAGTCGATGCCGTCGTGGATCAGCGTGAGGAACGTGGCGCGCCAGATGATGTAAAGAAAGAGCAGGTTTCCGATCGGGTAGGCGAGCCCGGCCCAGAACTTCAGGCCGAAGTATTTCGCGGAATCCGCGGCGACGGTCAAGAGTGCCAGGACGATGGCTGCATTCAGGAGCCAGACCGTGCCGGAAGTGAAAAAGAGCGCCGTAAAAGGCCAGAGGCTGGTCGCGAGCTGGAGGATGGTGGCCAAGACAACGAACGAAACGCTGTAACCGGCGCCTGCGAACGAATTTTTCATCAGGCCGCCGACCATTTCGCGAAACGAGGAGTACCATTCAACGCTCATCAGATCATCCGCGAAAAGGATTTCCTGGCGGAAGCCGTTCTTTTTGACAAGCTTGCCGAGCATCACATCGTCGTCGGGACGCATCGCGATCGGCCGGTGGCGGCCGATTCTTCGGTAGACGTCGGCGCGGATCATGTTGAATGCCCCGATGCCGATAAAATAGCGGCTCTTCGGATCGCCCACCTTCCACGGCTTGTAATGGGCGTTGAAAACCGCTCCGAAGAAACCCGCGAAGCAATTGGTGAGAAATCCTGACAGTCGGATGACCGGTGCGATGGGCAGATGATCGATCTTCCGTTGGATGGCGAAGGCCACGGCGCGGCTGACGACAGTGGGCTCCATCACGATGTCCGCATCGGCGAAAATCAGCCAGTCGCCCGAGGCGCACTCGCTGCCGGATTGCAAGGCGCGGCATTTGCCGAGCCAGCCGTGGGGCAGTTCCTTCAGGTGGATGATCTTAAGCCGGGTATGTTCGTGGCTCATCCCGTCGAGGATCGCGGCGGTCGTGTCGGTGGAGCGGTCGTCGACGACCACGATTTCGAGTCTCGGATAGTCCTGAGCCAGGAGCGACCGAAGGGCCTGCTCGATGTTCCGTTCCTCGTTGCGAGCCGCGACGATCAGGGACACGCCCGGCAGATCCGGCCCTGCAGCGCGCGCGACATCTTTGAGCCGCCCCACTTTCCGGTTGCCGAGGGCCAGCTCCAGGCCTGCGCTGATGACGAAGAAGAGCGTGACGGCGGCGAGATAGAACAGCGGTGAGTGGAAGGCTTCGGGCAAAAGAATCGAACTCACTTTTTGTTTTCCTGGACCGTCTCCCATGCGATCCGCTGGAGGCGTTTGGCTTCCGACGGAATGATGCTGATCAAGACTTTGTTTGGATCTTCAGGGGTCTTGAGGTGGTGCGGCAAGCCTTCCGGGCTTTTTCCATAAAATACCGAGTAGAACACGCACGCGACCAAATAGCCTCCGGCCGGGCTGGGATGATGGCCGTCGCCGTCATAAAGATTGATGAGAGGCTTCTCCTGGCAAATTTTTTCCCATGCCAGTCCCACCGGAGCGAGAATCGCTTTGATTTTCCTCGCGGTGCTCTGGTAACCGCGCGCGATGGCGCCCTGGTTCCTGAGCTTGTCGCGGTCAGCCCAGGTCATGTACAGGACGGGCTTGGCGCCGGCTTTTCGGATTTTGGATTCGAAGAGATCCGCATAATGCTGCATCGCGCTCAGGCCATCAATGGCTTCGCTGCTTTGACCCTGAAGAACCACATAGTCCCAACGACCGTCGGCGATTTTTTTCCCCGCTACGCCGTCGTTCCAGTGCTGCTCAAGTGTGTAGGAGCCCTTTTGAACCAGATCGGTTTCGAAAACGCGAGACTCATTGGCCGCGGCCGCCAGTTGTTTGACCACCCAGGGAATGCCGTGCCACTGCGTGAAGCTGTTTCCGACAAAAAGAACGCGCAGCGGGGGTCCTGCTCCGCCTGAAGGCTTCGCCGTGGCGGGTGCGGCGGGTGTTTCAGGCGGCGGTGTTCCAGATTGGGCGAGCTGTGGAGCGGCCGGTGTCGAAACAAACCCGCCGCCGCCCGCCGCGGGGCTGCCGGCAGGAGGTGCTTCTGCGGGAGGCGGGGCCTTGCCGATCTCTTCGTCGCGGCATACAGCGGCCACGAAAGCTCCGCTCGGTGCCAGAAAGGTGACCTGATGATAGCCGGGTGTCGCGGCGGCCTGGCCGATTTCAATTTTCGTTCCGGTGACAAACCGGCCGATTGCCTTGGATGGATCCGACGGATCATAGGCGGTGACGTTCTTGGTGCAGGTAAAAGGCTCCGCGGTCAGAACGGCCGTGAACGCCAGCAGGACGATGGCAAATAGAATGCCAGGTCTGAAGGCGGCGGTCTTTTTCATTCGACGTCCCTTTAACCCTGTTCCAGTTTCGCGATTTGCGCTTCGTAGTCCCTGGTCATCAGCGTTTGGATCAACCCGTGGATGTCGCCGTCGAGCAAACCGGTCAGATTGTAGAGGTTGAGGTTGATCCGGTGGTCGGAGATCCGGTTTTCCTTGAAGTTGTAGGTCCGGATTTTCTCGCTCCGGTCGCCCGTGCCGATCTGCGATCGCCGCTGCTGGGAATGCTTGGCCGCCTGCTCCTGCTGTTTGGCTTCCAAAAGACGCGTTCTCAGAACACGCATCGCCTTGTTCTTGTTTTTCAATTGCGAACGTTCATCGGCGCAGCGGATGATGATGCCGGTCGGTTTGTGGTGCATCTGGACTGCCGAATCGGTGGTATTGACGCCCTGGCCGCCGGGTCCGGAGGCGCGGCAGACGGTGATTTCAAGATCCTCGGGCCGGATCTCGATGTCGACCTCCTCGGCCTCCGGCATGATCGCGACGGTGGCGGTGGATGTGTGAATCCGGCCGCTGGCTTCGGTGGCCGGGACGCGCTGGACCCGGTGGACGCCGCTCTCATAGCGCAGATGGCGGAAGACATTTTCTCCTTCGATCACGGCGATCACCTCCTTGAATCCCCCCCGCTCGGCGGGGCTGGTCGACAACACTTCGATCTTCCAGCCGTTCCGCTCCGCAAAGCGGCTGTACATCCGGAACAGGTCGCCGGCGAACAAAGCCGCCTCGTCGCCGCCGGCGCCGGCGCGGATCTCCAGCACGGCATTGCGGCTGTCATTCTCGTCCGGAGGCAGGATCGCAGCTTTCAGATCAAGCTCCAGCCCCGCCTTTTTGGCTTCAATCTCCTTCAGGTCGGCCTGGGCCAGCTCGAGCATGGCTGGATCATCCCTGGCTTCGGCGATCAGCTTTTGGCTGCCGGCCTCATTTTCGAGGACCTTGCTGTATTCCTGAAACTGGCTGATCAGCTTCTTGAGCCGTGCGTGTTCGCGGGCGATCTCTTGGAACTTTTTTTGATTGGAAAAAAGATTCGGGTCGTTGAACTCCTTTTCGAGTTCGGTGAACCTTTTTTCAAAACGGGATTGGTGATCGAGTAGATTCATTTTTTTAAGAACCCAGAACCCAGAACCCAGGATCCAGAATAAAAAATGCCGGCGCGAAGCGCCGGGAATTATTCTGAGTTCTGAGTTCTGAGTTCTGGATTCGGTTCATGATGACAAGATGGCAAACGATTCCTCCCGTTGATGGGGGAACTTTGCAGATGAGGAAAGAGGAAAGCTACTTCTTCGCGTAGCGGCGCTGGAAGCGCTCGACGCGTCCGGCGGTATCGATAAACTTCTGCTGGCCGGTGAAAAAGGGATGGCACTGCGAGCAAATCCCGACGCGAAGATTCTTGCGTGTGGAACGGGTCTTGAATATCGCCCCACAGGCGCAGGTGATCGTCGTCTCGAAGTACTCGGGATGGATTTCTGCTTTCATGTTCTCAGCTTGCTTCTCATTGCGAGGGGGGGTTCTTAAACGGGCCGGCCAGCGAGATCAACAAAAAATCGCACTAATTGAACTTTTTCGCAACTAGGGTGGCATTATGTCCGCCGAAACCGAATGAATTCGTGACGATGACGTTGATTTCAGCCTCCCGGGCGGTGTGGGGAACATAGTCCAGGTCGCAGAGGGGATCCGGGTTGTTCAGATTGATCGTCGGTGGAACCCGATCATTTTCAAGCGTTTTGGCGCAGATGACCATCTCGACCGCCCCGGCCGCGCCCAGCAGGTGGCCGGTCATCGACTTGGTGGAGCTGACCATCAGCTTTTTGGCGTGGTCGCCGAAGACCGCCTTGATCGCCATCGTTTCACAGATGTCGCCTTGCGGGGTCGACGTGCCGTGGGCGTTGATGTAATCAACCTCTTCGGGTCGCACGCCGGCCGCATCGAGCGCCAGCCGCATGGACCGGGCGGCCCCACGGCCTTGCGGATCCGGTGCGCTCATATGGTGGGCATCCGCGGAAAGACCGTAACCGGCAATCTCGCAGTAGACCCTGGCACCGCGCTTCTTCGCATGCTCGAGCTCCTCCAGAATCAGGATTCCCGCGCCTTCGGCCATGACAAAACCGTCGCGGTCGGCATCGAATGGCCGGCTCGCCCTGGCCGGATCGTCGTTGCGCCCGCTGAGAGCCTGCATGTTTCCGAAGCCGCTCAGGCTCAGCTTGGTGATCGGCGATTCGCTGCCGCCGCAGACCATGATGTCGGAATCGCCCCACTTGATGTTACGGAATGCTTCGCCAATGGCGTGCGCCGATGTCGTGCAGGCCGAAACATGGGCGATGTTCGGGCCGCGCAGATTGTAAGCCATGGAGACCATGCCCGAGGCCATGTTGATGATCAGCATCGGAATCATGAAAGGTGAGATCCGTTTTGGCCCCTTGGTCATCAGGACCGTGTGCTGGTCCTCGATCGTGAGCAGGCCACCGATGCCCGAGCCGATCATCACGCCGATGCGGTCGCGGTCGAGCCGCTCGAAATCCAGTCCAGCGTCCCGGATGGCGCTGTTGGAGGCCGCCATGGCAAACTGAGTGAATCGATCGGTGCGCCGCGCATCCTTGGGGTTCTTGAAGTGCTCGACAGGATTGAAGTGCTTGATCTCGCCGGCGATTCGGCACGGGTAATCGGTGGTGTCGAAGGCCTCGATCCGCGAGATGCCGGATTTTCCAGAGATGATGTTTTGCCAAAATTCATCCAGCCCGGCGCCAAGAGAGGTGCAAACCCCCATGCCAGTCACCACGATGCGTCTGGTGTTTGGATCCATTTTCGTCATTTTCCACCGTTTGCCATGGAAAAAAAAGAACGCGAAAGCCTTCAAGGAGGGCTTCCGCGTTCCGGAAAAAACGCAGCAGATTAGCTGGTCTGCTTTTCTTCGACGTAGCGCACGACGTCGCCGACAGTCAAAAGCTTTTCAGCCTCCTCGTCCGGAACCTCGACACCAAACTCTTCTTCAAAGGCCATCACGAGCTCAACCGTATCGAGCGAATCCGCTCCCAGGTCCTCAATGAAGCGGGCGTTTGGAGTGACCTGCTCTGGATTCACTCCCAGCTGTTCGACGATGATTTCACGCGTCTTATCTTCGATCGTTTTTTCTGCCATAAACTCGGTTCTCCTTGATCTTCCTTGATGAATAACTGAGGGGGCTTTTGACCTCAGATCGAAATGTTGTCAACTCTTAATCAACGTTTTTTCTCCCCTTATTCTTCGGCCCCCTACATCACCATCCCACCATCCACCGTCAGGACCTGCCCGGTGATATAGTCGGCTCGGCTCGAGGCCAGAAAAACCGCCAGGTCTGAAACATTCTCAGGCTTGCCAAAACGGGCCAACGGGACCTGCTTGAGAATCGCGGCCTTCTGTTCGTCGTTCAGCGAACCGGTCATGTCGGTTTCGATGAATCCCGGGGCAATCGCGTTGCAATGAATATTCCTGGAAGCGAATTCGCGAGCGATGGATTTGGTGAATCCGATCAGCCCCGCCTTTGACGCGGCGTAGTTGGCCTGCCCGGCGTTGCCTATCAAGCCGATCACGGAGCTGATATTGATGATCTTGCCGCTGCGCTGTTTGATGAGATGACGGCAGAGCGCCTTGGTCCAGAAAAACGCGCCCTTCAAATTGACATTGAGAACGGCGTCCCAGTCGCCATCCGGCATCCGCATGATCAGGCCGTCCTTGTTGGTTCCGGCGTTGTTGACGAGGATGTCGACCTTGCCGAAATCAGCCACAATCTGGAGGGCGGTTGTTTCCACCGCGCCGCCGTCGGCAACGTCCACGGCATATGCCTTTGCCTTGCGCCCGGCAGCGGTGATGCGCTCGGCTGTCTCCTTCGCGTTTTTTTCCGTCAGGCTGACGCACGCGATGCCGGCCCCGGCCTGTGCGAGCGCGAGCGCGATGGACTGGCCGATCCCGCGTCCGGCGCCGGTGACGACGGCGACTTTTCCCTCAAGTGAAATGTTCATAGGTGTTTTCCTTTATGCGGCGACGGGCTCCGCGAGAAAGTCGCGAACCTTTTCCAGATCCCCGAGTTTGCCGAAGCTGACGGTTTTTGCCGCCGGATCAATCCGCTTCATCAGGCCCGCGAGGATCTCGCCGGGCCCGGCCTCGATGAAATGTTTGAATCCGTCGGCGATCAGCCAGCGCACCGAATCCTCCCAGCGAACCGTGCCCGTCACCTGCTCGACGAGCCGGTCCTTGATCCTATCGAACTCATGAGGCCTGGCGGTCACGTTGGCGAGCACGGTAATTTCCGATTTTTTCAGTTGAACGGGGCCCAGCCATGTCGCGAGTTGGTGGGCCGCCGGCTGCATCAGTTTCGAGTGATAGGCGCCGGCCACCTGCAAAAGGGCGGCTTTGCGGGCGCCGCGCTCCTTCGCCATCGCGGCGGCCTTTTCGATTTTCACCTTCCCCCCGGAGATGACAACCTGGCCTGCGCCGTTCAAGTTGGCGACTTGGACGCCGGTTTCGCGGCAAACCTGTTCGATCATGCCCGGCTCCCCGCCAAGAATGGCGGCCATCGCGCCTTGTGTCGACTCACACGCCTCCTGCATCAGGACGCCGCGACGGTGGACGGTCTTGAGCCCGTCCTCGAACTCAAGGATCCCGGCAGCCGAGAGGGCGCTGAACTCGCCCAGGCTCAACCCCGCGCAGGCTTGGAATCGGAAATTAGGAAATTCATTTTCCAGGACTGCGAGCGCAGCCAGGCTGTGCGTGAAAATCGCAGGCTGGCACCAGGAGGTCTTGGTCAGTTCCTCCGCCGGTCCCTCAAAGCAGATTTTTTTCAGATCGAGGCCCAGGATGTCATTGGCCCGGTCGAAAAACTCGCGGGCTTCAGGCCGCTCGGCGGCAAGGGCCCTGCCCATTCCGACGGACTGTGCCCCTTGCCCGGGGAAGAGAAGGGCAATTTTCCTCATCCGAGTTGTCCTGCGGCAGGTGGGCGGTTTTTGCAACTCAAAATCGCGGCGTTTTTTTAGCGGATGGACCGGATTAAATAGATCCCCAAAGCTCCGAACGCAATGTTCGGGAGCCAGCTGGCGACGAGTGCCGGGATTTGGGCGTTGTTGCCGAGGATCATGAAGAACTGGCTCGTCAGCTGATAGCTGAAGAAGATCAGCAGCGCGTTGGTGATCGCCAGGAAACTGCTGCGACGGTGCGGCGTGATCCCAAACGGGATGCCGATGAGGATCACAACGAGGTTGGAGAACGGAAACGCGAAGCGGTGATAGAGTTCTGTCAAGTACTGGGCCCGGCGCTGGCGCGGCATGGTCTTGTCGAGGTTGAGCGAAAGCATCAGCTCGCGCGAACTCATCCGGCTGGGCCGCTGGATCTTCATCTTGAACTTCTCCGGGCTGTCCTTGCAGTCCGGCAGGTCTAGCTCCGCCAGCATCTGCGTGCTGCCGGGGTCGTTTTCCTTCTTCTGCATGTCATAAACCAGGACGTCGTAAAACTTCCAGTGGCCGTCCCGGAATTCGCCCCGGCTTGCGACGTATTTCTTCAGATCGTGCCCGGTCCGGTCGGACTCCACCATATCGACGTTGAAGGCCCGCGACGAATCGAAATTGAATCGCTCGATGTACCAGGACCGGTCGGATTGCAGACTTTTATAGAAAACGTTGATGCTCTCGCCCTTCGACGATTTATCCTCCTTACGAAGCGTTTGTTTCTGCTCGTTGGCCAGCATCTGGGCGCGAGGCGCCCAGGTGACGTTGAGAACCAGCATCAGCCCCGTGACCACCGCCGCGATGATAAAAATGGGGATCATCAACCGGTAGAGGTCCATGCCCGTCGCGCGCATCGCGATCAGCTCGCCGCTCTTGGAAAGGTCTGCGAGCGTGTAGAGCAGGGCGAGTAGAAGGGTGATCGGCATGATCTGGACCAGCCACGCCGGCAGGATGACAATGTAATATTTCAGCATACCCATGAAATCGCGCGACTCTAAAAAGTCGGTGAAGTTGTTCAACAGATCGTAGACGATCCAGCAGAGAAGAAACGCGCCCACGCAGTAAAAGAGCGGGCGGAGAAACTCCTTCAGGAAATATTTGTCCAGGATTCTCATGGTTAGCGTTTAGCGTGTGGCGTAGAGCGTATAGGAACCCTCAAGGCCAGTTAAACACCATAATACCAAACTCTCTTGATAACTTCTTGCGGATTGGTTGAAAACCAATTAGCCATTAGCAAACACATGAGCAAAAACCAACTGGTTTCCCGGATGCTGTCCGAGGCTGAGGCTGCGATGGCTTTGATGCGCCGTCTTGTGCCATCCATCACCAGGACAGGGCTCTTGATCGCCGAGCGGCTTCGCAAGGGTGGCAAGGTCCTGACGGCGGGCAATGGCGGGAGTGCGGCGGATGCGATGCATCTGGCTGAGGAGTTGGTTGGCCGATTCAAGTCCAACCGCAAGTCGCTTCCCGCGATTGCGCTGAGCGCCGATGGGACGCTGCTCACCTGCATCGCCAACGATTTCGGCTACGAGCAGGTGTTCTCAAGACAGGTCGAGGGGCTGGGCTGCCGCGGCGACGTGCTGGTTCTGTTCACGACGAGCGGCAATTCACCGAACCTCATGCGCGCGATCCGCGCCGCCCGGAAGAAAGGCATCACCACCATCGCTCTATTGGGCAAGGGCGGCGGCAGGTTGCGCGGCAAGTCTCATCACGAAATTCTTGTGCCGAGCGAAAGCACGGCGCGCGTTCAGGAGATTCATACTTTTGTTCTCCACTGCTGGCTCGAGATGATTGAAGGCTTGTCACGATAAGCGTCGATCTGAAATCCGAAGTTTATCGGCGCAAGATCACTTGCTGATCATCAATCCGACCACCATCAGAACCACCACGCCCACCACGCACATCCCATTGAGCGCAATGCCGAAGGCGGCGGCGATCTTGTTGCCGGCGCGCTGAAACATCGCGATGAGACCGAGGATGGCGCCGCAAAACGCACCCCCTCCGCCCCCAAGGAGCATTAACCCGAGAAGGGCCGTTTCGGGCGACTGCTCTGGGAGGCCTCCGGGTCTTGACTCCAGGATCCCGGCGGTGGCGATCATCACCATTTCCACCACACAGAAGAAAATGCCCATCATCAGGGAGACCATGCCGAGCCACGATTTTCGGGGAGGTCCGGCGTCATCAGCAGGTTCAGGCGCATCACGATAGGGATTGACGGGCCGGACGGGGATCAGGCCCTCGATTGAACTGGCCGAAACCCAGCGTGGGAGGCTTTCGTTCCAGATCTGGTCGTTGGAGGAAAGTTTGCCGGCACGCGCCATCTGAACCAGCACGTTCCAGGGGACTGGTGGGTAACTTTTGCCGTTTCTGACATAATGCCAATCGTCACTCGCCATAGAAGTTGCGTCACTTTACGCAAAGTCGCCGCAAATCGCGAG
>JAHFSZ010000012.1:17487-27776 GCA_023265515.1 Verrucomicrobiota bacterium
ATGCCTTTCCAGTTTACTTCAACCAACCGGCCAGCCGGCGATCAGCCGCAGGCGATCGAGATGCTGACCAACTCGGTTCGAAGGGGGGCTCGCTTCCAGACCCTGCGCGGCGTGACCGGCTCAGGCAAGACCTTCAGCATGGCGAACATGATCGCGCAAATCAACCGGCCGACCCTCGTCATCTCGCATAACAAGACGCTCGCCGCCCAACTTTACGCGGAGTTCAGGAATTTTTTCCCGAACAGCGCGGTGGAGTACTTCGTCAGTTACTTTGATTTTTACCAGCCCGAGGCCTATATCCCACGTACGGATACTTATATCGAGAAGGATTCATCCATCAACGAGGAGATCGAGCGTCTGCGGATGTCGGCGACGAGCGCCCTGATGACGCGGGATGACGTGATCGTGGTGGCGAGCGTCTCCTGCATCTACGGACACGGTTCGCCGGGCGACTACAAGGAACTGCTCTTCGAGTTCAAGGTGGGGGACGAGGTGGGGCGCGACCAGATTCTCACAAAGCTGGTCGACATGCAGTACAACCGCAACGACCTTGAGCTGGGCCGAAGCCGGTTCCGTGTCCGGGGCGACGTGGTGGAGGTGGTGCCGGCCAACGGTGAGGATGGCCTTCGGATCGAGCTTTTCGGCGACCGGATCGACCGGATCACCGAGTTTGACCTTCTGACGGGGGACCGGATCGCCGAACGCGATCGCGGCATCATTTTTCCCGCCAAACAATTCGTGACGCCTTACGAAAAAATGAAAAGGGCGGTTGAGATGATCAAGATTGAGCTTGAAGAACGGCTCCAGTGGTTTGAAGGGCAGAACAAGCTGCTCGAGGCGCAACGGCTGAAGATGCGCACCACCTTTGATATTGAGATGATGCAGGAGGTCGGCTACTGCAGCGGGATCGAAAACTATTCGCGGCATATCTCCGCCCGTGCCGCCGGCACGCCCCCGTATACATTGCTTGATTTCTTTCCGAAGGATTTTCTGACGATCATCGACGAATCCCACGCGACGGTGCCGCAGCTGCGCGGGATGTACGCGGGCGACCGGTCGCGCAAAACGGTTCTCGTGGAGCATGGCTTTCGCCTGCCGTCGGCGCTCGACAACCGTCCGCTGAACTTCGACGAGTTCCTGGAACGCCAGCGCCAGATCCTTTTTGTTTCCGCAACCCCGGCCGAGTACGAGCTGGAGCTCTCCGCCGTCGTGGCGGACCAGGTTATCCGGCCCACCGGCCTGGTTGATCCGGCCGTGACGATCAAGCCGCTGAAAGGCCAGATCGACGACATCGTCGAGCAGTGCCGGCGCCGCGTCGAAAAGAAGGAAAGGGTGCTGATCACAACGCTGACGAAGAAAACAGCCGAAGACCTGGCCGATTATTTGCAGGAGGTTGGCTTGAAGGTTCGCTACCTGCATTCGGAGATCGACGCGATCGAGCGCGTGGAAATCCTCCGGGCCCTGCGCAAGGCCGACTTCGACGTGTTGGTCGGGATCAACCTGTTGAGGGAAGGGCTCGATCTGCCGGAGGTCTCCCTCGTTGGCATCCTCGACGCGGACAAGGAGGGATTCCTTCGCTCGGAGACGTCGCTGATCCAGACGGCGGGTCGTGCGGCCCGGCACATTCACGGCGAAGTGATTCTTTACGCGGACATCAGGACGCGCTCGATCCAGCGGCTGGTTGAGGTGACGGAGGAGCGCCGGGCGAGGCAGATGTCATATAACCAGAAGCATGGCATCACGCCGCAAAGCGTGACACGCGCGATCGAGGAGAGCTTGGCCACCTACGAGGAGGCGCGCGAGCTGGAATCCTCGATCGTCGCGGAGACAGGCGGCGATCTTGTCACGGCGGAGCTCCTCCTTGAGTTGGAAAGCGAAATGGAGGAGGCCGCGAACAATTTGCAGTTCGAGAGGGCTGCGCTGCTGCGGGACCAGATCACCGAGCTCCAAAAGCGCGCCGGGCTCAAGGTCGTGCAGGACGGAGTCCGGTACGAAGCCAAAGCCGTAAAGCAGAAAAGGAAAGGCCGGGGAGTGAAGGGCGCCGATGTGATCAAGCACTGGAAGAGGAAGAAATATGCGAGGCATAAGGGGTAAGGAGACGATGGCGGAGCTTGTGTTTTGGCATGCCATTGGGTAGAAAGTGGGCCGCATGATCGATCCGAAGCTATTGGAAATTCTTTGCTGCCCCGAAACCAAGGAGGAGGTTAGCCTCGCTGATGCGGCGTTGATCGAGCGGATCAACCGGGCGATTGCCCGGGGCACCGCCAAAAACCGGCGTGGTCTTGCCGTAACCGAGCGCATCGAAGGCGGGTTGGTGCGCAAGGATGGCAAGTTCCTTTACCCGATCCGCGAAGACATCCCGATCATGCTGATCGACGAAGCCTTGCCATTGGATTCGGTTTAGCGCTCCCCGACCAACCGGTCTGTCCCGGGCTGGAGCAAACGCTTCGGGGAGTCTCCATCGGGTTCGCGGCAACCCTCGAAAAACATCCTCGGAGAGCCGCTGGCGTGTTGCGATTTTTCGGTGACGTGCTAGAGTTTCCGCGTGTTGAATCTACTTGTGATCCGTGGCCCCTCCGCCGGCAAAGCGTACCAGTTGAAGCGTTCTTCGGGAGTGATCGGACGCCAGAATGACTGTTCGGTCATCGTCCCCGATCTGACGATCTCCCGCCACCACCTCGAATACCAGTTTCAGGAAGGCCAGATGAGCGTCAAGGACCTCGAAAGCCAGAACGGCACGTATCTCGAGAAGGCGCTTCTCAAGCCGAACCTCCGCATTCACTGGGCGCCGGGCGACATCGTGCATATCGGCTCGACGGATCTTGTTTGGGTGCCGAGCCTGGGTCAGAACTCGGTTCCCGAGCCGGACACGATTGTGCTCGAGGATAAATCCGAAACGGCGAGCATCGCCGCGATGGTAGCCGAGATCAGCAAGAACGAGCTGCCGGTCATCGGCCACAGCCAGTCGATTCAGGAGGTCAAGTTGCTCGTCACCAGCCTCTCGCGCTTCAATGTTCCGCTGCTGATCGACGGCGAGATCGGAACCGGCAAGGCGATGATTGCCCACCTGATGCATCGCAAGGGTCCGACCTACCAGGGAGAGTTCCGTTCGGTCAACTGCTCCTTTCTTCAAAACGAAGTGCTGGAGAAGGCGCTCTTTGGGCCCGAGTCCCTCCTGATGACTTATCACAACGAGAGCTCGCCCGGCGGGACGCTCTTCCTTGAGCAGATCGAGAGCCTTCCGATCGAGATGCAGGACCGCGTGCTCGAACGTCTGCCGCTTCCGCAGGAATACATTGAAAGCAAGTATCCGCGTTTTCGCTTGATCTCGGCTTCCAATCGCTACCTTTCGCAACTGGTCAAGAAGGGGAGTGTGCTCCATCCCGAGCTGCTGAAGCGGATTAAATGGCTGCACTTTAGCGTGCCGCCGCTGAGGGACCGCCCGAATGACATCCCGCAGATCCTCGATTTTTGCCTGCGCCTCTATCGTCAGACCGAACACCTGCCGTCGATCCACTTCACGCCCGACATGATCAAGCTGATGCAGCGGCATGACTGGCCGGGAAACGTCCGCGAATTCAAATATTTTGTCCACCAGATCCTCGGCGAAGCGCGGCGCAAAAAGCTCAATCTCGCCTCGATGAAATCGATCGTGGAGGAGTCCGAGGTGCTTTTTCTCCTGCTCGACTCGCTCGAAAAGGAGCACCAGTTCGAGTCCTTCAGCACCCTTGACCCGGAAAACCTCTCGCCCAATAAACGCGAAGTCCTCAAGGTCCTGCGCGCCAACCATTGGCGCGTGGCCAAAGCCGCGCAAACCATGGGCCTCTCCCGCGCCGAGTTCTTTCGAAAGATGAAGGACACCGTCCGGATCGACACCGACTGACGTCGGCGTGTTGACCGTTAACGGTGCACCGTGTACCGGGACGTCCTGTGCTGCGGTAAACGGTAAACGGTTTACCGTTCACCATTTTAAGTAGTTCGAACACTCCCACACCATCCGCCCCAGGATGAAACCGGCCAATCCCCCCCAGCGCGCGTAGATCAAGGCAAGGACAACACCGCTGGCAACCGCCGCCGCAAAGACATTGAGTCCCCAGCCGACATGGTTCGCGCTGTAGACCAGCGTGCTGAGAAAGACGGCGCATTCGAGGCCGGCGCCGCTTTGACGGACGCGCGTGATCAGATAGCCGCGGCTCACCGCCTCCTCGGCGATGGCGTAGGCGAGCGTGGTGGGCAGAAAGTAGAGCCATGGCACAGGCGAAATCACGGCAGCGTGTGGCGAGCAGAAATGGGCCAGGCCCGGAAAACTTTTCTGCAAGGATTCGAAGACGCGGTCCAGTCCCCACTGCGAAAGCGCCAGCACGAAGGGGACCAGCAGGATGCACCACGCATTCGCGAGAAACTTCGGATTGTAGAAATTCCGCCAGGAGCCGCCTTCGGCGCGGGCCAGGTACCAAAACAGGGCGAGCAGCGCGGCGCTGCTCGAAAGCGCAAAGATCATTTCCGGGGGCGAAAAGGTGTTTGCATAAACGCCGCCGCTGAAAAACAGGTCCGCCGCCGCTGGAATTCCATACATCAACAGATAAAACAGGGTCACGACCCGGAGCTGGAGCCGGAGGCCCTGCGGCGCGGGATGAGGGGCAATCCTGGCGAACCACCAATGATCATTCAGCATGGAGAAACCGCGGTGATCGGTTAGGAAATGCGCGCCGACACGTCTTCGAGCTCATCCAGAATCGAAACCGATTTGGTGCATCCAAGGCGGGTCGCCCCTGCATCGAGCAGGGCCCTCGCCTCGGCAAGCGTATGAATCCCGCTGCTGGCCTTGATGCCGATGCGCGGGCCGACGGTCTCCTTGATCAGCTTGATGTCGCGCACATTGGCGCCGGAGACGTTGAATCCGGTGGAGGTTTTGACGAAGTGAGCTCCCGCATCCATGACGAGCTCGCATGCTTTTTTCTTCTCATCGTCGGTCAGCAGGCACGTCTCGATGATGACTTTGACTTTGGCGCTCTTGTGGACCGCGGAGACGACCTCGATCATGTCCGTGACCACCTCGCGATAGTTACCGGCCCTCAGCTCGCCGATGTTCATCACCATGTCGAGTTCCGTGGCGCCGTCCGCAATCGCCTGCTCGGCTTCGCTCAGCTTTGAAAGCGAGGAGCATGCCCCCAGCGGAAAGCCGACTGTACTGCAGACGAGCGTCCTCATCGTATCGAGGTGCTTTGCGCACCGCGTTACCCAATAGGGATTCACGCAGACGGCCTTGAACTTGTAGGTCGCCGCCTCCTTGCAGAGCCGGTCGATTTCCATCTCGGTGACATCGGCTCGCACGAGTGTGTGATCGATGAGGGCGGCGAGGCCTTCGCGCGTCAAACCGATGATGGCCGTTTTCTCGGAGAAGTTGTTGGAGTCGGAAGGGTTCATGAAAAACTCCGTGAACATTAGCCGAAACGCGCTGCTTTGACAAGAAACAACGGCCCGCGATGCGTTTTCATATCGACAGTGGCTGTGATTTTTCTAACCTCTGCCCTTCCCATGAAAAAATTCAAGATCGCGGTTCTTGCGGGCGACGGCATTGGTCCTGAGGTGATGAAGGCGTCGATTGCCGTTCTTGAGGCTCTCGGCAAAAGCTGCGTCCACAAGTTCGAGCTCACTGAGGCGGATGTCGGGGGCATCGCCATCGACCGCCACGGCAAGGCGCTGCCCGACAAAACCATCGAGATCTGCCGCGCCTCCGACGCGATTCTCTTCGGGTCGGTTGGCGGTCCCAAATGGGAGAAGCTGCCGCGCGAGGAACAGCCGGAGCGCGGAGCGCTCCTGCCTCTTCGCAAACTTTTCGGATTGTATGCCAACCTGCGGCCGGCTGTCTGCTACCCGCAGCTCGCTCATTCATCGCCTCTGAAACCGGAAACCGTGAAGGATGGCTTCAACGTGCTCGTGGTCCGCGAGCTGACCGGCGGCCTCTATTTTGGGAAACCCAAGGAAACCGTGAAGTCGCGTGAGGGCGGCGGCAAGATGGCGATCGACACGATGGTTTATACGACCAGCGAGATCAAGCGGGTCGCCATCGTCGCCTTCGAGACGGCGAAAAAGCGCGGCAAGCGCGTGACGCTCGTCGACAAAGCGAATGTCCTGGAAACCAGCGTTCTCTGGCGCGAGGTGGTCAAGAGCGTCGCCCGGGGGTATTCCGATGTGGCGCTTGACTTCATCTACGTCGATAACGCGGCGATGCAGATTCTGAAAAATCCCGGCCAGTTCGACGTGCTGCTCTGCGAAAATCTCTTTGGCGACATCCTCAGCGACGAGCTCGCAGCCGCCACCGGTTCGCTCGGCATGCTCCCAAGCGCCAGCCTCACGGACGGGACCTTCGGCATGTTTGAGCCCGCGGGCGGGACCGCGCCGGACATCGCCGGCAAGGGGGTCGCCAATCCAATCGCCCAAATTCTTTCGCTTGCGATGCTTCTGCGCTTCAGCTGCAAACTCGAGAAGGAGGCTTCCCGGATCGAAAAGGCGGTCGAAAGAACGCTTCAGGATGGTTTTCGCACCGCCGATATTTTCTCAGATGGCTGCCGGAAGATTGGAACAGCCGAAATGGGCGAGCGGATTGCTGAGCGGCTGTAACCTTCGGTTCGTCTCCTGCGCGCATGGGCCCGAAACGCCTTGATCCCAAGGCGTTTAGCCGTTATTTTGTCGTATCGACAGGAGAATGAGATGATCCGCGCGAACTGCCGCTCGTCATTGCGACCTTCAGACATTGATTTTCTCGCCGCCATCCTCCCGTCGCTTGCGGAGCCCGGGGCGGATGGCCCGATGCTGGACGAGCTCCTGGACCGGCCCGAAGTCTTCAAATCGCTCCTCGAGCGGCATGACTGCCTGAAGGTTTCTCCCCAATTTTATTTTTATGTGCTGGTCCGGCACGTTCTCGTCGAGGCCGGACTGAAAGACCGTGACCTGGCGGACTATGTCGCCAGCATGCTCACCGAGTTCTCCATGCAAACGCGGCTGAACCGCATCGAGGGGGGCGGGGAGGAGAAATTCAACTATGTTTTCGAGTTGCTCCATGCGCTCCAGTCAGCGAGCGGCGCGCGCGTTTTTTTCATCCGCGCGCACGTCGGCAACGCCTCGCTTTTTCTCACCGGCATTTTTCCCGAGCACATCGCGCACCGCGCCCAGCGGCGCGGCGCGCCGGACCTCGATTATTTCGAAACCGTCGGAGGCGCCAACTACCTCACCGCCTCCGAACATCAGCTTGCCCGCGAACTCCGGCTGGAAAACGTCCTCGGCTGTCTCGGCGAACAATTCCAGTCCGTCCGCCACGCGCTCAACCAGCTTTCCGACCGGTTGATCTCCATCGAGGATTATGTCTTGATCCGAGAGGCATGAAGTTTAACCTCGGGTGAAATGTCGCATTTTCTTCGGATGATCTTTTTGTTTTGCCTGGGTTTGCCGTTGCTGGCCCACGCTGAGGACGCGGCATTCTCCGATGACATCCCCAAGCTCCGGAACTGGCTGTTGAAAAACAGGGATGAGACGACGGGCCTGCCGTACAGCCATGTCGGCGACAAGCGGTTCGAAAAATGGTGCATCACCTATGATGCGGCCGTCACCGCCATGGCTTTCATCGCGCTCGGAGACAGCGGCGAAGCCCGGAAGGTCATCGATTTTTATCTCTCACGTCCGGAGCCTCGGAGGCTGGGCGGGCTGATCGAGGCCGTCCGAGTCACTTCGCCTCCAACCGGCGTTGAATGGTCGGTCCGCTCGGGTGCGAACGTCTGGCTGGGAATCGCATCCTTTCATCTCTACCGTGCGACGGGCGACGCAAAGTATTTAGACTTTGCAGCACAGGTCGGCGACTTCGCGCTTCGGCTTCAAGACAAGGACCCGAAGAGCCCGACGTTTGGCGGGATACGGCTCGGACCCGCGGGAGATGCGAACTTCGAAGGGGATCAGCATCTTGGCCACGACGCGAGCCAGCCTGCCTTCGAGGAGATTTTCGCCACCGAAGTGGCGATCGATTCCAGTGCCCTGCTCGGCATGCTCGCGGCCGAGATGGGGGAGGCCCGGTTTCAGTCAGGAAGGGACCTGGCCCGCCATTGGCTCGAAAAGGCCGCCTTGAACCGCAAGGAGCATCGCTGGAACCGCGGTTATCGCAAATCGCCGGACAAGGCCATTGCCACGGACATCCACGCGTGGGGGATTTCGGCGCTCGGCGTCGATGCGCTGGATGCGTTTGAGCCGGGATTGGCCGAAAACATGGCCGGATTTGTCGAAGAAAAATGCCGCGTGACGGTTGATGCGACCGGGTCCGGCGGGATGAAAGTGCGTGTCACCGGTTTCGATTTTGTCGACCATGCCGCGGCAAAGACGCTTCAGCGCCCGCCCATGGTATCGCCGGAGTGGTCATTTCAGATGGCCAATGCCTACCAAAGGCTTGCGGATGATTTTGCGGCGAAGGGCGAGGCGCAGAAGGCTGAATCCTATCGGCGCAAAAAGCAGGAACTGATCGGAAGTGTGATGGCCATGGCTGTTCCGACGGACGGTGCACTGGCCTTTCCGTACGCGTCATTGCCGGATGCCCTGATCGGACATGAATACCGGACCCCCTTGCAGGGGAACTTCAGTGTCATCGGGGTTGCTTATGCGATTCTGTCGATCAAGGGATTCGATCCCTTGCGGCCGCCATCCGCGAAACGCGCTGATTAAAAAAGGCGTTCAAAAATATCGATCACTCCGTGACTGCACGGCTTGTCGGAGATGATGCCGTTCTTTTTGGAAACGGCGCTGTGGATCACCGGATCGGCGTTCGCGACGGTGGCGACCTGATAGTGATAGTCGCCGTTCATCATGCAGAGGTCGTTGAACGAGTCGCCGATGACAAGGGCTTCCGGCTGGGGGATTTTCCACGCTTCCAGCAGGGTGGCGAGGGCGGGGCCTTTCGAGCGGTTTTTGGCATGGATGGACAATCCCGAATAGTTTCGGACAAACCGGAGGGAATGCGAGGGATCCGCCAGCACCCCCAATTTTTCGCACGCGGCCGAGGAATCTTTGAGTGATGCGAATTCCATATAGAGGCCGTAATTGCTGTCGAGCCAGGTTGTCCGGCAGACGATGCCTTCGGCCTCCAGCTTGCGCTTCCAGGCGGGGAGCTCCCGCTCGATGATGTTGTGCGCGTCCTCGACATCCGCGTCCCGTCTGCGATTCCACTCTTCGCAACCCTCGATGCTCTTTCCATCGGGATTGAGGATCCGGCTCTCGAAACAGATCGCAAAGTCGGGGAACGAATCGCCCCACGGGCAGCCATCGGCCTCGAAAAGATGCTGGAGCGAACCGAAGGTGCGCCCGGTGACCAGGCCGAGCTTGATGTTTTGCCGGTGCAGGCGCTCGAACCACGGCCGGACGCGCGCGAGCGAATGGACGCCGTCGTACAGCGTATGGTCGAAATCAAGGCCGATGAGCCGGATTGGGTTCATGATATTGCCGGTTTAAATAAAGCGAATGATCAGCCAGAGGCAGATCATGCAGAAAAAGAGAAAAAAGAGCGCCGCCATGACGAGAATCAGCTTTTTCCACGGCATGGGACTCACTTCCAGGACCGGAGCAACGGAAGGGCCCTGGGCGGCAAGCAGTTTCTCCACCTCGACGGGTTCGGCCTTGTTGGTTTGAAGAAGCTGGTCGATCTCCTCGTCCTTATAAAGCCGGCCGCAGTAAAAGCATGGCTGCAGGGTGGAGACGATCACAAGCTTGCCGCAATTGAGACACTGGATCCTGACTTGTTTCATTGGGGAAAGGATTGATTGAACTTATTCAATATCGCCGGCTTGCGCAAGCAGTGAACACTATCGGCGTTGTCCTCATCCGGCATTCCTGCCGGCCTTGTTAGCCGGACAGGTGTTCCGCGCCGGACGCGGGGGGTCAAAATAGGACAACGCTGCACTATTTGTGACATCGACGAACAGATCGGAATTGAAATCACGATCTGCTTTGGTAGGTTCCCTCTATCTATGAAACGCTCGAAACAACTTCTCACATCGGCCGCCTGCGTTTTTTTGATTGCAGCAGGCGGATGTTCGACGACGGAGGAAAGCACGGGTTATGGAACCGCGGCCGGCGCGGGTGCGGGTGCCTTGATCGGCGGCCTCGCCGGCGGCTCTGATGGCTGGTGGATTGGGGCTCTGGCGGGCTCGGCGGTGGGCGCGGCCAGCGGGTACCTTATCGGCTCGCAGATCGAGGACGAGGAAACGGCCGAACAACGCCAGATCGCGGAGCGTCAGGAGCAGGGCGACCGC
>JAHFSZ010000012.1:27876-31762 GCA_023265515.1 Verrucomicrobiota bacterium
CGTTTTCTCGAGTGCTTTCGCGCAAGCTTTCTCGATCGTCAGTCCCTTTTGGAGATGGATCAGAATCTTGTAAGCCTCCAGCTCGAGTTTCTTATAATAAAGATCATTCTCCATCCGATGAACCGCGAGCCACGTTTTCGCGGGCTTGGGCAGGGGTGGGCGCTTCGAACTCCGCGTTTCGCGGTCGAGTTCGACCGCATTGCTGGATTCACCACGTCCTGATCCGCCCTTCTTCACCGCGATCAGGAAATCGTCCACGGGGTGATCGAGCTCGAGGAGCATCACATACGGCTGAAGGGTGAGCCGGAGCTTCGACGGGTCCTTCCGGTGCAGATCGTCCTCCGTAAGGGTTGGCAGGGCCTCATTGTCGAACGCCTCCACCTGCGCCCATTCAAAACGTGCCATGTCGAGCGCGAGTTTCTCCCGCGGCGCTGTCAGGTGCGGCTCATCGCGCAGGAATTGCTCCAGCCGGCTGCCGAGGTTGCGAAGCGTGAAAGATGTCGAGGGATAACGCTCAATGTATCTTTCAGCCAGAAGCATGAATTTTTTCTCCCCAAGCACGGCGAGCAGGCCGGGATAATCGTCGTAGAACGAATCCAGGATCCGGAACCAGTATTGCTTGTTGTAAATTTCGAGGCGTTCGAAGGAGCTCACGCGCTCGTTCGGCTTGATGAATTCCGCGGCGACTTGCGTCATGGGTCGCCCGTCAACCCACGTCTTTTGCATCGTGGCGCGCGTTGTCAGCGGCCGCATCACCGCATCAGCCATCCGGCGCTGCAGCTCCTTGAGGGCGCGATGCGAACGGGCTTGATAGGCGGCCGCCCCTGGCTTAGGCCGGGACGCCCGCCCCGACGACTCAGGCGGGTAAAGCTTCTTTTTCAAGCTTTTCGATGAAACGGTTGGCTTTGAGGGCTTCATGATGGACTTCTTCAAAAGACGGGATGTGGGCGTCCCATTCCAGGAGCGTTGCGGTATTGCCGCAGAACCCGACCGCGCGGGCATAGAGTTCCCAAACGGGGTCAATGACCGGGTGGTCATGGGTGTCGAGAATGTATTTCCGGTATTTGGTGTGGCCGGCGATGTGGATCTGAGCAACGCGGTGGTGCGGCACATGATCGACGTAATCATTCGGTTTGAAATTATGGTTGATCGACGAGACGTAGATATTGTTCACGTCAAGAAGAATGCCGCAGTCGGCCCACTCGACCACCTCGGAAAGGAATTCCCACTCCGTCATTTCCGAGGCGTGAAACTCGGCGTAACTGCTGACGTTTTCCACGGCAATGGGCACCTCGAGAAAGTCGCGCGCTTCGCGTATTTTCCTCGCGGTATTTTTCGCCGCCGCGAAGGTGTACGGCATCGGCAGGAGGTCATGGGTGTAGCTTCCATCGACGCTTCCCCAGCAGAGATGGTCGGACAGCCATGGTGTCCTGGTGCGTTTGACCAGGCGTTTGAGTTTTTTCAGATGCTCGCGATCCAGCGGGTCGGCGGAGCCGAAGTACATCGAAACGCCGTGCTGAACGACCTGATACTGCTCCAGAATCAAATCGAGAATATGCAGCGGCCTGCCGCCGTCGCACATGAAATTTTCGGAGATGATTTCGAACCAATCAACGACGGGCTTTTTCGTCAGGATGTGCTGGTAGTGGGGGATGCGCAGGCCGATGCCGATGCCGAGGCTTGTCTGTCCGTTGAAGGGATTGGCGGGCATTGGGATGGTCTGACCCTCAAGTTCGATGCTTCCTCCCCAGCGGGGATCGGGGAACGAGTCCCCGATCCTCCGCGATGGAGAAGAGAGTTGAATCCCTCGAGACTATTCGGTTTTGCAACCGCCTTTGCCCTTGCAGGAGTTCTTGCCCTTGCAACCGTTGTCGCCGGTTTTGCAGCCGCCCTTGCCCTTGCAGTCGTTCTGGCCTTTGCAGGCGTTGGCTTTCGGGTCGGCCTTGTAGGCCTTCACGCCGGCTTTCGCGTCGGTGCTGGCGGCGTTGGATTTGCTGACGAGCGCGCCGGAGAGCAGGCCGGCCACGGCCGCCGTCGCAATGAGGGCTTTCGTTGTCTTGGTCATGGGGATCATTTCCTTTCGTGTTTTTGTGGCTTTGAACGCTCCAAGCCGCGACCGGCGGCCGAAGTGGTCAAAAGGGTGTTGGATGGTTCCATCATTTCAAGCAAAAAAAGATGCGGTTTTAGCAAAATACGGTGCCGGTGGGCAGTTGGATGTCCGAAGCAGGAATTTTATTCAAACACCCTGCTTTGAGTCAAGCCGCCGCCAGCTGGAGAGCGTTGTCCTATTTTGACCTTACCGCATCCGGCGTGAAGCACCCGGCTACCCAACAAGGTTGGAAGGAATGCCAGATCAGGACAACGCCAACCGGAGCAACCATTTGAAGATTCCCGCGTTTTCATGTTATATTGACGCGCCCCATCTTGGTGGGCGCGGCATGAGATCGCTTTGGATCAACGGAAAATTCTTCAAGGTCAAGGGCAGGGAGCCGCTCGCCGTGATCAACCCGGCCACCGAAAAAATTCTCGATACGGTTCCCAATGCGGCGGAAGCCGATGCCGACAGGGCGGTCGAATCCGCGCGCCGCGCGTTCCTTGAGTGGCGATTCATGCCGGGCGTCGAGAAGGCGCATCACCTCCATCGAATCGCCCGGAACATTCGTGAAAAAAGCACGGAGCTTGCCCGCACAATGACGCTCGAGGGTGGCAAGCCGTACGGCGAAAATTACGATGAAGTCGAGTGGACCGCCGCATGCTTCGACTACTACGCGGAGATCGGGCGCAACTCCCGCGGCAACTCGATCCCGCCGGTCGCCCGGCACGAAATCAATTTCACGGTGAAGGAGCCTTACGGCGTTGTGGTCTGCATCATCCCGTGGAACTACCCTCTCCTGTTATTGGCTTGGAAAGCGGCCCCGGCTTTGGCTGCTGGAAACACGGTCATCATCAAGCCCTCCATGGAGACGCCGCTGGCAACCCTCGACCTGGCTCACGCATTTTCCCATCTTCCGCGGGGTGTCGCGAACATCGTCACGGGCCGCGGTCGCGATGTCGGGGATTATCTCGTCCGCCATCCGGGCACCGACCTGGTCGCGATGACCGGTTCGACCGAGACGGGCCGGCGCATCGGAAAGATCTGCGCCGACATGGTGAAGAAGACGCACCTGGAGCTCGGCGGCAAGGACCCGTTCATCATCTGTCCCGATGCCGACGTGAAGATCGCCGCGCGCGCCGCCGCATGGGCCGCGTTTCTCAACGCCGGCCAGGTCTGCACCAGCGCGGAACGGTTTTACGTGTTCGGACCGATCTGTGACGACTTGATCCGTGAGATGGTGAAATTCACGCGCACGCTCAAGCTCGGCGACGGCATGGACCCGAAGACCGACATTGGTCCGATGATCTCCGCCGACGGCATCCGGAAAGTGGAAGCCCACGTCAAGGACGCGCTCAGCAAGGGAGCAAAGGTTCTTTGCGGGGGCCAAAGGCCGGCCGGGATGAAGCACGGCTTCTTTTACGAGCCGACGATCCTGGCCGACGTCAACCACCGGATGAAGATCATGACCGAAGAGACGTTCGGCCCCGTTGCTCCGGTGATGAAGGTCAAAAACCTGGACGAGGCCATACGATTGGCCAACGATTCCAACTACGGCCTTGGCGCAAATATTTATACGAACAATATGGAATGGGCGATGCGCGCCGCGGATGAAGTCACGGCGGGCACCTTCTGGATCAACGATCCGCTCACCGACAACGACGCGGGGCCGTTCGGCGGGATGCGTCAGACGGGGCATTGCCGCGAGCTGGGCGAGGAGGGGTTGAATGAGTTCCGCGAGACCAAGCACGTGCATTTGGATTACAAGCAGGAGCTCAAGTCCTACTGGTATCC
>JAHFSZ010000012.1:31862-34712 GCA_023265515.1 Verrucomicrobiota bacterium
CCGGGGGTCAATCCGAGGACATCCGTCAGCACGAGGACCTGGCCATCGCAATCCGGTCCCGCGCCGATGCCGATGGTCGGGACCTTGAGCTCACCGGTGATCCGGCGCGCGAGGTGGGGGGGGATGCACTCCACGACGACCGCAAAGCAGCCGGCCGCCTCCAGCTCCCGGGCGTCGCTCAAGATGCGCATCGCCGAGGACTCGTCTTTTCCCTGCACCCGGTATTCGTGGATGGTCTGCGGTGTGAGCCCGACGTGGCCGACGACCGGCACGCCGTTTTTCACGAGATGCTCGACGATCTCTCTTTGATTGCCTTCAAGCTTCACGCTGTCCGCCCCGGCCTTCATCAGCAGGAGCGAATTTTTCAGCGCTGTCTCCAGGTCTTCGTAGCTCAGGTAGGGCAGATCGGCCAGGATGTGGGTTGCCGAGACCGCCCGCTTGACGGCCGCCACGTGCAGCATCATCATTTCCATCGTCACCTCGGCGGTGCTGGGCAGGCCGTGGATGACTTCGCCAAGCGTGTCGCCGACCAGCAGAATGTCGAGGCCGCATGCGTCGAGCGCCCTGGCCATTGGATAATCATACACCGTCAACACAGCCAGCCGGCCCGTGCCCTTGATCTTCCGAATCTCCTCGGCGGACTTCATTCTGAGCCTATCTACTGCGGTTGCGTGCCGCGCACAAGATTTCTTCGGCCTTCTCCACCTAGGCCGGCGTTTGAGGCCCGCGATCAAGGGGCTGAAATCCGGCATTGATCAAACCGCCCGGCACAGCTAAAAATGCTTCGTGCAATTCGGCCCTTCACTCCGGGTCTCCGCCGCGGTCATCCTCCTTTTTTTGGCCTTCTGCCTTGGGTTGTCGGCTCAGGATGGAACGCTGGCCGGCCAGTTGCAAACGCAGGCGATCGCCTCCGACCTCCAGGGCACCACAGCGCCGGCCAATTCTTCCGCCGCGCCTGCGACGAATGCCCCTCCCGCCCAGGTTCCGGCTCCACCCTCCTTCTTGAACGCCCAGGAAAAAACGCCCGTCGCAGCTCCCGCGACGACGCCCGCTCAAGCCGCCCCTGCATCCGAGGTGGAAAAGGCCTACGGTTACCGCGACTCACGCGAGGGTCCGGTCCTCCAAGCGCTCCGCCACATGTCCGAGTACCGCTTCTTTTACTCAGCCGGGTTGGTTCTTTTCACCCTGCTGGTTCTCCTGTCGACCAGCAACACGGCCGCGCGGCGGATTTTCGGAACCTTCTGCGTCGTCGGCATTTTATTCCTCCTCCACTACCTGTTCATTGGGGTCACCCTTCCCCCCCTGCGGCCGGATGATTGGAAAGGACCCTTGCAACGCGACATAGGGATGCGCTCCGTCAAGGAGTGGCAACGGGTGCCTGACATCGGCACTTCGCTCTTTTTCATTTGTGAAAAAAATTTCCTCGGGCCTAAGAACGAGACGTCGATGAGCGAGTTTTTCAGCCAGGTCATGTCAGCCCAAACAGGCGGCAAGGAGGCGAACGTGGAGTATGCCAAGGAGTTCGTCACGCATGGGATTCGCTGGCAGCCGGCCACGGTGACCCTCTCGAAGAGCGAGACGCGCTATTTTTGGGCCGCGGAGTTCAAACAGCAGCGGATTGTCATCGAACTTTCCAATGCGCCTTTCTCTCTCGACGCCGAAAAGGATCTTCAGGAGATTGTGACGCTCGTCGGCAATATCAAGTGATCTTGCGGCGATACGCGGCGAATTTCCGTGTTTTTGTTGAGGTGGGTCAGACGTTGAATCGGAATTCCATCACGTCCCCATCGGCAACGACGTAATCCTTGCCTTCGATCCGGACCTTGCCGGCCTCGCGGGCCTTCAAGAACGATCCGAAGCGGGTCAGGTCATCGTAAGACGTGGTTTCGGCTGCGATGAAACCCCGCTCGAAATCCGTGTGGATCACGCCCGCCGCACGCGGCGCAGTGTCGCCTTGGTGGATGGTCCAGGCGCGCGTCTCCTTTTCTCCCGTCGTGAAATAGGTCCGCAGGCCGAGCAAATGGTAGCTGGCCCGGATCAGGTGGTTCACGCCGGATTCCGCGACTCCGAGGCCCTTCAGGTACTCGATCTGTTCCTCCGGCGTCAGATCGATCAGGTCGGATTCGATTTGCGCGCTGATGACCACGGCCTCCGTGGCGTGGTGCGTCTGCACGTATTGCCGAATCCTCCCGACATGCGGATTTTGATCCGCTTTCGCCATGTCCGACTCCGCGACGTTGCAGGCAAAGAGCGTTGGCTTGTCTGAAAGAAGGAAGAATTCGCGGGAAACTTTGCGTTCCTCGAGGGTGCGTTCACACGTGATCGCCGGTTTGCCCGCGTTGAGGTGTGGTTCCAGTTTCTGGGCCACGGCCAGCTCCGCGGCCGCCGTCTTGTCCTTGCCTCGCGCGAGCTTCTCGGCCTTGTCCTTGCGCTTCTGGAGCGACGCCAGGTCTGCAAGCACCAGTTCCGTGGTGATCACCTCGATGTCGCGAATCGGATCGATCCCGCCATGGACGTGCTGGATGTTTTCATCCTCGAAACAACGGACGACCTGGACGATGGCATCGACCTCGCGGATGTGTGAAAGGAATTTATTGCCGAGGCCCTCGCCCTCGCTGGCGCCCTTGACCAGGCCGGCGATGTCGACAAACTCGACGGAGGCGGGGATCGTTTTTTTGGAGCTCGAAATTTTCGACAGCACCCCGAGGCGCGCGTCCGGAACGACCACGACGCCGACATTCGGGTCGATGGTGCAAAACGGATAATTTGCCGCCTCCGCCTTCCGCGTCCGGATCAGGGCGTTAAAGAGCGTGCTTTTTCCTACGTTGGGCAACCCTACGATTCCGGCTC
>JAHFSZ010000012.1:34812-41052 GCA_023265515.1 Verrucomicrobiota bacterium
AACGCCGAGTAGACCCAATCCGTCAAAAAGAGAATCATGCTCAGGATGGCGGCCACCGCGAGAATGGAGATGCCAAGCGTCCGGTTGAAATCCTTCTGGACATAAAGTTTGTCGAGTCGGCAGAGGGCGCACTGGTCCACGACGTTTTCCTGGCGCATCCGGCGCGTCAGATGGAGCGGGATCGTCCTACCGCACTTCGGGCAGGGCGATTCGTCGACCGACAGGTCGTCAAACGAGAGTTCGGTTTTGCAATGGGGGCAACGGAAGGTGATGACCATTTCCTTGTAGCTGGTAACTGGTATCTCGTAGCTGGGCAAGGATGCTTTTCATGGACCGCAAGCAGGCGCGAGGCCCCTTTTCTCTCTTGCCAGCACGATGAAACTAGCCTAGTTTTCGCCTCCCTTGATACAAGGGATGAACCCAGGTCACGCCTGGAACGAAACGAAAAACATAACGGGAAAGCCGTGCTTAACACGATGAAACGTGTGTGGTGTGAACAGTTCAGCCTGAACGGGGCGGAACTTGGAAAGGAAGCATGTCGGAAATTACAGTTCAGGATTTGATGAACTCGGGGGTCCATTTCGGGCACCAGACCAACCGGTGGAATCCCCGGATGAAGAAGCACATCTTCGAAGCGCGTCACGGCATCCACATCATTGACATCACCCAGACGGTGGAGCAGATCAAGAAGACCACCGGATTTCTAAGCAAGATCGTCCGTGAAGGCGGTGACATCCTTTTCGTCGGAACCAAGAAGCAGGCCCAGGAAACCATCAAGGAGGCCGCGCTCAAATGCCGCCAGCATTATGTCATCGATCGCTGGCTGGGGGGCACCCTCACCAATCAGGCAACCATCCGCAACAGCATCAAGCGTCTCGACTTTATCGAGGACCTGGAAAAAACCAACCAGATGGCCAAGATGCACAAAAAGGAGGTTTCGCAGCTCCGCCGTGAGCTCGCGCGCCTTCACAAGAACCTGAGCGGCATCCGGCGTCTTCAAAAAATCCCCAGCGCGCTTTTCATCGTCGACATTGTCCGCGAGCACATCGCGGTCCAGGAGGCCAAGAAGCTGCGCGTGCCCATTGCCGCGATGGTGGACACCAATGCCAATCCCGACCTGGTCGACCATCCGATCGTCAGCAACGATGATGCGATCCGCGCCGTCAAACTGATTGTCAATCACATCGCCGAGGAGCTCGCAATCGCCCGCGCCGAATTCGAGAAATCGCACCCGGACAGGCTCGAAAACGCTTTGCAGTCCAAGCCGCACGCGGCCGCGCCCAACGTTTCTTCGCTCGAAGTTTCGGAAGAGGCGGCCCTTGAAGGCGTGTCGGACTAGTTGGTTTCAGGTTTAATGTTCAAAGTTTAGGGTAAAAGGCATGTCTATGTCTGCGATAACGATCAGCGCCAAAGCCGTGCAAAAGCTTCGCGAAAAGACCAATGCCGGCATGATGGACTGTAAGAAGGCCCTGATGGAGGCGAGCGGCAACCTTGAAGAGGCCGAGACGATCCTGCGCAAGCGCGGCGTCAGCATCGCCTCCAAGAAGGCGGGCCGAAGCGCCAGCGAGGGCACGATCGCCTCCTACATCCACATGGGCGGCAAGATGGGCGTGCTTGTCGAGATCAACTGCGAGACCGACTTCGTGGCGCGAACCGACTCCTTCAAGGAATTCGTCAAGGATATCACCCTGCAGATCGCGGCCACCCGGCCCGTCTGCGTCAGCCGGGACCAGGTTCCGGCCCCGCTTGTCGAAAAGGAGCGTGACATCGCTCGCGCCCAGATCAAGGACAAGCCCGAGAACGTCGTCGAGAAGATCGTCGCCGGCAAGATCGAGAAGTACTATTCCACGGTCTGCCTGATGGAACAGGCCTTCATCAAGGACCATGCCAAAACGATCAAGGAATATCTCACCGCGAAGATCGCGGAGCTGGGCGAAAACATCGTCATCCGGCGTTTTGCGGTGTTCCAGCTTGGCGAAGAGCTCTGATTTTGGCGTCCTCGCCTGTTGGCGTTCCAAGGTGGATTAAAAAACACTGGAATTGCCAAAAGGACTCTGGTTAGTAGAAAGGTCTCATGCCACGTCCCCGCTACCCACGCATCGTCCTGAAGCTGAGCGGGGAATGTCTTGCGGGCCCCGGGGGCGAGCCGGTCGACCCGAGGCATCTCGAGAACATCGTCCAGCAGATCCGCGAAATCGCCCGCCTCAAGGTCCAGCTTGCCATTGTGATCGGCGGCGGCAACATCTGGCGCGGCGCGCGCGGCAGCTCCATCGACCGGACCACCGGCGATTATATGGGCATGCTTGCGACCGTCATCAACGGAATGGCCCTCCAGGACGCCCTGGAAAAAATCGGCGTCATGACCCGGGTCCAGACCGCCATCGAGATGCACCAGGTGGCCGAGCACTTCATCCGGCGCCGCGCCATCCGGCACCTTGAAAAAGGCCGATGCGTCATTTTCGTCGCCGGCACCGGCAACCCTTATTTTTCCACCGACACCTGCGCGGCGCTTCGGGCCAGCGAAATCAACGCCGATGTGATCCTCAAGGCGACCCGCGTCGACGGCGTGTATGATTCGGACCCCGAAAAAAATCCCAGGGCGAAAAAGTTCGACCACATCACCTATCTCGAAGCGCTGAAACGGCGGTTGAAGGTGATGGATTCGACGGCGTTTTCCCTCTGCATGGACAATCACATCCCGATCATCGTGTTTGACATGCTCAAGAAGGGGAACTTGAAGAAGGTTGTCATGGGTTCTAAGATCGGGACGCTGGTGAGCGACTGACGCTCAAAGGCCTTAAAAAGGAGTTTTTATGCCATTGAAGGATACGTTGCGCGGGGCCAAGGAAAAGATGGAGAAATCGCTTGCGGTCGTCGACCATGAGTTTCAGAGCGTGCGGACCGGCAAGGCATCGACTGCCCTCGTCGAGAACATCCAGGTCACCGCCTACGGCACCAAAATGCGCATGCGCGACCTGGCTGGGATCACGACGCCCGAGTCGCGTCTCATCGTCATCCAGCCGTTTGACGCCGGCAATATCCAGACGATCGAAAAGTCGCTGGCCGAGTCCAACCTCGGCCTCAACGCCCACGTTGACGGCAAGCTCATCCGCCTGGTCATTCCTGAACTGAGCGAGGACCGGCGCAAGGAGCTCGACCGCGTCATCAAGAAGATGGCGGAAGAGGGCCGAGTCGCCGTTCGCCAGGTGCGCCGCGAGGCGATCGAGGAGCTCAAAAGACTCGGCAAGGACGGTGGTGTGAGCGAGGACGAGGTCAAATCGGGCGAGAAGGAAATTCAGAAGCTCACCGACGCGACGATCGTCAAGATTGATCAGTTGCTTGCCCAGAAGGAAAAAGACATCATGCACATATAGTGGCTCGGGGTTGGTGAATCGTGCTTCGTAGAGAAGAAACGCTCCAAGAGTTTCGCTTGATGCAGGACGATTCACGATCCACGGTTCACGATCCACGCGCGCTTCCGCCAGTCGATATGCATGTGCATTTGTGCGGCGCGCAGGGCGATGGTTCGGGCTGCTTTATCCATCCGAGCTATCTCCGATCGCCGCTCTTCAAGTTCATGGCATGGCATCTGGGCGTCTCGGCCCGGAATATCCGGACCAATCTGGCCAAGGCGTATCTCGAGGCCCTGCTCCGGCATCTGAGAATTTCGTCGATCCAAAAGCTGGTGGTTTTCGGCCATGACCGGATCTATGACAAGCGCGGCAAGCGTCTGGATTCGATCCTGCAACTGTACGTTCCCAACGAATACGTTTTCAGGGTTTGTGAGCGCCACCCCGATCTTCTCCCCGGCGTCTCGATCCACCCGGCCCGCGGCGACGCGCTTGACGAACTGGAGAAATGCATCCAGCACGGGGCGGTCCTGGTGAAGTGGTTGCCGAATTCCCAGAACATCGACCCCTTGGATCGGCGGTACATCCAATTCTACGAAAAAATGCGCGACGCGGGTCTGCCTCTCGTGGCGCATACCGGCGGCGAGCACACCGTGCGGATAATCAACGACGCCTCGACGACACCCGCATGCCTCCAGCTTGCGATCGAGGTAGGTGTCAACGTGATCGCGGCGCACTCGGGGACGCAGAGCGCGCCGTTTGAGAACGACTATTTTGATCTCTTCTGCCGGATGGCCGAAAAGCACCCCAATTTTTTCGGCGACAATTCAGCCTTCAATATTCCATGGCGTGCCAAATATGTGAAGAGAGTGGTCGAGCGCGGACTGGCGCACAAGATGCTTCACGGCAGCGACTATCCGGTGCCGTGCTACGCCTGGTGGCAGTGCGGCCGGCTTTCCTTCTCCGAAATGGCGGAGATCCAGAAAATCCCGAGCATCCTGGAGCGCGACTACCAGATCAAAAAGCGCCTCGGAGTGCCCGACGATGTGTTCACCCGGATCTGGTCGCTCATTCCGAAGCGTAGAGCGTATGGCGTATAGGATTTTTTGGGCTCCCTTCTGCGTCGAGTGAGTGATGTTGTAAGCGCTATCCGCTACCCGCTATACGCTATCTTTGATTGTCAGCCCTGCCCACTGTGATAGATTAACTGAAAATGGACGCACAGCAGATCATCGCCTTGGTCCTTGTGGGAGGCGCGGCCGCGTGGCTCGCGTGGAAATACGTCTTCTCGCGAAAAAAAGGTTGCGGCTGCGGGGACGGATGCTCGGCCAAGACCCCGTTGTCCAAAGAGAGCGCTGCCGGGGATGACGCCCGCAAACCGTAGACATTTCACGTCCTGTGGTGAGCCGAGTCGAACCATTCACGAACGACGCGAGAATGCCTGCCAAAATCAAAATTGGAATGGGGAGGTTGCCCGCTCGCGAAGTGGAGGTCGGGCCGATCCTCTCGATCGGGCGATCCTCGGCGAGCAGCATTTGTGTCAAGGACACCAAGGTTTCCAGGAACCACGCAGTCATCCAGCAGCATGGCAGCGGAACCCATTATCTTCTCGACCTGGGCAGTGCAAACGGGACGTTTGTCAATGGCCGGCGCGTGACGGTGCCGGTGGCGCTCAAGGCCGGCGATTTGATCAACGTCGGAAGCGCGACGCTTGAGTACATTGCTGACGCCATGATCGCGGGCGTCACGTCGATTTCGGATGCCCAGACCGTGATCGATTTTCAGAGCCGCAAAGTGACCATCCTCGTGGCCGACATCCGCAACTACACGTCGATTTCGGAAAAGATGGCCGCCAAGGACCTCTCGCTCCTGATCGGTGGCTGGTTCAAGGAAGTGGGGACCTTGATCGACCAGTTTGGCGGGGTGATCGACAAGTTCATCGGCGACTGCGTCATGGCCTACTGGGTCAAGGCGCAGACGGCCGACAATCTCGACTACGTGATCCAGCCGCTGAAGGCCGCGCTGGCGCTGGTCGAGCTGGCCGACATTTTCGGCGACCGGTTCCGGTTGCTGCTTCCGTCGCAGGAGTTCAAAATCGGCGTCGGGCTCCACACCGGTGAAACGGTCATGGGCAATATTGGAACCATCGGCCGGCCCGATTTCACGGCAATGGGCGACAGCGTGAACATCGCCTTCCGGCTCGAATCGCAGGCCAAGGGGGCCGGCAAAACAATTCTCGTCGGTCCCGAGCTGGCGTCCCTCGGTGCCGGGATCTTCGAGCTGGAGGATCTTGGCCCCATGAGCCTCAAGGGCAAGAACGAGAAAATTCAGGTCTTTTCGCTGATTCGGTCCAAAAACTGAAACCGGAATGTCAAAATCCGTGGACAGCTCATGAGGAGCCTGCGGGCCAGGATTTTCCAATGTCCAAATTTTTTTTGAACGTTCTGAAACGAAAAGTGTCTTTTTAGGATTTCGTGTTGACGCCCCCGCCCAAATTTTATATTTCTCACGTTAAATCGTCTTCTAAGGGGGGAGTGTGCTGGGGGCACGCTTTGGTTCCTTTAAAAGGAGACATCAAGGAGTAAGACCCGGGACGCGCGCGCGTTTTGTGGTCTTCGTAAAACAGGAAAGGAATTGCATGAACAAGCTACTGAAACTGCTCTGCGGGATTTCCGCGGCGGTTGTTTTGTTCGCGGGCGTTCCTTCCATCGCCGATGACGGCGGTTCCGACGGCAAAGATGGCAAGTCGGTCCGCGGCAAGAGCCTGGAAGAGCGTATTCGTGAACTCGAAGAGAAATTGAAGGACGTCGGCTACACCGGCGTGAAGGGCAGCGGCATCAAGCTCAGCGGTTATGTGGACACTGGCTATCAGGTCAATCTCCGCGGCAAT
>JAHFSZ010000013.1:0-7861 GCA_023265515.1 Verrucomicrobiota bacterium
CCGCCTGGAGCGGGATGCGGGCGATGATGGCGGCGTTGAGGCTGATGTCGAAGGAATATTGGGCGGGTTTTTGGAAGGTGAGGCCCTGGAAATTGAGGACGAAGTTGCGGGAAAGAAAAAAAGTTTCCTCCGGGATTTTGTGGAGCTCAAAATCCCAGCGGGGCGCGCCGCCGGGCAGGATGTTTTTGCCGTCCGGGTCGATGGGTGTGATCTGGAGCGAGTGTTTTCCAACGTCGGCGTCCTTGAAGAGGAGCCGAATGGCAACCGAGCATTGAGGGTGGACCATCGGGAACCGAGGTGCGGCGATGGTGTCAAAGGCCCCGAGGATGCAGAGCTTACCCTGGTAATCCGCGGCAGAATCGCAAAGGACGGCGGTGAGAATTTCCATGGGAAAAGCTTATTTCACAAAATCGGCGAGGTGAATCCCAATTTTTGGAAATTCTTTCAGGATTTGTCCGTCCGTGGTGACCAGCGGAAGGCCAAGGTCTTCGGCAAGGGCAACGAATTCGCAGTCGTAGGCGGAGCAGGTGGAGCGCCCGACCCATTCGAGCACCTTCTTGGATGGAACCATGAACTCGCGGCCGTGGAGAACCTTTTCTGCTTCCTCAATAGTGCGTAACGCGGTTTCCCGGTCCAGTTGTCCTCTTCTCATGCATCCCGCCAGGATATTTCTGAATTCGGAGCGCCAGAGGAAAGGGGCCGTCCACTCGGAATCTTTTTTTCGGAATGCTGCATCCGCGAGGGCCGTGTGTTGGCCGGGAATACACAGGTAGGCGATGACATTGGTATCGACCACAATCACGGCCGGCCTTCAGACTTGAATCTCTTCAAATCCTCGTCTGTGAGGTAGCCCGTGATTTTCTCGCGAACGATGAGGATGTCCCGGAACAACTGCTCCGCATCGACCGGCTGGCTGTAGACGCTGGATTCCAGGCTTTGGATGATCTCGCGGTTCAGGCTCCGGCCGTGAGACCTGGCCCGTGCTTTGAGTTCCCGGTGAAGACGGGTGGGGATATCTTTGAGCGTGATCGTCAGCATGAACGTAAGATCGCCCATCAGAAACCAAAATGCAACCAAAATGGTTCCATCCTGTCAAAACGTCGCCTCAGACAAAAAGCGGCACCAGGAAGTTCAATCCATGGAGCGTGAGGCACGTGTAAAGGGCGGCAACATAATCATCGGCCATGACGCCGTAGCCTCGAGGGAGGGCTTCGACGCGCTTGCAAGGGTAGGGTTTGACGATGTCGAAGAGCCGGAAAACCAGGTAACCCAGCAGGACGGTGAGCGGTGCGGGAGGGACCAGGAGCATGGCAAGGGGGAAGGCGAGGATCTCGTCGATGACGATGTTCGGGGCATCCTTGCGGCCAAAGAACTCCTCATTCTGGGAGCAGATCCAGGCTCCGGCCGGAAAGGCGATGATGAGTAAGAGGACGTAGATTTCCAAGGGCAGGTCCTTCATGAACCACCAGAGCGCGCAGCCGACGAGCGTGCCGGAACTTCCCGGAAAACGGGGGACCAATCCCGATCCAAAACCGGTTCCGATCCATTTGATCCACTTTTTCATAATCTCGTGTTTTGTGGATCGTGGATCGTAAAGTTCGACAAACCCTGAAATGGATTGCTTTAGTCTGATTCACATGAACCACGAGACCCGATTCACGAATCACGCTTTCTCGTGGGGCGAACAAGCTCGAGAACGTTCGCCAATTCACCGATGGAGTACGGTTTTCGAAGAACGCTGATCGCACCCATCCGAAGAATTTCGGTGACGTGCCAGTCCTTGGCGAACCCGGTTGAGAGAACCACGGGCGTATCGACGCCCAGTTCCCGGATCTTGAGAAAGGTTTCGTGACCGCCCATGCCAGGCATGACGATATCGAGCAGAATCACATCGAAGCTGTCCGGCGCCCTCCGAAGGATCTCAAGCGCTTTTTCGCCGTTGTCGGCGGGTGTGACGATGCAATTGCGCTGTTGGAGAAGCGCGCCGATGACATCCTGGGCCATGGGTTCATCCTCGATCACGAGGACGCGCAGGGTTTTTTCCGGATCCAGGCGCTCGGTTGGCTGGGGTCTGCGCGCGGGAACCAGCGGTTCGGGGACCGCGCGCGGCGTGACCGGCAGGTAGACGTCAAATCGGGTGCCCTTGCCGGGAGCGCTGTCGATCTCGGTGAATCCCTTGTGATAGCGGGCGATGCCTTCGGTGATTGGGATACCAAGGCCGACGCCAGGGCCCGGCATGCGCGTCGTGAAGAATGGCTCGTATACATGCGAGAGGATTTCCGGCGTCATGCCGGCGCCATGATCTTCGACACGGACGCGGAAGTACGCGGGCCGGGAGGCATTCGGGTGCTTGGCGCGGAATTCGTCATTGACGGTGATGTGCTCGACGCTGACCGTAATGGTGCCACCGCGCGGCGAAGCCTCCTGGGCGTTGAGCAGGCTGAGCACGATCGCCTCGAGGATCTTGTCGGGAATCGCATCGACGCGGCAGCCTCCATTGGGAAGCGTTGCCCGGGCGCGCAGGTTCTTGACGGCGAACGTCCTGGCCAGAAGCGAGAGACTTTCCTCGACCAGCGACCGGAGATCGATGTTGACGAACTGGATCTTATCGTTCGGCGCGTAGGCGACCAGTTCATGGACAAGAGATTCGGACTCGGCGGCGGCCTTTTCAATCAGCTGGGCATACCGGCGCAGCGGGGAACTTTCAGGCAGGTCGGCCATCAAAAACTGGGCATAGCCGAGAATGGGACTGAGAAGATTGTTCATGTCGTGGCCGATTTTGCGCGCGAGCAATCCGATGTTTTCCATCTTCTGGATATGAAGAACCTTGTCCTGCAGTTCGGAAAGCTGGGTGTTCAGGAAGTGGATTTCGGAGCAGGCCCGTTCTATTTCCCTCACGAGCAAAGCGAAACAGGCGAGGATATGGCGGGAGGGGCTGGTTGCCTGCGCCGGCCAGTCTGTGATGCCCTTGATGCCAAGCTTGCTGACCCACTCTCGGATGGCATCCGGCGAAAAGGTCCACCACATCGGCACCAGTTTATGGTCCGAGGAAATATCCCGCGCGGCGTCGGACAGAAAGATAAACTCCTGGTGTAGAAGAATGAAGGAGCGGGATGGAAGGACGCCCAACTTGCCGGCGGTATCGGGATGAAGGGAACGAAGCAAGGATCCGGTATCGGTGTCCGTGTAATAAGTGAAGGATCCGGGAAGGCCGGCGGCATAACGGAAGACCGACTTCCACCAATCCAGGGCGGTTTTTTCCAGGAGTTCGCAGCGCCAGACTTCGGAGGGCAGACGGTCTTGGAGTGTTTCCCAGAGAGGCACGCGCGGAGGTTACGGAAATTTTCCCGGAACGTTAATCAAAAACTTCGCAGATGACACCGTGCTGGAAAAACGAAAGGGGACGATCGTCCTGTCCTTTGGGAGGGAAATCGATGTTGTCATCGGATTTGGACGTCCATTTTATAAGGCAAAGGTCCAGAAAACGAGTTGAATTGAAATGAAAAATTTGGTCAATTAGACCAAGCACCACCAAAAATTTGTCATGGGGTATCATCTTCAGGAAGTCGTTTGTTTTCTGGGACTTGCGTTGGCGTTTGCCTGCGTATCAACCGCGATGGCCCAGTATCCGGCGGGGCTGTCGTCGACAGGTCCCGAGGCTGCATTGAGCGACCAGAAGGGGCGGGAAGCGCGCGCCAATGCGGGCAGCTATCATTTGAAGATTGGACAAGTGAGATTCAAAATTGGCCTGGGTCTCAACCAGGAATACAACGACAACATTACGCTCTCGAAAGGCGCCCTGCAGGAGTCCGATTTCATTACAACGCCGAATGTGGACCTCAACGTATTCTGGCCGTTCAGCAAGCTCAACACCCTCGATATGGGCCTTGGCCTCGGCTACTCGAAGTACTGGCAGCATCCCGATCTCGATACCCAATCGCTCCTCATCGATCCAAAATCTTTGCTCGATTTCAACATCTATGTCGGGGATATCCGCTTCACGCTCTACGAGAAGATCTCAATTCAGGAGGATCCGATCAGCCAGCCGCAGCTGAGCGGGACCTCCAAATTCCGCCGTCTGGAAAATACGATGGGTATCAGGGCGAACTGGGACCTGAACAGGATCGTTCTCGGCGGAGGCTACGATCGCTACACCTTCAAGGCCTTGGACAAGGGGGGAAGTGTCACGACCAACAACGGCCAGACCGCGAACCAGGGGGGAAATGGCACGACCAACAACGGCCAGACCGTTGGCGGGCTGGACCATGACGTCGATTCGCTCTTTGGACAAATTGGCTACAAGATGAATCCCAAAATGCTGGCGGGCCTTCGCGGCAATTTTTCCGAAACCACCTACTCGGGAACCCAGCAAAACGGCAGCAGCTCGAAGTCGGTCGCGATTTTTTTGGACGGCGAGCTGACCCATCATATCTCGGCGGGCCTTTCGGCGGGCTACCAGATGCAGACCTTTGCCTCCGGCGGATCAATCAACGACAACTCGAATTTCGAATCCTACATTTTTCAAATGAGCGTGAAGCATGAGGTGAACCGATTTTTCTCGCACAACTTGAGCCTGAGCCGCTATTCGCTGGCTGGCATCGGCACCAACTTCTCGGAGACCCAGGAGTTCGATTACAGCGTCGATTGGGACTTCATCAAGGACGTCCAACTCACCGCCAGCGCCTTCTTTCAGACGTTAAAGGATTCCGGCGCAGGACCCAATTCCGAGTCCGCCGACCGTTATGGATTATCCCTCAAAGGCGTTCACAAGCTCTTCCGGAGTTGGGACCTGGGATTGGGCTATGATTTGATGGTGAAGGACTCGAACATTCCCGAGAACGACTATTTACAAAATCGTGTTTATTTGAATTTAACTTATAGTTTTTGAATGATACATTGAAAACATTGCGCAAACTCCATTCACTTCGGACCTTGGCGTGCGCATGCACCGTCCTTCTGGTCCCGTCGTCGTTCGGACAAACGGGAACGAACGCCGCGGCTGGGGCCGCCGCGCCCAAGGCGCCGCCGCTGGTATCCACTGACAAGTATGCCTTAAAGCCGGGCGACAAGGTGGCGCTTCGGGTGGTCGAGAGCCGTGACGAGCCGGTGGTGCTGACCGTTTCATCGGGCGGCGAGATCGAGGTGCCCTATCTCGGCCGCCGGCTGGTGATGGGCAGGATCATTCCGCAGGTCGAGGCGGAGCTGAAGGTGGAGTATGAGAAGGAGTATTACTACCATGCAACCGTCCAGATCTCACTCGAGTCGATCAACCCGGTTGCCGAGGCACGGGCGGCAATCCGCCGCATCTACGTCACCGGCCAGGTGCCGAGCCAGGGAGCCCAGGAAATTCCGGAGGGCGATACTTACACCGTGAGCAAGGCCATTCTTCGCGCGGGAGGGCTGGCATCGTTTGCCAACGGCCGCAAAGTCCGCGTGGTGCGCAAGGGGCAGGATAAAAAAGAGGAGCCGATCACCGTCGATGTCCTTTCGATTCTTGAGGATGGCAAAGTGGAGAACGATGTGGAGCTCCAGCCGGACGATCTGATCATCGTGCCGGAAAAGCTCATCAATTGGTAGCCATGAACGACGCCTCCAAATATCCCGTTCCACCGCAGGTCACGACCAACCTGATGGACAGGCTGAACGTCGCGCTCCAGCTGCAGAAATACAAGGATATCGTCTTCAAGCGCTGGTGGCTCCTTTTTCTCGGCATCAGCATTGGCATCGGTTACCAGGCGTACAGGGTCTACAACATGCCGAACATTTACTCCGCCCAAGGTTCGATGATGGTTTCGCCGGTTCTCCCTGCGAGTGCGACCATCGGTGAAAAACCGACGGAAGTCTCCACGACGCTTGCCAACTTCTTTGGCACCCAGATTCAGATGATGCAGAGCCGCGAAGTCATCAACAACGTGATTCAAAGGATGCAGAAGGAGGCCGTGGCCAAGGATCTTACCCAGGATCCGATGGTGGGGCTCAATATTTATCCGCGCAAGGACGCCAACGTGCTGCAAATTGAGGTGACCAGCACGTCGCCTGACTACGCCAAAAAGTACCTCGAGTTTCTGATGGAGGAATTTGTCGCGTACAAGAAGCGGATCCGCGCGGAGGTTTCCGAACAGACGGTGGTCACCATGACACGCGAGGTCGAGCGGCTTGGCGCCGAGTACAACGAGCAGCAGTCGGAGGTGCGAAAGTTTGAAGCTGAGAACAACATCGCCTATTTTGAGGAGCAGGGAAACACCGCGGGGGCGTACCTGATCAACCTGTCGCGCCAGAAAGCCGACATCGAGCGGGAACTCGCGGTCCTGGAAGCCGAAACCACCGAGCAAACCCTTCGGCGAACCGGGGTTCCCCTCGATCAGCATGGAATTCCGGCGCCCAGCCCGGGTCCCGGCACCACCAACTCCACCGCGTCGTTGGAGGCCCCTTCCAAGAGTGTTCAAGAAAGCCTCGTCAAGACCGAGTACGACAAGATCCAGCAGGAGATCGCTCTCTTGCAGGCCGAAAAGGAAGAGCTGAGCCGCACCATGAAGCCGAAGCATCCCAAGATCATTGTGCTGATCGAAAGGATTGGGCGCCTGGACAAAATCCTCCAGCTTTCGCTCAAGCGGACCACCGAGGAAATTGGGGCGCGGAAAAATTTCCTCAAGATCCAGCTCGAGGAGCTCGACAAAGCCATCAAGGATTTCGATGCCCGGTCGCTGGCGGCCAACCGGAAGAGAGCCGAGTATGGCGCCCTGAAGGCCAAGGCCACCCGAACGAAGGAATTGTACGACGTGGTCTATGGTCAGCTCCGTCAGATTGACATTGGTACATCGCTCGATCAGGAGATCATCCGCGTGATGGAAACCCCGACCGCCAGCTCGACGCCGATCTCGCCCAACCGGCCCAAGGCGGTGGCGACCGGGGCGATGTTCGGCCTGGCCGCCGCGCTGGCGATCATCCTGCTGCTCGAGAAGTTTGATGACCGTGTTAAGACCGTCGAGGAGCTGCAGGAGGCCCTGCAGGAGCCGGTCCTCGGACAGATTCCGTGTGTGCGCGGCCAGAAGGAGGAAAGCCCAGCGCTTAATCTCTTCGACATGCCGACGCAGGATAATTTTCCCGAAGCATTCCGAAATGTCCGCTCCTCGATAATGTTTTCGCCCAACGGCAAGGACGCTCAAACCCTGTTGGTGACGAGCGCGATTCCCGGCGACGGCAAGACGACCTTCGCAGTGAACCTTGCGATCTGCATGGCGCAGGCCGGCCAGCAGACGCTCCTGATCGACGGCGACATGAGGCGCATGACCATCAACAGTTTTTTGAACGTGGACAGGGGACCGGGCCTCTCCGACGTGCTGGCGGGGCAGGCCACGTTCGAGGATTGCGTGATGGCGATCCGGACCGAAAAACTGCACTACCTGCGCGGCGGGACCGTGCCGCCGAATCCCGGTGAATTGATCCTGAGCGGACGGCTCCAGGAGCTTCTCGAACAGCTGCGCGGCTATTACCACCGCGTGATCATCGACAGCCCGCCGGTCCTCGCCACGGATGATACGCTGTCGCTCTGTCCCTATGTCGACGGGGTCCTGTTCGTCGTCAAGGCGGGACACACGTCCATGCGCTACGCCCGCAATTCGATGGCGGCGCTGCACCAGCGCGGCGCGCGCATTTTCGGCGTGATTCTCAATAGCATCGATACCCGCTCGGCCCACTATTATTACAACTATTATTATTCAGGTTACTATTATTCTCAGAAACCGGAGTGATCCCGGGAGCCGAAACGAGCCGAACGGGCAGCGGGCATGAAAAAGGAAGAATCGAATGGAGCGAAGGCCGCCGGCCGCGGGACCCGCGGTGGACGGAGTGGCGGTAGCTT
>JAHFSZ010000013.1:7961-40971 GCA_023265515.1 Verrucomicrobiota bacterium
AACCGGAGTGATCCCGGGAGCCGAAACGAGCCGAACGGGCAGCGGGCATGAAAAAGGAAGAATCGAATGGAGCGAAGGCCGCCGGCCGCGGGACCCGCGGTGGACGGAGTGGCGGTAGCTTGATCGAGTTAAGAATTGATCATTCAATATTGAAATGAGCCAAGGAGGCGTAAACTGGTATTGCGTGAGGACGCGGGCGCACAAGGAGGCCGGCGTGGACTCGATTCTCCGGACTCGGCTTGGCATCGAGACGTATTACCCCAAGTGGCGGTGCAGGCGCCCGGTGGCGGGGACGCTGCGATGGATGGTCCGGCCACTCTTTCCGACGTATCTCTTTGCGAAGTTCGACCTGGAGCGCGATCAAAGGAATGTGGCTTATGCCCGCGAAGTTCTTCAGATCGTCGCATTCGGGCCCAAGCCGCTTGAAGTCGACGGGGGGCTGATCAGCCAGCTCAAGCTCTATGCGGCCGAACGCGACCAGGACGACTTGTTCGAGGTCTCTCAAACGCTCCGGCCGGGGGAAGAAGTCGTGATCGAAGCCGGCCCCTTCAAAAAACTTCGCGGCCTTTTCGAAAGGGAGCTTTCTGACGGCGAGCGCGTGGCCATTCTTTTGGAGATTCTCCAGCTTCAGGCGAGGGTGACGCTTCCGCGCGACTACATCCGCCCCGTTTGCGCCAAGCATCCGTTAACAATGAGTTGATTCTCCCATGGACAGACCGAACGCGTCCGAAGAAATCAGGACAGGCGGCGGCGAGTTGCCGGCGCCTGGCAAGCCGGGCTTTTTCGAGAAGTTGCGCGGCAAGGTAAACCGCCAGCTCGTCGACTGGCTTGCCAAAAATGCCGTGCTCGGCGGCGGCGCCATCGTGCTCGAAGCGGGATCGGGACCCGCTGACGGCGCGAGCCTGATTGCAGCGACGCCCGGCGTGGGCCTGAGCGTGGCTCTCGACTTGAGCATGGAAAACCTGCGGACGGCCCGCCAGCGGGACCCAAAGCTGGTGCTCATCCGGGGCGATCTTTTCCGGCTGCCATTCAAGCCCGGCGTTTTTGATTTGGTCTGGAACAACAGCACTCTCGAGCACATCAACGAAAAGCGGCGGGTCATTTATGAAATGGTTCATGTCACAAAGTCCGGCGGCAGGATTTTTGTGGGTTTGCCGTACACCCGCGGCCCGCTGATGATCCAGCCATGGATCGCCAACACACGGCTCGGCAAAAAGATCGGCCACCTTTTCGATGAACAATCGCTTGCCATTGATCTGGAAGGAACCGGCATCACCATCGAAAAGTTCACCACGTTTTTCTACAAAGCCTTCTTCGGATGCCTCGCCCGCAAGGGTTAGTTTAAGGTTTCATGTCTCATGTTTAAGGTTATATAAGAGTATTACAACTTTTATCAAAGCAACATTAAACATGAAACTTGAAACTGTAATAAGCGCCGACCACCGGATCAAAATCTTCCAGTACCTGGCCGATTTATGGCATTACCGGGATTTGTTCTGGGCGCTCGTGGAACGGGACGTGAAGGTCCGCTACAAGCAGACGGTATTCGGCATCCTCTGGGTGATTGTTCCACCGCTGCTCCTGACCGTCGTGTTTTCAGTCATCTTCGTTCGCATCGCCAAAATGTCGACCGGGGGTCTTCCGCCACCCCTGTTCTATCTGGCGGCGCTCATTCCCTGGACTTGTTTTTCGAACGGCCTGTCGCAGGCCGCCGGCAGCATGGAAAGCGGCGCCGGACTCATCAGCAAGGTCTATTTCCCAAGGCTCATTGTGCCGGGGGCCATGCTTCTGGCGACGGTCGTCGATTTTGTGATCGGATGGGCGCTGTTCAATGTGGTGGCGATCATTTGGACCTACTTTCCCTCTCTTCTGGTGGCATTGACTGAAAACGGCGTGACGGAGCCGCCCATGAGCGTCTTCTGGACCTGGAAGTTCATCCCATTCACGGTGGTGTTGCTTTCCTTGCAATTGTGCGCGGCGATGGGGATCGGCCTCGTGCTGGCCGTGCTGAACGCACAATACAGGGACATCCGCTACGTGACCCCGTTCCTGGTCCAGATGGCTTTTTGGGTGACGCCCATCGTTGTACCATTGCAGCGTTTTGGTGAAACGAGATTCGGAGAATCGTTGAAATTCCTGCTTTATCTCAACCCAATGGCCGGCGTGATCGAGACTTACCGAGGCTTGTTGGCGGAAAGCAGTTACATCCCCTACAAGATGCTGGCGGCGAACTTTTGCGTGGCGGCGGCGTTTTTGATGTTCGGAATCTGGTTTTTCCGGAAGCGCGAGCAGAGGCTCGTGGATTTTCTCTGATGAACCCGTACCCCGCACTCCCCACCAGGCTTCGCCGGCGAGGCGAGCGCACTCCGCACTCCGCACCTCGATGAGCTGGGCGATCAAAGTCGAACATCTGGACAAGAAGTACCGCCGCGGCGGCGTGGTAATGCCCAGCACCAACCTGCGCGAGACCATCACGCACGTCACACGGCAGACGCTGACGCGTCTCAACCCGTTCCGGCGCTCCCACGCGACGGGTTCGGGCCGGAAATCCGCGGATTCGGTGGAGTTCTGGGCGCTGAGGGGGGTGAATCTTGAGGTCCAGGAGGGGGAGATTCTTGGAGTGATCGGCGCTAACGGCGCAGGCAAATCGACGCTTCTGAAAATCATGAGCCGGATCACGGCGCCGACCCAGGGCTCGGTGCGCTATCGGGGACGCGTTGCTTCGCTGCTCGAGGTTGGCACGGGTTTTCACCGCGAGCTGACGGGTCGTGAGAATATTTTTCTCAATGGTGCGATTCTCGGAATGCGCCGGGAGGAAATCAGGCGGAAGTTGGGCGAGATCATCGCATTTTCAGGTGTGGAGAAATTTATCGACACCCCGGTTAAGTTTTACTCGAGCGGGATGTACTTGCGCCTCGCATTCTCGGTTGCAGCGCACCTGCAAGCCGATATCCTGCTCGTGGATGAAGTGCTGGCGGTCGGTGACGCGGCTTTCCAGGAGAAATGCATTGGCAAGATGCGCGATGTCACGTCGCAGTCCGGGCGCACGGTTCTATTCGTGAGCCACAACATGGACGCGGTCCACAAGCTTTGTCCGCGCACCATCCTCATCAGCAAGGGCAAGGTGGCGTTTGACGGCCCGACCTCTTCGGCAATCGAGCAGTATTTTGGCAGCTCCGAGCTGCAAAAAAAACGCTCTCTCATTGCCGCAGACATTCGGTCCGGCTCCGGGGAGGCCCGTTACGTCGAGGTGGAGATGCTCGACGGCAAGGGAGTCAGCGGCTGCGAATACTCGTTTGACAGCCCGATCCGGTTCCGCGCAACGATCGAGTTTTCAAAGCCGATGGATAACCCCACGGCAGGCTACGTCATTTTTTCCGGCAGGAACATTGCGTTGGTCGACGCACGCGCGCATTGGGATGGTTTTCAATTTGGCCGGTGCGAAGGACGTAAAACGCTTGAGGTTGTCATTCCTCCGCTCAATTTCTATCCCGGCATTTACACCGTCCAGCTTTGGGTCAGTCCCAGCCCGACCCTGCCGGTGATGGACGAGATCAACGGCGCATTTACTTTTCGCCTGGTTCCGCCGCCGCACATTCCAAAGGAACGGGAATTCTTCGATATTTGGGGGGCCGTGCATGTTGCGACCCAATGGAAGCTTCTCTCGTGAAGATCCACGTCCTTCCGGCCCTGATTGGCAATGCCGAGCGATAACAAAAAAGAAGAGGTGAATCCTGCCGTTCAGGAGCGAATTGAGCGCGGCGATCCTTGGTATGTTGCCAGCCAATTTGCATGGGCGCAGAGGCCGGAGATCCGGTTCATCTATGAAAAAAGATTCGAATATTTCTGTTCGTGCCTGGAGAGAGTGAAGAAAAGCTCGGCGGCGCCCCTCAGGATGCTCGATGCGGGCTGCGGAGACGGTTACTGGATCAGCCGCCTTGAAAGCATCCAGGATGTTGAAATCGAAGGGGTTGATTATAATCCACTTCGGGTGGAGCGCGCGAAACAGATTCTGGCGCGCGCGAATATCCGGGTCTTGGATATCCTGCATTTCGAAACGGTCAAGCCTTTCGATGTGGTGCTTCTCAATCAAGTGATCGAGCACGTGAAGGACGATGCCGGGTTGCTTCGCAAAATGCTCGCCTTGTTAAGGCCGGGTGGAGTCTTGATTCTCGGCACGACCAATGAGGGAAGCTGGATTCAACAGTGGAGCCTTCGTCGAGGGGGCGGGTTGTCTCAGACCGACCACGTTCATTTCTATACGGAAGAGGCAATGCGGAAGAAAATCATCGATGCCGGCTTTCGCATCGAGAGCATGATGCGCGAGGTTTTCTATGTCGGCAGCGACCGCCTTTACTACGCCCTCACCAGGCGCCGGTGGGGTTTTCGAATGCTGGAAGCGCTGACGAAGATGTTTCCGTCTCAGTGCAGCGACTTTTATTTTGAATGCGTCGCGGTTTGAGTCGTCTGCCGTGTGAGGCGCTATCCCGATGGATTTCGTCAAGTTAAACCCTGAATTCGCCGCTCAGTGGGACAACTTGGTTCATCAGTCGGAAGATGGTTGGCTGTTCGGCTTGTTTTCCTGGCAGAAAATGGCTGTCGAGGTTCCCCAGTGGGGGTTCGAAGACTACAGTTTTGGAGTTTTGGAGGCCGGCCGGTGGAAAGCAGTCATGCCTCTGCAACTGACGATGGACGGCAGGCTGTGTTCTCTGCCGATGGGCGCCAGCGGCCCTGTCGTCGAACCCGGTATTTCGGAATCCGAGAGGGAAGGAATTCTGGCGGCCATTTTTGACCGGACAAAAAGAATTGCCAAGGAACAAGAGGCCCACCAGATCGAGGTTTTTATTCCCCCCTTAAGCGGTACGAGCTTATCCGGGCCCGGGGACGAGAACTTTCTGGTGCGCCATGGTTTTTCCGACGCTTCCACCCACAGCTGGATCATCGACTTGAGACGTCCCAAGGAGCAGATCCGCGAGAACATCTCAAGAAACGCCAGAAGGAAGATCAAGGAGGCCGGCGAGAAAGGCTACAAGATCAGGCCGATTGAAAATCGCGCGGAGATGGATGTTTACTACGAAATCCATTGCGAGACCTATCATCGCACGGGGGTAGCACCTCACCCCAAGGAATATTTTTTGGGGATTTATGACCGTTTTACGCAGACCGGTCTTTCAAAAATCTGGGTTGCGACCGATGGGCAAGGCAGACCTGTGGCCTTCACCAATATCGGCATTTTCAAGCGAAGAGCGCTCTATTGGACCACCTGCTGCCGGAACGAGGATTACCGGAATGGGGTTTATTATCTCTTGCTTTGGCACGCCATCGAGTCGGCTAAAGACGGAGGGATGGAATGGTTCGATTGTGCCGAGGCGTTTCCCGATGCTCCGGCCGGGTCCAAGGAAAAGGGCTTGAGCGATTTTAAAAGAAAATTTGGAGGGGAATTGCATCGTTACTCAAAAGGGCGGCTTGTTCTCAACGGTTCCTGCGCGTCCAGCAAGGTTTCGCTTCCACGGCGCGTCCTGCGCGGACTTCGGGACGTGAGGAAAAAAGTGGAAGCATTTGTCGGGAAAGAGGCCGCGGACTTTTTGGCCGCGCCGGTTCGCGCGGCACTCGATGTGGTCCAAACCGTCCGGGGTCCACACGTCGGATTTTTGAAACCTTATTGGAAGAAAGAGGAATTTTCAATCGCTGCGGAAGGTGTTCAGTCCGGCGACGAGGCGCTGAAGTGCTTTTCCGACCTATTTCGACGCAGGCTTGGTTTTGGCGAAGACGTGGCGGTTGTTTTAACGGGAAGCGGACGGACGGCTCTTGAGGTTGCCTTGAGGGTGTTGAAGCAGAAGAACCCAGGCCGGCGGGAGGTGATCATCCCTTCGTACGGATGCAAAGGGACTTTCGATCCGATCGTTAAGGCCGGTCTGATCCCGGTCTTTGCCGACATCAATGAGGATTTGCTCACCGAAGACACGGAGCTTAGGAAACGATTTTCATCGGCCACCCTGGCTGTTTTACTGGTGCACCTTTGTGGAAAGCATCTCGACACCCGTGGAATTGTCAAGGATGCACGAGAGCGTGGAATCGCGGCCATTGAAGATCATTGTCAGAACACCGGAGGAAAATCCAGTGTTGCTGATATAAGTATTTATGCTTTCGGTATGGGAAAGAATGCGATGGCGACCGCAGGAGGCGCTGTAGTGGGCGCCGGACTTCAAGATGAATTCAAAAGCGAATCCCTGCGTCTGGCCGGGGAGGAGGTCGAATCAGCCAGGCGGCGTTTTTCTTATTATGATGCAAGATACTTCCATCCAAAAGATTTCGAAAAACTTCGAAGAAGCGGCGACATTCCGTCCGAAGAAAGCCGGGCTCAACACGACTATGTCCGGATGAATCCGCTCGATGCTCTTCTGATGATCGAGCAGTTCCACAAGCTCGACGAGATTATCGAATTGCGCCGAAAAAACGCAGGGCGACTCCTGACGAAGTTGAGAAAATTCCCGGACTTGTTCGGGTTGCAGTCGTCTGAGGAACATCTTTACACAAAACTAAGTGTACGTCTGAAGGATCGGAGGTCGATGAGGCGCTTTGCCGAATGGATGGTTCGTCGCGGAGTTGAATTGGAGACGACGTATGTGCCGCTTCATCTGCGGCATTTTGGTTCCGTGTTTCGTCGTGAATGTTTGCCTTGTTGCGAGGCCATTCACCCTCTTATCGTAAATCTGCCTGTTCGCCCCAATCTTTCTGCGCGGGAGCTTCGAAAGGTTGAAACAGCCATCGAGGAATATGGAAGAGCCCATTCTCGGGCATGATGAAGTTGTTTCGTGCGAGTGGGAAACTCGCCGTAAGTACAGCGGGGAAACCGGCATTGGCTACAGCGCGGATACGGTCTCACGACGCCCGATCGCAGGTTCGGATGATTACTTCGACCGCCTCCTGGAGATTCGGTTGGCTCTTGCCCGAGAATTGGCGCGCGACGCGAACGTCCTGGATGTGGGATGCGCGACAGGGATTCATCTTTTTGATCTCGCGCCGGGATTTAAACGGGCCATCGGCCTTGATTTCAGCTTTCCTCTGGTCAAGCGCGCGCTGGAGACGCGCACGCAGATGGCCGCGAACGTCGATTTCGTGGAGGGCAATGCACGATGCATGCCTTTTTGCGACGGGTCTTTCGATTTTATCTACAGCTTTTCCTCGCTTTATTACATGCCCAACGTGGGCGAAGTCATACGTGAGATCTGCCGGGTGCTCGCGCCTGGGGGCCGCTGCCTGATCGAACTGGGTAATTCCCGGTCGTTGAATGCGATTGTGACCGACGCTTATCCAGAGCTGGCCCGGTCTTTCCATATTCCGGTTTCGCAGATGAACAAAGCCTTGAGTGACGCGGGTTTGAAAGCGGTGGCGCACCGGGCTTTCCAAATATTGCCTTATTGGGGGGAGCGGCCGCGACGCCTGGATTTTTGGCTGCACCCCGCTTGGAAACGCCGGTTTGAGAAATGCCTCGCCGGCCGGATGATCGACGAATGGATATGCAGTTTTCCATGGTTCCGAAATTTCGCCTTTCGTCACGTTTTTGTGTGCGTGAAGAAATAAATCAATGAGAGCAGAAATACTTTCTTATCTTCGCTGTCCAAGCTGTGGATCCTCGGGATGGAATCAGAGCATCTCAAATCAAACGGACTTTGAGATCATGGAAGGCGCTATCGTGTGCCGGAAGTGCGGGCAGGAACACCGATTGCACAATGGCGTGCTCGACGTCGTCGCGGACAGGCCTACAGGTGACGGCGTCGATGAGACCGAAGGGTGGGTGCGTTTTGCTGATCGCGAAGGGTGGAACGCGCTCGACGAGAAATATCTCGATTCCCTTCCGTTTTTTGTCGCGAAGAAATTGATGCCGAAGGACACCCTAACCTGGGATCGGCATTGCAGGAATTTCTTTCGGACACTTTCCTACCTCGACTTGGAGGGCAAGCGGGTTCTCGACGTGGGAGCGGGCCGTTGCTGGTCGACCCGATATCTTGCGATGCAGGGAGGGGAGTGCACGGCCACCGACATCATGTCGGCGCCGAACGTAGGATTGGAAACTGCGGCGCACTATTTAAAGAACCGATCCATTTATTTCGAAAGGATTCGGTGCGACATGAACGAGTTCCCATTCAACGACGGCTCATTCGATTTGGTTTTTGCCCAGGGAGCCGTCCACCATTCGCTCGATATGCCTAGGACGTTCCAGGAAGTGGGGCGGGTCCTGGCTCCCGGAGGGTTGCTGGTTTTAACCAATGAGCATTGCAACGACTGGCGGGCAGAGGAGCGGATCGAGGTCAAGGACATGCCGGGAATTCATGAGCACTGCTACCGGGGCTACAGGCTCTGGAGGTGGCTCAAACAGGCCGGTTTTGGCAAACTCCAGATCATCCCCGATGCCTATTATTATAAGAGGAACGATTATTGCTACCGGACCTTCTCCGAACTGGGCCGAATCCACTCGTTTTTCATCAAGCTCAAACTGCTGATTTATGGGGGGGTCTTCAACCTGATTGCGAGGAAGAAATGACGCGGCTTGTCGTGGTGCCCAGCGACCCCATAGCCGAATACGAGAGGGCGGGTTACGACTGGTTGGAGCGCTATTATAATCCAACAGGAATGTTCGACGAGGTGTACGCTTTGAGCCCGCTGGAAGAAGGGGAAAGAAAAGCGCACGGCATGACGATCCGTGGCGTCAAGGATCGGGAGCTTAAAGCGTTGTTGGAGAGGCTGAGGCCGGACGTGGTGCGGGCCTACGGCGGCTACTGGCCTTCCGATTACGTGGCGAGAAACCGCCTCGTCGATATACCACTGATGGTGAGCGTTCACGACAGCCGGCCCAATCTCATTCACGAGTCGCTGCGTTTTGCGGATCTAGTCGCGTGCACATCCGAGGTGGTGCGTAAGCAGGTGATCGCACGCGGCGTTGATCCGAAGCGTACGCGGATCCTGCCCAATCGCGTTGATGCGGAAATTTTCAAACCTGTCAAAGACATCTCCAAGTGGAGCGCGCAAGCGCGGGATTTTCCGCCGGGCCGCCACATTTTGCACGTCGGAAGAAAATCCGAGCAAAAGAACCTCGACACGCTGATCGGCGCGCTCGCGCTGTTGCCGGAGGAATACAGCTGCATTTTCGTCGGAGCGGGAGACCGCGCGCCATACGAGTTGCTTGCAAGGCAAAAGGGCGTCGCCAATCGATGCTTCTGGGTCGATGCGGTCAAAAACAGCGAGCTGCCCGTATGGTACTCCGGGTGCGATTGCATGTGCACCCCCAGCCGCTCTGAGGGATTTGGAACTGTATTCATCGAAGCCGCTGCATGCGGAGCGCCGATCGTGACCTCCGACATTGCGCCGATGAACGAGTACCTGGCCAACGATGAGAGCGCATGTCTTGTGAAGGATTTCGAAAATCCGCAGGCTTTGGCCGACTCTGTGCGGAAGGTTTGCGAGGATGAAACATACCGGAAAAGAATTTCCAAAGGGGCGCTGCGCGCGGCCGAGCCATTCGAGCGCAAGCGAGTCGACGAGGCGGAGGCGGCCATTTATCGTGAAGTCATGGAAGCCGGTTCGGTTCCTTTGGCGCGAAGGCTCGAGTGGATGATTTGGAAAAAGTTTGGTTGGACCGGCGCGGAACAACCGCCATAGCACCACAATGGCTGATCTGACAAATGCGGTGTCCAAAGCGCTGGGCTGGTTTCACCGGAACCGGCTCGAGCAGGCGGGAGTCGCGATATCCAACGTGGACGCGACATCTTACAACGAAGTGTCGGGATACTGGATTCCGACATTGATCGCGCTCGGGCAGGAAGAAAAGGCCCTGGAGATCGGCGGGTGGCTTGCGGCGGTCCAGCTCGCCGATGGCTCGTTCCGGGATTGCTACGGAACTCCGAATCCGTTCGACACGGGCCAGATCGTGCGCGGTTTCCACGCGCTTGCATCGCAAGACTCAAGGTTCCGAGAGCCTTTGGCGCGCGCGTGCCTGTGGATGGCTTCGAGAATCGGTCCCAAGAGCATTCTGGCAAACCCCTTCGAGGAGGGTGTGCCGGATTGGGTTTTGCTTTATGCGTACCAGCCGGTCGAAGCTGCGGCGCGGTTTCTTGGCGAGAGATCGGTCGCGGAAAAAGCGCGTGCTTGCATCGAGGCTTACGCAAGAGCTCGCGGACCCAAAACCTGGGATGCGATCACGCACTTCTTCGGCTACTGGCTGGAAGGGCTGGTCGATGCCGGCCTGGCTGAGATGGCGGCCCCGCACCTGGAGCGACTCGCGGCCGCGCAGGCAAAGGACGGCTCGCTCACGGCGTTTCCCAACGTGAAGTGGGTCTGCACGCCCGGACTAGCGCAAATTGCGCTGGCCTGGCACAAGATCGGGAGAATCGAGGCCGCGCGGCGCGCAATGCACTGGCTGGCAACGAAACAAAATTCCAGCGGCGGCTGGTTCGGAAGCTACGGGCGCGGAGCGACCTATTTCCAGGATGCGGAGATTTCCTGGGCGGCCAAGTTTGTTATCGACCTGGCGCACAGAATTCAGCCGCAGAAAAATCACGTCTCCCAGGGCCCCATGAAGCGGCTCGACGCGAGCCAGTGGTCGTCGGTGCTGGGCTCGGAGGACAACCCTTCAAACATCGCTGAGAGAGTGCGCCGCGGCAAGCGTCAGCCATGGACGGACCTGCTTTTGCGGTGGACGGCTCCGGGCCAGCGCGTTCTCGAGCTGGGCAGCGGGACGGCGGAAATGTCCGCCAACCTTGGATTCCACGACCGGCGCGTGACGCTCGTCGATCTGAGCCCCGCGAATATCGATTTTGGACGGGAGCTGTTTGCCAAGCTTTCGCTGGAAACCGAAGGGCGGGTCGCCGACATCGAAAAGCGGCTGCCTTTTGGCGACGGCGAATTTGATGTCGTTTTCTCCAGCGGCGTGCTCGAGCATTACGACGATGAAACGATCGCGCGCTTGCTCCGGGAGTTCGGAAGAATCGCGCGGATCGCGGTGATCTCTTTTGTTCCCAACGCGGCGAGTTTGCCGTACCGCATCGGCAAATCGGTCCTCGAAGCCCGCGGCAAGTGGTGCTGGGGGCATGAGCGCCCGCTGCGCTCGCTGCGCCCGCATTGCGATGCCGCCGGACTTCGCGTGGCCGAGGAGACGACGGTCGGCCTGGCGCATTCATTGAATTTCCTGAGAGACGCGGGCCTCTGGCAGCTGGCGGACCAGCTTCGCTCGAACCTGCCGGACAGCGATTGCGGCAACGGGTATCTCGTGGCGACGCTCGCCCGAAAAAAATGACGCCGCGCGTATCGATCGTTCTGCCGACCCACAACCGAGAAGCTCTGCTGCCGCGGGCCCTCGAGTTGTGCTTGAAGCAAACGTTCCGCGATCTGGAGGTGATCGTGGTCGATGACGGATCGACGGACGGCACCGCCGCCGTCGCGGCCCAATGGGCGGCGCGCGATCCTCGCGTGAGGGTTGTCACGCAATCCAACGCCGGTCTTCCATCGGCGCTCAATCGGGGGTTTGCGGAAGCGAAGGGCGAGTTTTTGACCTGGACCTCCGACGACAACCGCTACCATCCCACGGCGATCGCGGCGATGGTTGAAAATCTGGAGCGAAATCCCGACAGCGGACTCGTCTACACGGATTTTCAGATGGTGGACGCGGCCGGGAGGGTCAAGCAGAAGGTCACGAGCCGCTCGCCGTCGGATCTGGCCGGGATGAACGTGGTCGGCGCCTGCTTTCTTTACCGGCGAAGCGTCGCGATGACCGTGGGAGAATATAACGCGCGGCTCCCGCTGGTGGAAGACTGGGATTATTGGCTGCGGCTTGCGCTCGTCGCGCCGATACGGCATCTCAAGGAGATCCTTTACGACTTTTTGGATCATGAGGAGAGTCTCACGAATCGCCGGCAGCTGCAGGTGCTGGAAACCGAATTCAAGATGAGGAAGCTCACGCCGCATCCGGAGGCGCGAAAAGATTTGTATCGGAAGGCGGTGGCGCGAAGACTCGCGACACTGCATTGGGCGTCCGGGAACAAAATCAAGGCGATCCTGTTCAGAATCCAAAGCATATAAAAGGTATAATACTTTGAAACGAAAGATCCTTGTCTTTTTTGGAACACGCCCCGAGATCGTGAAGCTCGCTCCCGTGATCCGCGCATTGCGGAAATCCGGAGCGGGCCGCATCGAGGTGTGCGACACCGGCCAGCATCCGCACCTGGCAGGACCGCTTCTGAAATGGTTTGGCATTCGCGTGAACCATCGCCTGCGGCTCATGAGCGACGGCCAATCGCTTGCAAGGCTCTCCGCGAAGGCACTGGAGCGTGTCGACCGACTCATCTCCAGAACGAAACCCGCGTTGATTGTCTGTCAGGGCGATACGACGACGGCAATGATGGTGGGACTCGCCGCGTATTACCGTCGAGTGCCGCTGGCGCATGTTGAAGCAGGACTCAGAACGTGGGACAGGCTGCAGCCGTATCCCGAGGAAGCGAACCGGCGGTTCCTGTCGCTTGTGGCAGATCTTCATTTTGCCCCGACGCGCGACGCCGCGCGAAATCTTCGCGAAGAAAAGGTGCCTGCCGATGACATCTCAGTGACAGGCAACACGTCGATTGATGCGCTGCTCTGGACCGTCCGCCGTCCGTTAAGCGCGCGGGAAATCGCGCCCCCCATCCGGAAGCTTCTGCAAACCCGCTCGCAATTTGTCCTGGTCACCGCTCACCGCCGCGAATCGTTCGGCGCAAGAATCCGGAGGATCGGGGAGGCGGTCAAGACGCTCGCCTGGCGCCACACGGACTGGAATTGGATCGTCCCGCTTCATCCCAATCCGAACGCGGGCCCTGTGCTTTCGCGAATGCTCAAAGGATTGCCGAACGTCATTCTCTGCAAGCCGCTCAACTACCCCCAATTTTGTTTCCTGCTGGCCCGCTGCCGTTTCGCGATCACGGATTCGGGCGGAATTCAGGAGGAGGCGCCCGCGCTCGGAAAACCGGTGATCGTCGCGCGGGAAAAAACGGAGCGGCCCGAGGCGATGCGGACGGGGCATTTGCAGCTGGCCGGCTACGATCCGGCGCAAATTGTCCGCGCCTCCGAAAAATGGATCCGCTCGCCGGCGCTGCTCAAACGGCTTTCACGGCCGACGTTTCCCTATGGGGACGGCCGCGCCGCCAAACGGATTCAAAAGCAGATTCGCGTGTTCTTAAGAAAGCGGGTTTGATGCCAGGATTATTGATTTCCACCTTCAAAAGAAGAATAGCGTCATGGATAGCTCAAAGATTGCCCCCTGCGTTCTCATATCAGTTCATGACTCGATGTGATTGTTTCATCAGGAAGGGCGATCTCATCGTTTCCATCGACGGCGTTCTATTTCCTTTTTTGCCCGATGATTCCCAGAAAGCCATGTACTATGGACTCTTTGAGCCGGAGGTTTCCGGGGCCATTCATCGTTTGCTTCGTCCGGGCGGCTGCTTCGTGGATGTGGGTGCCAATGTCGGTTATTTTTCGGCAATTGCTGCTGCCGTGGTGGGGCCGTCAGGCCGGGTTTTTGCCTTTGAACCGCATGACCAGCACTATTTGCGATTAAACCTATTCGTAGATATGAATTGCCCCGCTTGCTCAGTCCACGCCTATCAAGCCGCCGTTTGCGAATCGGACGGAATTGTCAGTTTCTACGAGTCGAACCAACCGGGTCGGCATTCCCTTGAGCTCGAGAGGGTGGATCCGCAACAGTTTTTGCGGGAGAGGAAGGTTCGATCTATATGTCTGGATTCCTTCGCGAGGGATAACCATCTGGAAAGAATTGATTTATTAAAGATCGATGTCGAAGGAGCGGAACATCGGGTCTTGTTGGGTGCGCGGTCGCTTCTAAAAGAGAAGCGAATCGGGCAGATTATTGTCGAGATTTTCCATCCCGGAAAAAACGTTCCTCCTCCACTATTGGATGAGCTTGAGGTTTTGGGTTTGGAGGTGGTGGATGCTAAAACATGGAAGTATCCTGTTGCTTCGCCGACTCGGACAACATCCAATGCCGTCTGCAAGCCGCGATAGAAAGCGCTAAGGCCTCGAGCCGCTGTTCCTCACTGAACTTTCAACGGATACCCATCATGAATGTTGCCATCATCATTCCCTGCTACAACCACGGCGAATACGTCGGCGAGGCGGTCGCTTCGGCGCTGGCGCAGACGCTGCCCCCCTCCGAAATCATCGTGATCGACGACGCCTCGGATAAGCCGACACGAAAGACATGCGAGGCTCTGGCCTCGGACCGGGTCCGCGTTCTCCGCAACGAAAAGAACCTTGGGCTGGCCGGCGCCCGCAACAGGGCGATCCGCGAAGCCCGTTCCGAAGCCATTCTCCCACTTGACGCGGACGACCGGCTGCATCCGGATTTTCTGAAACGCACGGTTCCAGTCCTTGAGTCTTCCTCGCAGATCGGCTGGGTCTATGTGGACTGCTCACTGTTTGGCGCGCGCGATGGATTTCTGGAGTTTCCCGAATACGATCTGACACTTCTGCTGGCGCACGACGTCTGCCTGGCACCTTCGCTCTTCCGGAAGAGGGACTGGGAGCGGGTGGGGGGCTATGATGAGTCGTTCGAGATCGGCCAGGAGGACTGGGACTTCTGGGTATCGCTGGCCGAAACCGGCCTGTGCGGCGCGCATGTTGCGGGCCGCCTTTATGAATACCGACAGCATTCGGAGTCAATGCGCTGCCGGTCGCACCAGGACATCGATGTCTCGGCAAAAAAACTCTGGGATAAGCACAAGGGCTTTTATGAACGGCATGCGGAGGCGATCTGGCGATATTATGTGGGACGATTTTACGGGGGGATGCCCGATCCATTCCATTCGTCTTCGAAGGCGAGCCTGCTGAGGCGCATTCGCCGCCGGTTGAGGCGCCGCGACTGATGCAGAAGATCAAAAAAATGCTTCTCGGCACGGAACGCCGGCCGACGCGCGTTCTCGGCGGGCTGGCCAAAGGCGTTTGGATGCACCTCGACCGCAGTTCGAACCTGCGCCTCATCTGCGGATTTTACGAGCCGTCGATCCGTTCCTTCCTGAAGAAACAAGCGCACCAGGCCGCTGTCTATTATGATGTCGGGGCGAACGCGGGATATTACTCGCTTCTATTCGCGAGCCAGGAGCCGGTCCAGAATGTGCACGCGTTCGAGCCCAATCCCCGGCTGGTCGCGGATTTCGAGCAGAACATGGAACTCAACCCCGGTCTCTCTCCGAAGATCACGCTCCACCCCATCGCGCTGGGCAACGGCATGGTGGGCAAGAGGCTCGATGACGTGGTCCGGGAGCTGAATTTGCCGCTTCCCGACCTGGTGAAGATCGACGTCGACGGCCCCGAGTCTGAAATCCTGCGCGGAAGCCGCGCGCTCCTGGAATCGAGACATGCGGCCTGGATCGTCGAGACGCACAGCGCGCCGCTCGAGAAGGAAGTTGAGTCCCTCTTCCGCGATGCTGGCTACCGGAACCGTTTCCCTCCGGAGCCGTTCTGGCTGCGCTGGTTTCCGGAGCAGCGGCTGGATCTTCCCAACCGGCACCTAACCGCCGTCCCGGCGTAGTTTAATGTTTAAGGTTGAATGTTTAAAGTGGACGCAACCTCAAACCTTAAACTTTAAACATGAAGATAGCCCACTGCGCTGCATGGAACATCGCCGATAGTCCGGGAGGCACGGAAGTCTATGTCGATGCGCTCGTTCGCGAGCTGCACGCCGCCGGCGTGGACCAGGCCGTGCTGATTCCCCGAGAAACGGATGAAACGCCGGGCGAGTTTACTCATGAGGGGGTCCCAACTTTTTACTATAATCCCGCCAATGATTTGGAATTCGAGAATCTGCTGGCCCGCCTTCGACCGGATGTTTTCCACCTGCATGCGTGGACCAGCACTGCGGGAGCGAAGCAATTCCGGGTAGCGCGCGTCGAAGGCATCCCCGTGGTTTTTACCTTCCACAATTATTCGCCAGTTTGCGCGACCGACACGCTGATGAGACACGGCTCGCGGACATGCGACGGAGTGATTCGCAAGCCCACCTGTTCCAGCTGTTATCTGCACAACCGGGGGTACGCCCGGCCTGAAGCGGCCGTTCTCGCATCGGCGGCCGCGCTGATGGCGCCTTTTTTTCGGAAGCCCGATGCCGCGCGGCGCTGGCGGACGCTGGCCTCGATGTTCGCCGGTTTTTCCAGACGCAGAAACGAACTGCTGGAGCTGGGCGGGGAGGCGGCCGCTCTGGTGGTGCCCGCGTTTTTTCTCCGCGATGTGCTGGTCCGCAATGGAGTCGATCCCGGCAAGATCGTCGTCTCAAGGCAGGGGGTTGCAGGGAGCAATTCCCCGCTTCCAAAAACCGAAGCCGGCCACGGATTGCGCGTCGGGTTCGTCGGCCGTGTCGAATATCTTAAGGGCGCGGACATCATCGCCGGGGCGGTCCATCTTCTCCCGAAATCGGAGTCCATCACGCTCGACATCATCGGCCCGGAAGGCGGCGTTCGGGGAACCAAGCGCGATCCGGAAGTTTTCATGAAAAAAATGCGCGAGTTTGCCGTGAAAGACCCGCGCGTCAGGATATGGGGCGCTCTGCCGTATGACGAGCTGCGCGCCCGGATGGCATCCTTCGACCTGCTGGCTGTCCCGTCGCGATGGCAGGAAACGGGGCCGATGACGGCGATGGAGGCGATCGCCCTCGGCGTACCGGTGATCGGTAGCGATTTGGGCGGCATCCCTGAAACCGTGAAGGACGGGGTGAATGGCCGCATCGTTGCCAGCCTCGATCCCGGAGCGTGGTCCCGTGCGCTGCTGGAAATTCTGGAGAATCCCGCCGTCCTCTTAGCCTGGAAAAGCGCATGCAAACCAGGCAGGACGATGGCACATGTGGCCGCGGAAATGCTTGCGCTTTATCGCCAATGCCTGGGGAAAACATGAATTCAGAATCAGGCGGCCTTCCGAAGCTGTTGATCGTCGCGGATTTCCCACCGGATGAACAACACGGCGGCGCCCTCCGGACCTGCGAGCTGGCCCGGCACCTGCCGCCAGGATCCGTTTGCTGGTTTGCGTTTCAACCCCTGCGCACCGGACGGAAGCCTCGCGGCCTGGAAGAAATGCCGTTCGGCCATGCGAGCGCGGCGTTGCGCCGGCCCAACCGGTTCGGTTTGTCGAAGTGGAGGGAGATGGTCAATCTTCAATGGCTGCCGCGTTGCCTCGCCAAAAAAGCGGCGCGATTTGGCAGGGAGCACGGCGTCGAAGCCGTGCTGGTCATCATGCAGGAGCAGTCGATCGTGGGCGGGCCCGAAGCGGCGCGGCTCCTGAAGGTGCCCTACCATGCGACGGTGCATGACGAGCCTGGCTACCTGCTCCAGGGACGCCTCGGAGCGCGGGGGATGGAAACGTTCAACAAAATATTTTTTGAAAACTACCGGCAGGCCGCCAGTTGCGATGTGGTTTGCGAATCGATGCGTAAATATTTTCTGGAGGTGACGGGCCGCGATGCCGCCGTGGTCATTCCCGATCTCTGCGAGACGGCCCCGTTTGCCCGGCAGCTTCCGGCGATGCCAAAGCAGGGTGGGGTTCTTCGGATCCATCATTCCGGGATGGTCTACGATCACACGCTCCTCAGGGGGTTCATCGAGTCGTTGGAGAAATTAAGCAGGGACGGGAAGTTCCCGGCGTTCGAATTCGGACTTTCCGGTCCGGAGCCATTTCGCCCACAAATGTCCCCGTGGCCCGCTTCGGCGAAGTGGCTGGGCTGGCATGGTCTGGAGGAGCATTGGAAGGCGCTTGCTGCGGCGGATCTTCTCTACATCCAGCATCCCTTCGACGCGCCGCGCAAGTTGTTCGCCACAACATCGTTTCCCGGGAAGCTGTCCGCCTACATCCGTTCTGGCACACCAATCATTTTTCATGCGCCCGAGTACAGCGCGGTGAGCGACTTTGCCCGGACGCACGGTTTGCCCTTGCTGTTCTCCCAGCCTGATCCAAAGGGCGCGGCGGCGGCATTTGCCGCGGAGTTGTCGCGATTTAAAAACGCGCCCGGCCCCTTGCCGGGATATGAATCCGCGATCCGCGCTTACGCTCCGGGCAGCAGCCGCAAGCCGCTTATTGAATGCCTCAATAAAATGAAGTATTGCTCGAAGTCATGACTTTGGAGTCCCTCGTTTTAAAATCGTTGCGCGGCCTGATGAGCCGGATTCGGATCTTTTTTTATCGCTGCCTGGGATTGAAGGCCGGATGCCGGAACCGGATGGAGTCGGGCCGCTGCCGGCGGCTGTCCCAGATCGAGCTTGGCGATTTAAACGCGTTCACGCAGGGGTTTTGGCTCTGGCCGAAGGATTCCGAGTTCGAGGGTGTCCGGATCCGGATCGGCAATCACAATTACTTCAACCGGAACCTGATGATCGACGCATGCGGCCTGGTCGAGATCGGCGATGAAAATATGTTCGGGCCGGATGTTTGCATCACTGATTCGAATCACAACGTGAAACCGGGCGTGAGCGCGCAGAACATGCCGATGCAGGTTGGACGGGTAAAGATCGGCAGCCGTTGCTGGATCGGGGCCAAGGCGGTCATTCTCATGGACGTTGAGCTTGGCGACGGCTGTGTCGTCGGCGCGGGCGCGGTGGTGACGAAAAGTTTTCCAGCCGGCTCGGTGGTTGTCGGCGTCCCCGCGAGGCTGATCAGAAACTCATCAAGCTAGGCGGCGGCGGAAGTAACCAGAGTCCTCCAATGAAGATTTTTTCCATCTGTCTGATCAAGAACGAAGCCGACGTCATCGAATTCTGCCTGTCACAGGCTTCAAGGTGGTCCGACCGGATTTTTGTCTATGATAACGGCAGCACCGATGGCACCTGGGAAAAGGTTTGCGCGATGAAAAATGACATCATCGTACCCTGGAAAAGCGACACCGGGGTTTTTAACGATTGTATGCGAGGCGATGTTTTCCAGGAATTCAGGCGCGAAGCGGCGGAGGGCGACTGGTGGTGCCGGCTGGATGCCGATGAGTCCTACGTGCAGGATCCGCGGGCGTTTCTATCGAAGGTTCCGCCGCGTTACCATGTGGTGTGGGGCATGGCGATCGAGTATTTTATCACCCGGCAGGATGTCCAAAAGTGTCAGTTTACGGGCGACTTTGCGCAAGATATCAAAAACATCCGGCATTATCGCGCACTCAATTCAGAGGCTCGTTTTTTCAAGCATCGCCGGCGACTGGAGTGGAACATCAACGGGTCATGGCCGACCCATCTTGGCCTGACGTATCCCGAACGGATTCTGTTCAGGCACTATCAATTTCGTTCACCGCAACAGATGCAGTTGAGGATCGAAACCCGCCGGCAGACCCGCAAAGCCGGCACAGTAATGTATTGGGAAGTTGATGAGGGGGTTACCTGGCGTGACAAGCTGGAAGACGCAGGCGCGCTTCACCTGGACAAGGGTGACGGCGAGTACGTCATCGACAAAAACCGTCTGCCCGATCACCTCCAGTCGATGCCCATCCGCGTCATGAAGTCGATCCTGCACGGACTCAAGATCTGGCCCTAGCATAAAAAGTTGAACCATGATGCGCATCGACCTCACCCGCACGCGTTCCAGAATCAGCAACACCACTCTTTCCTGTGCTTGATCCAGAACAGATAACAGTCGCGGTTCTCATGGGCGGCCTTGGAAAGAGGTTGGAAATTGAAACCAAAGGACTGCCCAAGCCGATGGTAGATGTTTGCGGGAAGCCTTTTTTTCGTTATCAACTGGAACTTTTGAAATGGAATGGCTTCAAACGCTTCGTGTTCTGCACGGGGCACCGTGCAGAGGCGATTGAGGAATATTTCGGAAACGGCGGCCGGTTCGGAGTTTCCATCGAATATTCGGACGACGGTGACCGTTTATTGGGCACCGCGGGTGCCTTAAAGAAGGCGCAATCGTTTTTTGAAAAGGATTTGATGGCGATTTACGGCGACTCATTCATGGATATCGATTATGAGGAGTTGCTATGTCACTACGCGAGCAAGAAGCACGACGAAAATTGCCGGATCATGATGGCCGTCCTTAAAAATAGAAATCAATACGAAAGAAGCAACGTTATTTTCAAAAACGGCAGGGTCGTTGTTTATGACAAAAAACGACCGTCATCCAAAATGGATTATGTCGATTATGGAGTGTCTGTCATGGATCGCGGCGTTTTGTCGGACATCCCTGCCGGCGAAGCAGTAGATTTATCGGATGTTTACCATGACCTTGCCCGGAGACATCTTCTTCTTGGCCATGAAGTCTACAACAGGTTTTATGAAATAGGGACCCCTCATTCTCTTGATGAGTTTCGTGGATTCGTAGAGGAAAGGTTTCTGAAAGAAAAACCGGCCGTTTTTTTAGATAGGGACGGCACGATAAACGAGAGTGTGCGAAACGCGGAATCCGAGGCATGGGATTCTCCTTTTGATGAAAACCAGCTCAAGCTGCTGCCAAAAGTTCCGGAAGCATTGCGACTGCTTCAATCCATGGGCTATCGGCTTATCGTGGCAACCAACCAACCCGCCGCGGCCAAGGGAAAGGCGAGTCTTGCTGCGCTTTATCGGGTCAATCATCGGTTGAACCTGACACTGAAGGAAAGCGGAGTCGAGCTGGACGCGCTTTTTGCCTGTTATCATCATCCTGTCGGAGCGGCAAATGTGAAGGATTCATTTTTGATTCACGAATGTGATTGCCGAAAGCCCAAACCCGGTCTTCTAAAAAAGGCGACTGAAAAACTGAATATCGACCTGGGAGCTTCCTACATGGTGGGCGATTCGGAAAAAGATGTTCTGGCCGGAAAGGCCATGGGACTCAAAACAGTTTTCGTGGGGAATCCGACCCAAACGACAGATGCAGATCATCGTTTCAAGGATCTTTATGATTTCGCCCTCTTTTTAAAGAGGGAACAATAAACAGTCGATGAGGAAAACATATTTTATCGTTGGTGGAGCGGGCTTCATAGGGAGCCATTTGACGAGGCTGATCCTGGCCAATGAAAAAAACGCGCGTGTCATCGTTTATGACAATTTCTCTTCAGGCAGAATGTGGCACCTCTCGGAAGTGCTAAAGCATAAGAACCTGAAAATCGTCAGAGCAGACGTCAAAAATAAAAGTCTTTTGACGCGGTCGATGAAAGGGACCGATATCGTATATCATTTGGCGTCCAATCCGGATATTGCCAAGGCAATCAGCGACCCTGAGATAGACTTCCGCGAGGGGACATGGCTTACGAACAATGTGCTTGAGGCGATGAGGCTTAACGGGGTCGAAACCTTGTTTTATGCTTCCGGAAGCGGTGTCTACGGGGATGTTGGTTCGCGCAGGATGACGGAAGACCATTCCCCGATGCTTCCCATTTCCACTTACGGGGCGAGTAAACTTGCCTGCGAGGCCCAGATTTGTTCGTATGGCCATCTTTTTGGAATAAGCGCGGCGTGTTTCAGGTTCGCCAACGTGGTGGGGCCAAGGCAAACGCACGGCGTGGTTTATGATTTTATTCGTAAACTTCTCCGCAATCCCCGGGAGCTTAAAATTCTGGGAGACGGCGGCCAGAGCAAATCCTATGTTCATATCGATGACATCCTCGGTGCGATGCGGCTGGTACAGAGAAAGATGAAGAAGGGTTTCCATGTCCTGAATGTGGCCAATTCGGATTTTATCAGCGTCAGGCAAATCGCCCGGATTGTTGTCCGGATCATGGGTCTCCAGAAGACAAAGCTTTCTTACGACGGTGGGAAGAGAGGTTGGAAGGGCGACGTGCCGGTGGTTCGCCTGGATTCTTCAAGGATTAGAAAATGGGGATGGAAGCACCGCTATTCTTCGAAAGAAGCGATTCTTTCATCCGCGCGGTCATTGCACGCCGATGCTCGATTGGGCCGATTTGACGGGAGAGGGACTCCATGATCATTTCAAGGGCGCCGGTCCGTTTGTCCATGGGAGGTGGCGGGACTGATTTGCCCTCTTACTATGAAAAGCACGGCGGTTTCCTGATGGCCGCCACGATCAATAAATACATTTACATCATGCTCAATAAGCGGTTTTACACGTCGATCCGGTTGTCGTATTCGAAGACGGAAATCGTGGACCATGTGAACCAGATTGAGCACCCGATTTTCCGCGAAGCGCTTCGCCACGCCGGTATCGATAAACAGATCGAGCTCGTCTCGGTGGCGGATATTCCGGCGCATTGCGGCCTCGGCACATCTTCTGCGTTTACGGTGGCCCTCTTGAACGCGCTCTACAATTATAAAAAGGAACATCGGAGCGTGGGAGACCTTGCTGAGATTGCCTATCATTTGGAGCGGAACATCCTGCAACAACCGGTTGGAAAGCAGGATCACTACACCGCTTCGTTCGGCGGGTTCCGGGCATATTGGTTTAACCAAGACGGCACCGTCCGTACCGAGCCGGTTCAGATCCGGGAAGAAAAACTGATGGAACTGCAAAACGATATTCTCCTCCTTCATTTGGGCAAGGAGAGACCGGCGAGCACCATCTTGGAGATTCAGGACAAAAAAAGCGGCCAGAATGATAAGGGCACACTGGACCGGCTGCACAAGATCAAGGAGATCGGCCTTCGGACCAAGAAGATCTTCGAGAGCGGAAACCTGGATGAATTTGGGGAGCTTCTGCACGAGCATTGGCTCACGAAAAAAGGACTTTCCGAGGGAGTCTCAGAGCCTTTCATTGATGAGGTCTACGACGTTGCAAGAAAAAATGGCGCGTCCGGCGGCAAGATCGTCGGCGCCGGCGGAGGCGGCTTCATGCTTCTTTACTGTTCAGGCGACAAGTCGAGGCTGCTCAGCGCGTTGGAAAAGATGAGTTTGAGCCCGATGTGGTTCCAATTTGATGAAGAGGGAGCGAACATTGTTTTCAGAGGTTAGAAAAGTGGACGTGAAGGATTGTAGAAAAATATCATACCCTCTTCAAAAGCAACTACTAACACCTTAGCGTATTGTCGTAAACCGAACACGACTAGAGTTGTTTATGGACAAACGTGATGACTGGGATCGGCATTGGTTTAATTATGACCTTACCGCTAGTTGCAATCCAGCGCAGACTTTTAGGAGAGAACTCACAGTCCATTGGTTGAAACAACAATGTCCGCGGGACAAATGCCATCTACTTGATATTGGAAGTGGTCAAGGAGATCTCATCGCCAGTTTAACCCGAATCTTTCCTTCCGCAGAGATAGCAGGGGTTGAAATGAGCGCCACCGGTATTGAACAATCTTGCGCTAAAGCGCCCCACGCCTCTTTTTACCAGCGCGATCTCCTGTTAGCTCCGAAACCTGACGACCCCCTACTCAAGTGGGCCGCTCTGGCCGTTTGCAGTGAGGTTCTTGAGCATGTGGATGAACCTGAAAAGTTTCTCGCCAACGCAGCTCAATATCTCGCGCCCGGTGCACTTCTTTTTATTACCGTTCCGGGAGGGCCAATATCCGCCTTCGACCGGCATATAGGACATCGTCAGCATTTTACAGAAACCTCACTCACTCGATCAATACGCGATGCTGGTTTGATCCCGGAGAAGGTTTGCGGAATGGGTTTTCCCTTCTTTAATCTCTATAAAACGATCATCATTCTTCGGGGAAAAGCCCTGATTAGAGATGTATCCACTCAGAGTACGCAACAGGTGAGTTTGTCGGCCAAGATGGCGATGGGCGCTTTTTCCCTTGTTTTAAAACGCAGATTTAATGGCACCTTGTGGGGGTGGCAGATGATTGCTCAAGCCAGAAGGCCCTGAGCGCAATATTTACGATGCGTTTGAAGCCGTACCTGGACTCTAGTTATGCGTACTAAGGCCTATGGTCAAGACAGACCTTTTACCCCAATAGACAAATTTGGGTTCTATTTATCTTTTCGGAAATGCCTGAGGCTTGTGAAGAATATGTCTCCGCCAATTCAATGCCTGGATATTGGCTGTGGGTATTCAGCTGCATTGCTGAGGGGGTTATCACCTTACATTGATGAAGGAATTGGTGTTGATGTGGCATTGTCCAAAGATCTCGAAAACTGCGATAACTTGAAGTTGATTGAAGGACCGATTGAAGATGTGTTTTGCAATCAACTGAAGGAAAGGCTTTTGAGTCTGATCATAATGAATTCCGTCCTGGAGCACATCGCAGATTCTGTTGTCGTTCTGGAACAATGTTATTCACATTTAAAAGAAGAGGGTTTTTTGCTCGTCAACGTACCGACCTGGCTTGGAAAACGTTTTTTGGAGTTTTCCGCTTTCAAACTAAAGTGGAGTCCTGAATCTGAGATGGACGATCATAAGATGTATTACGACAAAAAGCAGTTATGGCCTCTGTTGGTGAGAGCGGGGTTCAAGCCGAGCCGACTTCGTCTTCAATATCATAAATTTGGACTCAACCTTTTCTGTGTTGCGCAAAAATAGCGGCTTTGTCCGGTTGAAGGAGGCATTTTGAGTTCTCAAGTGATTGTAAGTGTTTTGATGCCGAGCCTTGATGAAGAAAGGACTATCAGCAGTGCAATTCGTAGCGCCCTGGAGGGGATCGCGTTGGCCAATGTTTCTGGCGAAGTCATAGTTATTGATAGTTCCAACGACGGCACTCGAAAGATAGCGGAACAATGCGGAGCAATTGTCCTGACAGTCCCTAAAAGAGGTCTGGGGCGGGCTTATATCGACGCATTGCCGCATGTCAGAGGCAAATATGTGATTATGGGCGATGCTGATTGTACTTATGATTTTCGGGAAATAAAAAACTTTATAGAAAAATTGGATCAAGGTTATGACTTTGTTTTGGGGAGCCGGATCAAGGGCGTCATAGAAAAGGACGCCATGCCGCCCCTTCATCGGTATTTCGGCATTCCCGTGACCACCTGGATCTTGAACGCGCTTTTAAGGACGAAGTTCTCGGATATTCATTGTGGTTTGAGGGCGGCAACGCTGACGTCGTTAAAGAAAATGAGCTTGAAAAGCCAGTCTTGGGAATATGCCTCGGAAATGGTTGTTAAAAGCAGTTTGTTGCGCCTGAATTCAGCGGAAATCCCGATCCATTTTCATAAAGATACGGAAGGGCGAGAAAGCCATCATAAGAGAGCGGGTTGGTTTTCTCCGTGGCATGCCGGCTGGGTGAATCTCAAGGTGATGTTTCTCCATGCGCCCAATCAAATGATTGTGAAGCCGGGCTTTTTTTTCCTGACTTTAGGTTTGGCGTTGATTTTAATGCAAGTGAACGGCCCCTTTACGGTTGGCTCGATTACGTTTAGCGCCAGTTTCATGATGCTGGGCCTCGCTTTTTCAGTGCTTGGTTTTTCCTGCATTCAAATGGGGATTTTGGCATATACCTTTTCAGGTTTGAGAGACTTTTACGAAAACAGAATTACAAAATGTCTCAGGCAGTATTTTACTTATACAAAAGGGATGATTGTGGGCAGCACGTCTTTTTTGTTAGGCGTGATTCTGGCATCGATCTTAATTCTTCAATGGCATTCGCAAAACTATAAACTGGCGTTCATTCCTTGGTATGTTGTGCTCGGCATCCTGATGATTATTTTTGGGATTCAGATCATTCTTTTCAATCTTGTTTACCAGGTGTTTCTGCTGACTGTACCTTTTACGCGTTCTTCATCCGGGGAAGTGCATTGAGCCAGTTCCTGCTCGCTCCATTGTGGGCCATGTGTGTCCTGCTTTCGTTCATCGGCTGGGGCGCTGCCTTGGAACGGATCCTTTTCCCGGGGCGCCGCGTCGACTGGGGACAACGGGCCGCATGGGGAATGGCTTTCGCTGTTTTGGTCGGCGGCGCGCTCAATGTGACAGAGTCAATTTCGCGGACGAGCATCGGGATTTTTGTCACGCTGGGCGTGCTGGTCTGGATGGCTGGTTTTTTCGGGAGCGGTTTTTCGAAGACGAGCTGGCACGAGAGATTCTTCGGGCCCAGGAAGATCGGAGCCGCTACTGCTTGTCTGATCGTCCTGCTGGGGGTTGTGGTGTTGGAGTTTGCCGGAAATGTCTTCAGCTACGACTTTTTTGAGCTCGATGATTATCATGCCTATCTGGTTTTTCCCGAAAAGATGCTTCAAACGGGGTCGTTGGGGAACGATCCGTTCAATGAGAGGAGGCTGAGTTCCGCCCTCGGAGGGCAATCTTATCTTCAAGCCATGATCCTGTGCGGAAGCGGATGGACGCACTTACGGATGCTGGATCCCGGCATCGCCCTCGTCATTGTCCTTGGTTGCCTGTGGTCCTATCTGCGCGAAAAAAAACTCTCGACCGGCAAGAGCGTATTTCTCATCGCTCTGTTCCTGCTGCTTCCCAAGCCGGAGTTCAACGTGAGCAGCAATCTCACAGCTTCAGCCCTTTTTTTGAGTCTCTTCAAAATTTTCGATTGGGAGGGATTGAGGCCCGCTTCACCGCTTCCAAACGCCTTCATGATCGCGCTTCTTGCATCGGCCTTATGTACCTTGAAGAGCACGTGGATTGCCGTGGTGTTCATCTTTTTTGTCTGCAGTTATCTCTTTTATTTTTGGGGCACGCGTGAAAATCGGCGGAGTTGCCTCCGGGAATTCATGACTTCATCGTCGCTCACGGTTGCTTTTCTTTTGCCGTGGATGATTTCCGAATATGAATCGTCGGGGACCTTCCTCTATCCCATCTTGGGAAAAGGTTTCCACTGCTCCAACTATGGTGATTCCAGTTATTACCACGGCGCGTTTTTTCCTGCGCTCGTGACCATCCTCAAGGCCACGGTGATGCGTCTTTATCTGGTTTCCGTGGCGGCCCTTGGCGCCCTTTGTTTTATCATACGCCCCCGGAAAGTCATGGGCCGCGAGGCCCTCTTCTCGTTTGTGATCGCTTGTCTTGTCGGGACGCCGATCCTGGCTGTTGCGGTAGGTGGAGGCGCCGGTTTCGAGCGGTACCCCATTCCCTACATCAACATAGCGATCGTCTTGCTCATGGCATGGTTTCTTTCCGAGCAACGTATCCTGGATGGAAGTCACACTTGGGTTTCCCGCTCCATGCCGGTGGTTTTCCTCATTGCGGGGCTGCTTGTCGGCGGCGAGGGTTTGTTCTACCGAATCAAAGGAAAGTATGACGTATTGATTGGGAATATTTTGGACGGGATCGGCGGTCGGAGATTTGTGACCGACCAGCAGCTTGCCCATTACCGCCGGATGCAGGCCTCGGTTCCACCCAGGGAGAAAATCATGGCAAGGCTGGACCGGCCTTTCCTTCTGGATTTTAAACGGAACCCCGTTTTAGTTCCGGATTGGCCGGGAGCGTCCAGCCCGCCGCCGGGCATGCCCCTTTCCGAAGGCCCAGAGGCGCTTGCCCATTATCTCATTTTGCAATCCATTCGCTATGTCGCCTATTCCTACAAAAACGAAGCTGGTTTTCACAAGGCCACATACGGAAAAGTGGCGAACCAGGACGAACTTGTCTGGCCAAGAAACAACACTCGTAATGCGTTTCTTTTCCAAGATTGCTTGCAGGAGTTGGGAAGATCCAGAGTCAGAATCTATGATGATGGAGAGATATTCGTCATTGATCTCATGAGCGCGCACTTTTTGGAAAAAGGTATTGAGTAGAATATCCTGCATCATTCCCTCGCTGGAGCGCCCCAAGGCTCTCGAGCGCACGCTCCACTCGCTTGACCAACAAAGCCGCCCTCCCGATGAGGTCGTCGTGGTGCTGCAGGGGAATAGTCCCGCGCTGCCGGATGAGCCGCGGCGGTTCTCGCTCGTGGTGTTGAGGCAGGAGCAGCCCAATGCGCAGATGGCGCGCAACACCGCCGCGTCCCGCTCGACCGGGGAGCTGCTGGTTTTTCTGGACGATGACATCGAAGCGGAGGCGCATTTGATCACGGTTTATGAGGAGGCCTTCAAGGACTTGTCCATGGGTGCGGCGTGCGGTGTGATCCTGGAGCCTGGACAGCAGACAACCCTGGGAATTCCATCGGAATGTTCAGAGGAGCCGATGGGCTGGATGAAATTTCCGCTGAACTATGGCGCTGATGCTCCGGCTCGAAATTTTTCCTCCTGCAACACGGCCGTCCGGCGCGAACTATACTTTGAGGCGGGGGGATTCGATGAAAACTTCATCGCCACGCTTTTCGACGATTCGGACTGGAGCCTGCGCCTTTGTCAGCAGCTGGCCAAAAGAGGCTTGCGCGCGATGCACTTGAGGGCGGCTTGTTTGACTCACTTCAGGGAGCCGGCGGGGGGACGCAGAATCGAGCGCGTTTCGCGCTTCATCAAAGTGGACGCCGAAGGTTGGGCATCACGGCTCTACTTCTGGCGGAAGAATTACGGTTGGGGATCGTGGCGGGAAATGTTGCGCTTCATCCGGATTGATCTGCTTTGCGGCTCGCTCCTGGTTCGGCCGCGGGAGTTTTTACGCGCCTGGGGCGAATTTTTACGCGGTTGGAAGCTGGCAACACAGCGGATTGCCCAGGGACCGAAACTGTTGATAACTAAGTAGTTTAGCTTTTATTATCATCCGCCTCGCAATCCTGACCACGCATCCCATTCAGTACCAGGTTCCCTGGTTCCGGCACCTGGCGCGGCAGGATTGGGTGGAGCCATACGTTTTCTTTGGCGACGACCACGGCTTGAAGGTAAAGCGTGACCGTGAATTCGGGACCGAGTTTGCATGGGACCTGCCGATGATCGAGGGTTACGCGCACGAGTTCCTCGAAAACCGGGCGAAGCGGCCGAGTGTCGACCGTTTTGACGGTGTCAACACGCCCGGGATTCTCGAAAAACTAGCCGCTGATCGATTCGACGCCGTTCTGGCGCTGGGCTGGCACACGTACAGCTTCTGGCAGGGATTCCGGGCGGCGCGGCGCGCAAGAATCCAGCTGGTGCTTCGGGGGGAATCGAACCTGCTCCAGCCCCGGCCTTTCTGGAAGTCATTGGCGCGCCGATGCCTTCTAAAGCGGGTCTTCCGGCAGGCGAGCGCGTTTCTGGCGATCGGTTCGTTGAACCGGGAATTTTACCGTTCGCATGGTGTGCCAGACGAAAAGATTTTCGAAGCGCCGTATTTTGCCGATAACGACCGTTTTCGCGCCGGCATTCCGAAGCGGGAGGAGGCGCGAAGGAAACTCGGAATCGGCGCGGATGAATTCATTTTTTTGTTCAGCGGCAAACTGGTGCCGCGGAAGCGCCCGCTCGATCTTGTCGAAGCCTGGGGCCGCCTGCCGCCCGCCAGCCGGGAGGCGAGCCGCGTGGTTTTGATCGGCGAGGGCGCGCTCCGGCCGGATCTCGAACGGCGGACTGCGGCGTTTCCGAAGGGCCGCGTCCAGCTCTTGGGATTCAGGAACCAGACCGAGCTGCCGGAACTTTACGCCGCCGCGGACGCGATTGTCCTGCCGAGCGATTATGGCGAAACCTGGGGGTTGAGCGTGAACGAGGCGATGGCGGCGGGCGCGCGCGCGATCGTCAGCGACCATGCGGGCTGTGGGCCGGACCTGGTGGTCGGCGGGGTGACGGGCGAGGTCTTTCCCTGCGGCAACATTTCATTCCTCCGAGGCATTCTTCAGCGTTTCATCCAGGACCGCGCGTGGCTCAAGGACGAAAGACGCAGGCGGATGATCCTCGATCACATTGCCGGATTCACAATGGAGCGCGCTGCCGAGGCGCTGCGTGATGTTTTTTAGGCATGGCTGAGCAGCCCAAGACCATTGGCAACTTGAACATGATGAGGCGCATTCACGTCGCACATCCAGGAACGCAGCGTGGATTCCGGGTGGCGCGCATCCTGGCCAAGGATCGCCGGTTCGGTTTTTTCTGCACGACGATCGCGTTCCACCCTTCATCGATCCTTGCAAGGTTTTTCCCCGCGCGTTCATTGGAAGGAATTCCCCTGGCCAAACTGCGGCGGTGCGGACAGTGGCGCGAGTGGGTGAACGTGATCGGTGCCCGGCTTCCCGGCTATGGGATTTGGAAGGAGCGCTGGTGGCTTTCCCGCAACCGCGCATTTGGAAAATGGGTGGGCCGCGAAGTGGGCACCCAGGGAGATGTGCTTTATGGTTTTGACACGTCGAGCTGTGAGATGTTCATCCGGGGCAAGAAGCGCGGATTGAAATGCGTTTTGGACCAGTCGATCGTTCATACGGTGGTGGCGGAGCGGGTGCTGGCGGAAATGGCCGGAAACCGCCCGCAGTACGCGGGCTCGCTGGAAGGGCGATCGTGCTCGGCCAAAGAAATCGAGCGCCGTCGCGAGGAGGTTCACCTCGCCGACTTGATCATCTGCCCTTCGACCCAGGTGCGCGATTCGGTGATCGAGGCCGGCTGCGCTCCGGCCAAGGCCAAGATTGTGCCGTTTGGGATCGATCTGAATTACTTCACCCCGGGGCGGAAGATCGCGCAGGCGCCGTTCCGGGTCCTCTTCGCAGGCGCCGTTACGCAGCGCAAAGGAATTGGCTATCTCCTGGAGGCCTGGCGGGCGACGGGGCTTCGCGACGCCGAGCTGCTCATCGCTGGCGACCTGCCCTCGGGGTTCGATTGGAAGCCCCATCTTCCAGCGGGCGCCAGCCTGCTGGGCCGTGTGAGCCGTGAGGCGCTTCGCGACCTCTATCAGACCTGTCACTGCTTTGTGTTTCCGACGATGCTGGAAGGGCAGGCCAACGTCGTGCTCGAAGCCATGGCTTGCGGTTGTTGCGTGGTGACCACTCCGGACAGCGGCATCGGCGATCGGCTCCGGAACGGCGAAAACGGGTTGATCCTTCAGCCCACGCACGTGGAGCGCTGGGCTGAGACGCTGGAGAGCTTGTCGAAGGACCGGAAGGGGGTCGAGAAGATGGGCGCAGCCGCCGCCGAAAGTGCGCGCGATTTTTCTCTCAAGATTTACGGCGGGAGGCTCGTGGATGCGCTGAAGGAATTTCTTGAAAAGTAGCAGTACTCTTATTTTGATCGGGATGGAGCCCTGTTGCCTTTGCGGGAGCGGAAGCTGGGAGGATATCGCAGTTGAGTCCGATCAGGGCAAGCTGCTGCGGTGCGCCGGATGCGGGCTGGTTGCGCTCGCGGGCGGGTCCCGGCGCGTCGAGCTTCTCAATCTCGAATCCTATTCGGAGGGGGCCGTCGGGGCCTTTCCCGACGACATGGACGCGGAGTTCGCGAAGTGGGCTGCGTTTCGCCTCGAGCAGCTGCTGGAAGTGCGGCCCGCCATCCGAAAGATCGCCGAGCTCGGCTCCGGAACGGGGCATTTTCTCGAGGCTGCCGAAAACAAGGGCTTCTTCATCAAGGGCTTTGACCTTGCTGATCATCGGCGGCGGGCCAAAGGCGCCCCGTTCGAAGCCGCGCGCGACGTCCTGGCGCGGCTCGGGCGAATGGAGTGGGATGCAGTGGCGGCGTTTCATGTTCTGGAGCACGTTCCCCACCCGGTGGAGGCGGTGGCCGCGATCCTGGAAGGCTTGAATGGGGAAGGCGTCGCCGTCGTCGAGGTGCCGGGGATTCTCGATGAGCTTGGTCCGTCGGCGGGCTCGATTGATCGTCGTCACCTCTGGTACTATAGTGAGGCGACGATGCGCAAATTGGTCGAGCGGGCCGGAGGACGCGTCTTGAAGGTGAGCCGTGTCGGTCCCAGCTCGGCGGACTTGGAATCGATGTCGCGCGCGGGAGCTGCGATCACCCGAAGCTGGAGCCGGCTGAAAGGAGCGCTGCCGGCCGGTTGCATCAACGGGCTGCGAACACTCCTTCGGCCGCATCGTTCCCGTTTGATCCATGTGCTCGCCGAAGCGAGTGGTACCAAGAGCGACAACATCCGGATGAACACACCGCTCAATCTGTGCGTCTTTTTTTGCAAGGAAGGGGGAAGAGATTGAATTCAGAATCGGAATTGAGGGCCATTGTCGAGACGGGAAGCGGCTGGGCCGGCACGAAGAGCGATTGGTATCATGTCATGGACTTGGGCAACGGTATAAACACCCCCGGTAGTCGTGGAGAAAATCTAATCCCCGCCGCGGCCTTGCTCCGGCATGTTCGAGTGGATGGATGTCAATGTCTTGATCTTGGCACGATGGACGGCAAACTGGCCTTCCTGCTGGAAAACTTGGGCGCGAAGGAGGTGGTGGCCGCCGATCTCTTCGAGCGCAAGACTGTTCGTTCGCTGATTCGTCATTTTGGATCGCGGGTCCGCTATGAACCGGGAGTCCGCGATGAAACCATCTCGAACTTGCGGGAAAAATTCGGGCTGTTTGATTTCATTTTGTGTTCCGGAGTTCTCTATCATGTTTATTCCCCGCTTCAGGTCGTGCTCGGTGTTCGCAGGTTGATGAAAAATGGAGGCTGCGTCCTTTTTGAGAGCGCCTGTATTGATGATGAAAAGTCGCTGGTTCTACAATTCAACCGTGGAGACATTTACCAGGACCACACGACGATCTGGGTTCCATCCATTGCCTGCATGCGCTATCTTCTTGCGTACGCGTGTTTTGAAATCGTGGCGGAAGCGACCCTGTATGGCACTCATAACGGCGTTCCGCGACACGCCATCCTGGGCCGGGCCGCGCGTCCAAGCGAGGTCCGGACCAACGACCCTTGGCTGGCCGCGCTGCACGCGGGTAAGTCCGAGTGGAGTCTGGGGTATGACTACTTGTTGCCTCATTACGATCGCGGCGAATTTGAACAGGCGGCGGCCACGCAGGTCCTGATCACTCCTTTCAGAAAGGCTCGACTTAAGCTCAAGAAGAAGAACCCTGAGTCCTACCGAGACGAGCTGGAGTTTCTCGAAAAAGGGACGCCTGCGCGCCGAGGATCCATCTCGAATTAGAGCCCGATTTCCCTGCTGGTGTTTCGCGTGAAAGAGAAACCTTCCAATATTGCTGTAATCATCTCGACGGTGGATCGTCCGGTGTCGCTTGCAGAATGTTTGCGGGGCCTGGCGGGCAGCGAGGCAGCTGTGCAACGGGTGATCGTCGTCGACGCCTCCTCCGACAAGGCCGCGACGCGGCAGGCGATCGGGCCGGCGCAACCATGGCCGTTTCAGCTCGATTACGTCGAATCACCTGTGCGGGGCTCGGCGGGACAGCGCAACCTCGGGCTTC
>JAHFSZ010000014.1:0-25553 GCA_023265515.1 Verrucomicrobiota bacterium
ATATTCCTTCAACTCTCCGATCAACTCGTGCAAAGACACCGGAATGGCGGTGTTATTGATTCGTGCGTGCATCCCGTAAAAACTGTTCAACTTCAGGCGTATTCCTTTGGCGAATCCCAACCGCGACGCAACAGCTCGCGGGTCTTTTAGAACGATTCCAAGAAATCGTTCCGCCCGATTATGGGCCGCAAAAATTCTCTGAATCTCATCCCACCTCAGGCATCCGATGCTCGTGATGCTCGTTGTTTCCCGGATTCCTTCCTTGTCGAACACGATGGCCGGTTCCCTTTTCCATACTGTGTGCAAACCATGGAACGCCCACGCCCAAAAGAGGAATCCGATCAAATACATTGGGCCGAGCATCGCTGAGAGAGCAAGCACCTGGCGGAAGTCCAAATGCTCCCATACCCGGAGGATGGTCTCCTGGAAGTTAAAATCTGCTTTCGTCAATGCGACCACGAACACAGGTAAACTTGGTATGACAATCAATACGAGTCCCCACAAAAAATAAGTAACGGCCTGCCCGATTGCCGCTGCCCGATCATATTCGATCACCGTGGTTCCAACTTCGTGGCGAACGTATTTTTCCGCTTCGGTGAGAAAATCGCCTTTCTCAGCGGTGATTTTTGAGATGCGCAACATTCCGAAAAACAACGCCAAGAGCAAACAAGCGATCGCCAGTCCACCGAGGAGATTGGAGTGCGGATCGGATTTCTGCTCTGTCAAAACATTCAACCACCCGCAAGCGACAATCAAAATGACGGAAATCGATCGAAAGAGGATTGTAAGACCTTTCCTCTCAACGACATAAGTTTGCCGCAACACAGCCCTCTGCTGATGCCCTTCCCGTTCGAAGAAGGCGCCACACAAAGGACACTGAATCAAATCGTCGTCCTGCCCGCCTTTCTTGAAATCCGCCTCTTCAGGATCGAGCTGTTCATGGCATTTGGGGCATTCCATAAGTATTCCGTGGGCTCAACGTATCCGACCAACATAGCTCATTTTTACGCTTTAAACACCTTCCTGACCGCGGAGAGAAACCGCATCTCATCCTGATTCACTTTTTTCTCGCTTCGGAACATCAGGTCGAGGGCTTCGCAGGCGCGGCGGCGGCGGTCGGGCGTCGTGAAGCAATCGGCAAGCGCAACGGCATAATCACACGCCTCTTCAAAACTGTCCACATGGCGCCTGACCCGGGTGATGGCCTCGTCGAAGCACTTGTACCGCTCCTTTTTGGTCTTGAAGCCAAACGTGTCGAGGACTCCCTGCACCTTCTCATCTTCCTTGAGCGTCAGGTGCGCGTCCGAATACATCCCCAGAATGAGGAGGTCCAGGAGCGCGAGCTTTTCGTCGTCCGTGAAGTCGAAGAGGTCCATGAAAGTCCTCTATCAAAACCAGTGAGCTCGTTCAATGAAACGCCAGCCCACCGTCAACGAGGGCCTCCAGGCTTCGGGAATCGTATGCCAGAGGAAGGCTGTCAGGATCATGTGCGAGCACGCGAGTGCGAGGATGTTCGGCGCCTGCTGGTAGGTCCGGGCCCAGAACCACATGCCATAAGCCACCCCAAGGGTCAGTGCGGGGTTTGGCAGGTGAAAGAGGGCGAAAGTGCCGGTCACCCACGCAACGCTCCTGGCGCCCTTGCCGAAGATCTGCATCGCCCGATGGTTGAAATAAATCTGGATGACTGCCTGCTGGGCGTACTGGCCCAGGAACGTGTTCGGATAAAGCTTTTTCCAAAACCGGTCGGTTCCAAGGTCAAGCGAGTGCACCGCGGCACCGATGGCCAGCAAAGCAGCAACGCCGCCAAACGTGGGAACCGCCAAGTTCTTAATGGCTGGTAGAAAATGCTTCAGCGTGAGTCCCGCTTCTCGCCAGTCGCGCTTCTCGGCTGTCAGGCGAAATAGGACGAAGATGCCAAGAAGCCCAAAAACAATCTTTTCGATGATACGGCAACTGTAAAAGCCGTCGGGACACTGTTTCATGGCCCACTTCAGCCAGCCGAGATTCGCCGCCTGCTCCGGGCTCAGAATAAAGGGCGGGATCCAGAGAACAATGAGGATGAGCCCGGAAATGATCACCAATTCGCTGAACAAAAACCGTTTATTCCTCAGAGATTCAGCATTCATCTTAGCCATGGATTAACGTCCGAGACATACCACGAGCTCGCGGCGAGAAGCGAGAAGTTCGGCGGCTTGGCGAGCACGGGCGAAGGAGTCCGGCAGCTGCCGGATGACTGAAGGGCGAACGCCGATAAACACAGCTATGCGACGCTTATTGCCGCGAGATCAGACTTCTTCGCCAACTTCGAGGAACCCCTCAAGCTGCCTGATCCGAGTCGGATGGCGCATCTTTCTCAACGCCTTGGCCTCGATCTGACGGATGCGCTCGCGGGTGACATGGAACTGCTTGCCCACCTCCTCCAGCGTCCGGGAGTAGCCGTCGGCCAGCCCGAAACGGAGGGTAAGGACCTGGCGCTCGCGCTCTGTCAGCGTTGAAAGAACATCTTTCAGGCGCTCCTTCAACAGCGAATGGGAGGTCATCTCCGACGGATTCTCGGCCGTCTTGTCCTCGATGAAGTCGCCAAAACTGGTGTCGTCGCTGTCGCCGACGGGGCTCTGGAGCGAGATCGGCTGCTGGGCCATCTTGAGGACGGCACGGACCCGCTCGACTGGCATCTGGATTTCGTCGGCGATCTCCTCAGGCGAGGGCTCGCGGCCGAATTCCTGGAGAAGCGACTTCTGAACGCGCATCAGCTTGTTGATCGTCTCGATCATGTGCACCGGGATGCGGATGGTGCGCGCCTGGTCGGCAATGGAGCGGGTGATCGCCTGGCGGATCCACCAGGTGGCGTAAGTGCTGAATTTGTAGCCGCGGCGGTACTCGAACTTCTCGACCGCCTTCATAAGCCCCATGTTCCCCTCCTGGATCAGGTCGAGAAACGAAAGGCCGCGGTTGGTGTATTTCTTGGCGATACTGATCACGAGCCGGAGATTGGCTTCGACCATCTCCGTTTTGGCCTGCAACGCCTTCTTGAGCCAGTGCTTGAGCTCGCTGTGTTTTTTGACGAAATCCTCCGCCGTCATCCGGGAATCCGTCTCGATCTCCCAAAGGACGCTGCTCTCGGTCTTGATTTTGTCCTGATTATCCTTCCCCTTGGCCTGCTTTTTCAGGTGCTCGAGCCGGCTCATTGTCGCTCGCAGCTGCTGGTAGATCTCATCGGTCCGGTCGACCATCTCCTCGGTGACCTTCTGTTTGAGGTAAAATTTGGGGTAGAGCCTGATCAGCTTGTTCTGGGTCTTCAGAAACTCCCTCTCGATGCGCGTGACGTGCGACTTTCCGGCCTTGCGCCATTTGATATAGGCATTGAGAACCGCCTCATTGGCCTTGCCGACCTGTTCGCAGAGGCGCGGCAGGGCTTTCATGTATTTCTCCCGGCTGTCGATCTTCTTGTCCTGGATGACGCGATCAAAGCGCTCGCGGCCGGTCGCGAGCCGGTCGGCAATCTCCAGGTGTTCGCGCGCGATGAACCCGAACCGGTGGAGGATGTCCTGGAGCTTCTCCTCGGCCTCCTCGATGCGCTTGGAGATCTCCACCTCCTGCTCACGGGTCAGGAGCGGAACCTGGCCCATCTGCTTGAGGTACATGCGGACAGGATCGTCGAGGACGTCGATTTTCGCCTGCGCCTTCGCCTCTTCCTCGCCGTCGTCCTTCTTCTTGACGCGGTCGACTTCGGCCTGGTCGATGATGTCGATCTCCATGCCTCGCAGGAGGATGATGATGGAATCCATCTCCTCCGCGGAGATGACAGTCGAGGGAAGGATTTCGTTCAGGTCTTCATAGGTAAGATGGCCCTGCTCCTTGGCGAGCTTGAGCAGCTCCTTGATCTTCTCGTTCTTCGTGACGCGGTCGAGCTTGCTGCCGGGCGATTCATCCCGATGCGAGTGGAGTGACGCGAGGATCGGAAGATGATGTGCCAGCCCCTTGCCCTTCTTGCCTTTCGCGGCGGCGGAGATTTTCTGGGTGGCAAGCGCTACTGCTTTGGCGGCTCTGGCTGAAAGTTTTCCCGTGAATTTTCCGTTCGGGCGGGGCTTGACGATCATCTTCAGGGGTTTGGCGGGCGTGGCATGGCGTGAGAATTTTGATTTCTTGGTTCCGCTCTTGGTTTTTTTGGGCATAGAATTGGGAGGTATGGTGAAAAAACCTTTACTGCTTCACCATCTCCGGCCAGTTGTCAAACTTTTCCTTCTTTGTTGACCCTCAGGTCATGCTCCTTTTTCTCAAAGTCGTGGATTTCCCGCTGGATCTGCTCCTTTTGGGCAGCATCCTTCGTTTGACGGAATTCCTCCTGTTTTGCCCGGATTTTAACCGCCAGATGTCGCAAATGCAGTCCGGTGACGCATTGCCGGAGATACGAAAGGGCCTCCTTACCCTGGGGCAAGGTCATCGTGAAGAGGCGGGCCCGGATTCGCTGCTTCTCCTCCGCCTCGGGAGTCTCCGCAATGGCATGAGCGGCCTCCCAGCCCTGTTCCTCCATTTTCTGAAAGATCTCCAGGAGCCAGTTCTTCAGAAAGCCTTCTTCGAGCCATTCCCCTTGAACATGACCAAGGACGTAGCCTGCGGTGCTCTCCGAAAGCAGGCAATAAGCCAGCAGGGTTTCTTCGATGCTGGTGCCGCGTTTGGCTCCGGCGCGCGGGCGCGGGGCTAATGGTGCTTCTCCTGTGCTATAAAATTCACGTTTGAGGATGATGCTGCTGATTCGTAGTTTTGAAACCAAGTCCTCAATCATTCGCTCCTTATAAATCTCATTCGGAATCGCCTTCCAGAGCTCAGAAACAGCTTGCGCTGCTTTTGCCTGACCTGAAGGATGCTCCCAATCTGGTTCCTTCCTATATTCACCCAACTCCCACTCAATAATATCGGGCGCGGAAGATACCAGAGCTTGAAATGCCTCCGGTCCCTGTTTTCGAACGAAGCTGTCGGGATCATTACCACTGGGCAATGCAATCGCCTTTACTCTAATTCCCTCCTTTAAAAGAGTGAGTGCGTTTTTTCTTGTAGCAGACCTGCCAGCCCCATCTGGATCAAAACAAAACACCACCTCATCAACATAGCGCTTCAGGATTCGCGCCTGGTATTCCGTCAGGGCAGTCCCCTGCGGGGCGACGATATTCTCGATGCCCTGGTCCTGGCAGGTGATCGTATCAATCTGGCCCTCACAGACGATGGCGACGCGTTTCTCCATGAGCGCCCGCTTGGCCCGGTCCAGCCCAAAAAGCAATTTACCCTTCGAAAAAAGCTCGGTCTCGGGAGAATTGACGTACTTGGCCTCCTTGGCGCCCGAAGAGAGCAGCCGGGCGGTGAAGCCGACCGTTTTGCCCGACTCATTCTGGATCGGAATCATCAGACGATCGCGGAACCGGTCGTAGCGGCCACTCTTACCCTGGATGATGAGGCCCAGCTTCTCCAGAACCTCGAGGGGGACCTTCTGCCGGCCGGCCCATTGGATCAGCCCGTCCCACTGGTTGGGCGAATAGCCGATACGGAAGCGTTTGGCTGTTTCTGCGCCGATCTGACGGCTCTTCAGATATTCGCGCGCCCCTGCCGCCGCGGGGCTGCGCATCAGCAGACTGTGGTACCAGTCGCGGACGTTTTCCTGGATCTCGATCAGATGGGCCTTGCCGCCCGGCTCTTCGCCACGCCGACCGGAGCGCTCCCGCATGGGAAGAGGAAGCTTCGCCCGCTCCGCCAGACGCTCAACCGCCTCTGAAAACTTCAGCCCCTCATAGACCATCAGAAAACGGAAGACATCGCCGCCTTGCCCGCTGCTGAAGCAGTAGAAGACCTGCTTGTCCGGATTCACGAAAAATGAGGGTGTTTTTTCTTTCGTGAACGGGCTGATCCCCTTGAAGGAGGCGCCGGCGCGCTTCAGCTGCACATAACTGCCAATGACTTCGACGATGTCATTGGCATTCCTGACTTGCTCGATAAAGTCTTGTGGAAAGAGACCAGACAAGGCGGACCTTAACGATTTTCACTTCCTGCCGGTTCGCCGTCTGCGTTCACCGGGGGCTCCATTTGTTCCATTTCCTCTTCCGGTGGCTTGCGCCTTTTCCTCTCAATGAATTCGTCCATCGAATCCTTCTTGCCACGCGACGACTGGACGCGGGCCCGAACATCAGGGCAGTATTTCAGGATCACACTCCCAGTGAAGGTCTTTAATCCCAAGTTGTTCCGGGTCCAGACCGACGGCAGCAGGAGCAGCGCGATCATCAGCCAGGCATAGGCCGCGACCATCTTGACCGGTCCCAGCAAAAAACCACCCCAGAGATCCAGGCCACCCTCGACGGCTTTTTTACGCAGACGGCTGATCGTCATGCCGATCACATATCCAAGCGACAGAAAGAAAATGCCGATCAGCAGAAATCCATACACCGCCGACATTTGAGGACCCACATGGGCGACCTCCTCGAACTGAGAGGCCACGTAGGGGTAGCCGCGTATCCCGACCCCCAAGGCCGCCAGCCACCCGGCCATTCGCGGAAGCTCCCCATACAATCCCAGCCGGTGGGCGCTGATAAAACCGTAACCAAAGAAGACCACCGAAATCGCGTCTATCCAACTCACGGAGAGGCTGGTATCCTCCGCTTCGACCATCAATTGCGCCACGCACAAAGGAATTTCAAGCATGCGACCGAAGATGACAAAAACAAGCAGCTTTGGCAACCTTTCCACTCGCTCTGGAAAACCAACTCCCTTCCCAGGATACACGATCCGGGGCTTTCGGAGGCGTGCCGCTGTGCTTTTGGCGGTATTCGGCGTGAGCTGCTGGTTCAACATCGATGGCGCCGAACACGCGACCATGGCGCCTCCCAAGCTCAAACCATCTTCCCCCATTTACTCCGTGAGCGATCCGAGCATGATCGACGGCTTCTCGCCGCGGGCGGATCGGATCAAGACCAATTTTGATCTTCTTCTGGCGACCGCGGGCGGTTCCTCCGACCCCGCCGTGGCATGGAAGAAGTGGATCAAGCCGGGACAAAGAATCGGCATCAAGATCAGCTCGATGCCCGGCAAGATCATGGGGACACGTCTCCCTCTGGTCGATGCCATCGTTACGAGCCTGCTCAAGGCCGGCCATGACCCCGCCGATATTTTAATTTTTGACCGCTACGCGATCGAGATGCAGGATGCCGGTTGGGCTATCGGCCTCCGCCCCGATCGGGTCCGGGTGACCGCCATCTGGCCGCAGGAGGGCTATGATCCCCACGTCTTTTACCATTGCCCCTTCCTCGGGCAGCTGATTTGGGGGGATCTGGAATTCAAGGGCCAGCAGTGGGATTCCTCAAATGACGGCGACAAGGGGCAGATCAGCACCCAATCGTATTTTTCAAAGATCGTCACACAGAAAGTCGACGTTCTGATCAATGTTCCCGTCCTTACGACGCGCGATGGCATCGGCGTTTACGGTGCCATCGCCAACCTCCCTCTTGGAGTCATCGACAATCAACGGCGTTTCTTCAAGCCATTCTTCGGCCATGAGGAGAACATCGCCGACCTGGCCACACACAAGGCTCTCAGGGGTAAGTGGGTTTTGACGATCATGGATGGGCTGCTCGGACAGTACGCCGGCGGCCCCCACTTCGACCCGAAGTATGTCTGGCCACAGTCGACATTGTGGCTGAGCGAGGACCCCGTGGGCCTCGATACGCTCGCGTTGAAACTCATCAACGAACGCCGCCCCCCTGAAAACATCAAGGTGATCGACCCCGATGACACCGCCTATCTGAAATCCTGCACGAACCTCGGCTTCGGCAGCACGGATCTGTCGCACGACCGCGTTCGTGAGCTCGCATTGCCGGTATTCGGGGAAGAGTGATTCTTTGACCCCGAATCCCCGACGAACATGAAGATGGCGACTCCACCCGGAATCGAACCGGGATCTACGGTTTAGGAAACCGCTGCTCTATCCATTTGAGCTATGGAGTCTTATCTTGCAACGATCGGCTTCGGCTTTCATCGTTTTGCTTGCGCTCGGTCTCAGTCAAGTATGTCTCATATACACTCCTTCGACCGTGCTCGCAAAGCCTCGAAATCCTCGCCGCTTGTTGCAAGCTAATCGATCTAAGAATCGGGGATAGCCAAAAAATTATTCAATCTGAAATTAAAACAACTCTCCCTGAACGTTGGGCTGGAGCTTCCCGGCTTCGGCCTCCAACTCGGCAGGCAGGTTCTTGAATTCAAGCTCCCGGAGGCGCTTGCACAGCTTTGCATAGTCGGGCATCCGCCGCTTCAACTCGCTATAGTGCAGCTCCGGCATCAGGTCGGTGCGCAAGGTGATGACCTTGCGGTTGATCTTGAGACGGTCGAGCTGTCCTGCCATTTTCTCCTGAAACCTGGGCGAGAGCCTGCCGAGATTTTCATAGAGGCCTTCAAGCGAGCCAAACTCCGAGAGCCATTTGCGCGCTGTCTTGTCCCCGACACCATCGATTCCCTTGATCTCATCGACACTGTCCCCCGTCAGGCTGAGGTAGTCGACGACTTGCCCCGGAGTCAGCCCCCACTCCGAAAGGAGCCACTTTTCGGCGACCATCACCGATTGGGCCGGGGTCTGGCGCAAAATTCTCACGCCGGGGCACAGGAGCTGGAAGAAGTCCTTGTCGTTGCTCGCGATGATCACTTCCTGGCCATCCTCGACCGCTCGTTTCGCGATGCTGGCGACCAGGTCGTCCGCCTCCTGCTTGGGGTCCTCGATTTGACGAATGCCCAGAAGCGGGACGAGCTCTTCGATCAGCGGCAGCTGCTTTTCGAGATCCTCCGGCATCGGGGGCCTGTTGGCCTTGTAGCCGGGTATGAGTTCCAGCCGTTCGGAGGGCGTCTCCCCATCCACCACCATGGCCATATGCTCGGGCTGATATTCCCGCGACCACTGGCGAAGGGTCTTGAGCACTCCGTGGATGGCGTTGGTGGGAAAGCCTTGGGAGGTGGTGAGGCTCTTGATGGCATAGAAGCAGCGGTAAACCAGATTCGAGCTGTCGATCAGAAAGACCATTCCGCAGCCTAGAGGCTCACCGGGATGAAAACGAACAAAAAAAAGCGGCCCCCCACGAAGAAGAGCCGCTTTTGAATTTTCCCAGCGGAAAAGAATTAGTTCGCGATGATCGGCTGGGTCACTGTGCTGGGCAGTTTGATGGCGGCTTCCTTGCTACGGATCGGCTGGCCGGCCGGATCGACGATCGTCGGCGTGACGAAGATCATCAGGTTCCGCTTGTTGTTATTGACGGCTTTGCTCTGGAAGAGCCGTCCCACCAACGGCAGGTCGCCCAGGATCGGGATTCGATCATCGAACTTCTTCTCATCCTCAGTAATCAGGCCGCCGAGAACCACGGTCTGGCCGTCCCAACAGACGACGCTGGTTGAGACCGTCCTCTTGGCAAAGAGCGGCTGCGGAATCGAAAAGAGAATCGTGGTCGCGCCGGCGGCCGTTGAGATCGACGCCGTGCCGCCATACAGGATGAAACCCTCGAAATCAACGACTTCGGGCGTCAGCGTCATGCTCACGGTGTACTCATCATCGCCCACTGTCGGACGGACATTGAGCACCACGCCGACTTCGCGCGTGGTAAACTCGCTCGGGCTCGGGCCGACAAAGGCCGATCCGCCGGAACCGCCCGCGGTCGCCGTGCCGGCCACCACCTGCGGATCGGTGAAAGCCGATGGGTAAATGAATTCGCGCGTCACCAAAATTTGCGCCTGCTCGCCGCTCAGCGTTGTCACCCGCGGCGCCTGCAACAGATTGGCGCCGCCCTTCCGGTCAATGGCATCGATGAGCACAGCCCAGTTCGGGTTATTCATGATGTTTCCGATCTGCAGTAAAGCGCTGACTGGATTGGTGCCGGAGGTGGATGCGATCAAGGAATCGAGGGCGCTTCCAACAAGATCAGCTGATGCCGACCTTTGAGAGCCGATTTGTTCCTCCGGAGCGTTGAATGGAGCACGGAAAGCTGTCGTTGCATCACCGCCAAAGTAACTATTGTTGTGTGATCCGAGGAAGCCTTGTGCCTTCGAAAACCAATGGAAACCCAGTTCCTTCAACATGTCCTGATTGATGTCGAGGAATCGGGTCTCAATCGTCACCTGCCGCGGGGTCCGGTTCATCTTGAGCAGGATCGTCTCGATCTGGTCGATCACGTCCGGCGTGTGCCGGACCACCAAAAGGCCAAGCGCTTCGTTGTAGGAGATGCTGGTGCCGGCCGGAAACTCGATGCCGAAGCTCTCGAAGATCGGCTTGACGTCAATCTTGCCGCCGCCTTTTGCCTCCTCGGGCTTAAAGCCGACGAAGCCGCCAGCGCCGCGCTCAGCACTTCCGCCGCCACCCGCTTTCTCCTCGGCAACACTGCGAAACACACCGGGCGCAACGCTGAAAGTCTTGATCTGGGTGTTGTTCGTGGGAATTCCATCATAGACCACCACCGCACCTTCCGTGACCAGGTATTTCAGGTCAGCCACCTGGGTCAGGAAGGTCAGGGCGCGACCCAACTCCACGTCGTTGAGGATCAGGTTGATCCTCTTGCCACCCACTTCGGGAGCGGGTTCGGCGCCGGGAGGCGTTGTAGCGGCCGGAGCTGTGCTTCCTCCCGTCAGGCGCAGGACGATGTTAACACCCTTGGGCTCAGGTCCTGGATCGGCACGCCGCGACTCGTCCGCGAGGAATTTGACCGCCGCATCAATTGTGGCGTTTTCAAATTCGATGCGCTTGATCCGGATGGACCGCAGTTTCTCCATGATCCGCGCGCGGCCGCTCTCGTCGATCGGACCTTCGATCGCCCCGCCTTCGATCGTCTGGCGCGTCGGCTTGGCCGTTGTCAGCCAGCGCTCGGTAATCTCGAGCTCCGCCTGGGTTTCCATCTGCAGCTTCATCGCCCGGTACTTTTGGAGTTTCTCCTTTTGGACTTCGCGCAGGCGGTGGTAGGCGGTCGCGCTGTAAGGATCGATCTTCAGGACCTCCTTCAATGAGGTCTCGGCCTCATCGTATTGGCCGCTCTTGGCGTAATCTTCCGCCAGATAAAAGAGCTCGAGTGCACGGTCCTGTTTACGCTTGAATTCGGGGTCCGAGACGACCGCCGCGGTTCTGGCCGCGACCTCCCCTTTCTCCTTGGTATCTTCCTTGTACTTCTCGTTGACTTTCTGGGCCAGCGACTGGGCCTGCTTGTTGGAAGGATTGGCCGTCAGCGAGCTTTGCAAATAAGAGCGCGCCTCCGAGTACTTGCCGTTTTCGTAGGCCTGCTGACCGAGTCGGAAATTCGCGAACGAAAGGCCATCCTCAATCTTGGCCGTTTCCGCCACTGTGGCCGGGCTGGCGGGAAGAATGCGCTGGGCTTCCTCGTATTTTGGAATCGCGGCCGAATAATTGCTGTTAGCCATCTCGCCTTCCGCGTCCCGGATCAGGATTTGGGCGCGGACAACCAACTCCTGCCGGCGAATGATCTCGGCCTCGCTTGACTGGGAAGAGGCCAATGCCTTTTCCTTCATTTCGCTCGAAGAAACACTTGTGGACTGCGCCGAAGTTCCCTGGGCAAAGACAGCGGAGGAAACCGCCGCAAACAGCGCTATGAAAATTATGGTCAAATTAACCCCCCGCAGGGAAAAAAAATTATTTTTGTTCATACGCATCTCCCGAATTGTCCTTATACGCCGTTAGCATTGTATTTTACTGCGCCCCTACCGCCCCACGACCGCGCCGACCCCGATCTCTTGGCGCTTGCTCGTTTTTTCCCGGCGGTTCACTGCTAACAGGCTGTTGATCGCCCTTTTTGTCCTGTTTGGGGTTGAATGGCTTTAAGTCGTAAACCGTTTTAGTTCTGTCACTTACGGAGCTTACTACTACATCTCCGATGTGAATGTCAACTTCCGTTTTGGGAACAATCTTTTCGATCTTGAATTTACTCTTCTCCAGTTCGAACTCCATCCCCTCGTTGACCTCAATTTCCTTATGATCCCGCAAATAAAGGAGTTTCGCGAACCATTCGCTCGTTTTGCCTGACCGATTTTTTTCGAGCATCAGATCCTGTCCATTTTTATCGACAATGGTAACCGTCGATGCATCTTCCTCAACTTCCTGGTTCAACTTCGCATTAAATCGCTTGTCTCGTTTTTGATTGAGCGCTTTGATTTTGTATCCTCCGCCAAACGTGTCGTTGATTTGGAGGAGTTCCGTTTTGCCTCCTGAATGGTTCAACTGAACGGTGAAGACGCCGGGCTGGCCTTCGCTGTACCCGACAAAAATATAAGGAAAATCTTTCTGGTAGATTTCCACGACCCGCAATTTGTTCGCCGGACTCGGTGTGGAGGCTGCTTCCACGGGGTTGGATTCGCCGAGATACTCTTCCTGGTTGGTGTACCCATCGCCATCCACATCTTCATTGCCGATGTTCGGGTTTCGGAAGTCCAGATCGTACCGCTTCAACCATTCGACAGGAATTCCCTGCTTATTGACTTCAGGGCCGCCGCCCTCAGCCTCGACCTTCGGCCGACCCTTGTCATCGACGATCATCAACGGCGGCTGGAAAAGACGGTGCGTATTGGTCTGCCACTCGGCCGGATTTTCGATACTCATCAGAAGCTGGTCCACCGGATTAAAATTGATCCGCTTGACCTTGGGAGGGGGATTCGGAATGGGTTGGTACTCGGCGATGCCCTTGCGAATGTCCGCGATTTTCGCGAGGAGGACGAAAAGGGCAACCACGACAAACAGCAGGGCGACCAGCGCCAGGAGCCGGTCGTAGTATTGCTTGAGGAAATTCATGACGGATTGCCTCCCACTGCCGGACTGGCCGCCTCTCCCTCCTTCTTCGGCTTTCGATCACGCTTCTCCTTTGGCTCCTCGCGGAACTCCACCCAATCGATTCGCATGGAAATGTTGATCTTCTGCTGACCGAGGACGTATTTGGTCGTCTCAGCGGCAATCAGGGCTTCCTCGGGCAAAGGTGTGATCACTTTTCCCTCCGGTGTGACCTCGGCTTTCTTCACTTTCCCGGTGACTTCCATCTCGTCGCTTTTGAGTTTGATGTAGGCAGGGATCAGCAGATATTTTGACCGGGTCAGGTTGTTCAAAAAGTTCCGGAGCCCCTCAGGATCCGCCGCGATCTGCAGCTCGAAGGGCATCACGGTGTACATCTTGGCCGGATCATTTTGGCTCCCTTTGAAATTATTCGGCATTTCGACGATCTCATCGGGCTTGCGGCGCATGTTGCGGGTCTCCTCGCCACCGGCGTCTTCAAATTCGACGCGGGTGATGCTTTCGAGCAACAGGACCCGCGGCGATTTCAATAGTGTGGTGGCGATTTCCTCGACAACGTTGAGTTGTTTGATCAGCAGCGGAACATACTCGTTGTCAGGAATGGTCTTCTCGTAGCGCTCGAACCCAAAGAGGTAGTCCAGCGGGATGGAAAGGCCCTGTCGGCGTGCCCGCTTCTCCAGTTCCTGCGTGCGCTTGTTCATGATCTCGCGGAACTTGATTCCTGTGAGGCTCTGCGTGGGAACCTTGGCCTTGGCGAACTGTTGAAGCAACTGGGTGATTCTCTGGTCCATCTGCTGGTTATCCTGCTGCATGTCCTTGACGTTTCCGGGATCAGGAAAGTTCGGCAGGGAGGTCAACCTTTCGAGCTCCTTGATTTGCGCCTCCAGTTCGACCGCGACCTTGTCACGCTCGGCCATCTGGCTCTTCAACAGCAGGAGGCTTCCGAGAACCATGAGGGCGAACGACAGCAAGCCAACCAGCCAGATCAGATTGCGTTTGATCCAGGTCATTGAAACGCCTGCGGTTTTGCCAGTTTGGCTTTGATCGTGAAGCTGACAGCCCAGCTTTCCGGCAAGGGGTTGCCGACATAGTCAATCTTCACATCCTCGGGCGTGTCGCCGAAGTAGTCCGACTGCCTTAAGTTCTGCGCGAACTTGTCCACGATGACCAGCGGGCTCTGTTTGTCCGGATGGTTGAGGCAGATTCCCTGGATGAAAAACTCGGTAATGAGCGACCCCTCGGCCCCACCCACACCCGCCGGCGCCGTTCCGGGAGGAGCACCTGGCCCTCCTTCACCGGGACCAGGGGCCTCTGGCATGCGGGATCTGCGACCGCGGCGGGCCGACCGTTCCTGGGTGGTCGAGGCCACGGCGCCTCCGATCGATTTGCCGTCCCGGCGGGGGTCCAACTGCACGATCCAGATCTCCTCGGGAACCTGGCTGTTGAGGTCATCCAGGAACTTCGGCCAGAAATTCTTCCGGCTGACAAGGGCTGAAATCTGTTCGAGCTTGGCGTCCAGGTCGTGGCGCAGTTTTTCCTGATCCACCAGCTTGTCTTCAGCGGCCTTCAGGTTGGTGACATCGTTCTTGACCTGCACCAACTGTGCGGCGCGAAGCGACGTCGCCTTCTTGAAGTAAAAAAAGAACATCCAGATCAGAAGGACCACCACGGCAAGCGTCATCGCGAAGAAAGGAATGCGGCCCGACATCTGCTGGCGCTTGATGACAGTCTTGGGGACCAGGTTTACCTCGACCGGGCATTCGATCACCTGGCGGAGACTCAAGCCGACCGCCTCGCCCAAAAGGTGCGCCGACATCGAAAGCTTATCCTTGTTGATCTTGTCGGAGACAGCCACGCTCTTGAACGGATTGAAAAATTCCACCGGCACGTCGAGCTTCTCCTTGAAGAAATAGTCGAGATACGAAATCATCGAAGTGCCACCGGCCATCAGAATCCGCTTCGGATCGTTGCCGTTCTGCTGGGTTTTATAGAGAGCGATCGAGCGGGCGACCTCGGCATGCAAGCGCGTCATCGAATTGCGTATGATCTTGGAGAGGCGCGCTGCTGACTCGAGTTCCGGCTCCTCATAGGCTCCGCCCAGGCCGACGAAACCCTCACGGATCTTCAGGTCCTCGGCTTTCTCGAAGGTGCTGTCGAATTCGGCGACGATACTCTGCGTGATCGTGTTGCCCGCGATCGGCACTGTGCGCGTGAAAACCTTGCGGGGCTCGACGAAAATCAAGTTGGTGGTGCGCGCCCCGATGTCGAGCACGAGCGTGCATCCTTCCTCGTCGCTGTAGTTGTAGCTGACCGCATTATAAAGCGCCAATGGGGCGACATCGACAGTCACCGGCTTGAGGCCGGCCGCCTCGACCTGCTCGAAAACTTTCTCGATAATCTCCGCCTTGATGGCAACGAGCACAAAGGAAACATTCTCCGCTCCGCTCTCCTCGCCGATCAACTGGTAATCCCAAACGACCTCCTCCAGCGGGAACGGGACGTTTTCCTGCGCCTGGATCTGCATCATCTGCCGGATCTTATCTTCGTCGGTGACCGGCAGCTTGTCGAAGCGCGTAAAGACGCTCTGGGCGGAGACCGAAACCGCGACGCGATTCGTCGACCATTTCCGTTTGGCAGTCAACTCGGTCAGCCGCTTGACGAGGTTGTCCTCCTGCTCGGCTTCCCCCGGCTTGGCGATGGAGGTATGGACGGCGAATTCGCTCAGGATCAGGCCCTTGGCCTGAGTCGTCTGAAACTCGGCCATTTTGAGCGTGGAAGTCCCAATATCGAGGCTCAGAATAGCATTCGTGGCCATACTTGATCAGGGGAGATTCGCAGCGTGATGAAACATCGACACTTTAATCTCTTTTTGGCGGTCCGCCACCCTTTCTTACTGGGCAGGCTGGACCGGCTTCAACTGCTCGTAGTAGCCGGCATACAGCGGGTACCAAGGAGTGTCTTTCAAGGTCCGCAGAATGGCTCGCTGAGGCGCAACTCCCTCCCACCAGCGCTGAGTGTTCCTGCGCCGCAGCTTGTCGGAATAGGTATCCACCACGGCGCCGCCCACGGTGACCTTGACGGCCACATCCTTGATCGCCTGCTGGGTCGCCGCGCCTGAATACCGCTTGTAAGTCTGCGGAGTCAGGTAAAGCGAAATCTTGTGGCTGTTCCCCTTTTCGATGTCCTGGTAAACACCGGTGCCCTCGATGTTAAACTGCTGATTGCCGTTTTGGATCAGCAGAAACATCTCGAAAGTCGCCTCATTGATCCAGTCGGGCGTCGTTTCGAAATCGACCTCGAGGACCACCCACTTTTGCGCACTGCTCATTCCCTGCTGGGGCGCCTTCCCTCCGGAAATCACGTAATCCGGCGCGTTCTCCAGCGAGAAGTTGATTTTTTTGATGGTGACCGGGTTCTGACCTTGCGCAACTGCCAGGAAAGTCGACCCCCATAAAACCAGGCAAAGAAGACGGAAGGTGCTCATCCGCAAGGTTTATCGCCGTCAAGCCCTAGGGTCAATGCGAAAACAAACCGTCGGCGGCGCGGATCGTGTCGAAAAAAGGATTTTGCGGCTGTCAAACTTTTGTCTCTTCGACCACTTCGCAGACCCGGCGGATCGCCACCGCCTTGCCCGTGTTCTCGTCAACTTCGACGACGACGCCGTTGATGCGGACATCCTTCTCCGCGAGGATGAACCTCTGGGGAAGCTGGCTCAACATTCTCTTGATAATCGGCTCAATGGCCGTTCCGATCACCGACTCGTGCGCGCCGCACATGCCGGCATCCGTGATGTAGGCTGTCCCGTTCGGAAAAACCTGCGCGTCGGCCGTCGGCACATGCGTGTGAGTACCCAGGACCGCGGATACCCGGCCGTCCACGTAGCGGCCGAAGGCTATTTTTTCCGCCGTAGCTTCCGCATGAAAATCAATGATGATCGTTTTGGTCTGCCCGGCAACTTCCGCCAGCAAAACGTCAACCTTCCGGAACGGGCAGTCCGGCTGGAACTTCAAGAATTGCCGCCCAAGGAGGTTGAGAACGGCGATTCTCTGGCCGGCCTTGTTGGAGACGACCACCATGCCCTTGCCTGGCGCGCCTTCAGGATAGTTCGCAGGGCGGATCAGCCTCGGCTCCCGGTCGATGATTCCGAGAACCTCGCGGTTGTCCCAGGTGTGGTCTCCGAGGGTGATGACATCAACCCCGCCGGCAAACAGGTATTCTGCGATCCGCGGCGTGATGCCGGCGCCGCCCGCCGAGTTTTCGCCGTTGGCGATGGTGAAGTCGATTTTGTTGCGCTCGCGCAGCTTGCCGAGCTTTTCACGGACGCCCTTGCGCCCCGGCTCGCCGACGATGTCGCCTAGGAAGAGGATGTTCATGGCGCTCGCCTCAGGCGATCCCCTGATCCTTGAGAAACTTCAAACTTGTTTTGAGACAATCAAACGGATCGCGCGGACAGGTATCCTGCTCGATAATATAAACTCCAACACCCGCCGATTTCGCCGCCTCGAAAATCGCCGCGAAGTCCAATGTTCCCGAACCCACCTCGCCAAAACCACCGTCCTTCGCGCGGTCCTTCAGATGGACCATGGCGCAGCGCCCTCCCAGTTTCCGTATCCACGCGGCGGGATCCGCTCCACCCGCGTTCACCCAATAGGTGTCGATCTGAAACTTCACCGTCTCTGCATCCGTCTCGTCCCTCAACCATTCGAGACCTGTTTTGCCGTCGAACGTCTCGAATTCAAACGCGTGATGGTGGTGGCAAAGCTGGAGACGATCGCGGCGAATTCTTTCACCCGCTTTTTGCAGGATCCGCGCAACGTCGCGATAATCGGCTGCGCTTCGGCGCTGGTCTTCATCGAGCCACGGGCAGACGACGTAGCGCAGACCGAGGAGGCGGGCATCCCCAGCCACGCCTTCGATGTCATCACGCAGCCGGTCCAACCCGAAGTGCGCGGAAACCGCGCTCAGGGAGCAGCAGTCGAGAGTCTTGCGCAAATCCGAGGGAGACCTGCCATGAAATCCTCCGAACTCAACCGCGCGAAAGCCGATTCCCGCAACCCGCTCGAGGACCCCATCGAAGTCTTTCGCACAAAAGTCCCGCAACGTATACAGCTGAACCGCGATGATCGGCTTATCCAAAGTATTTATACTTTCTTTTTCTTTCCGGATTTTCCGGACTCGCGAATCTTCGCCGCCACCTTGAGTCGTAGGGCGTTCAGCCGGATGAAACCGGTGGCATCATCCTGGTTGTAGGCGCCTGCGTCGGCTTCCATCGTCGCGATGTGGGGATTGTAGAGCGAGACAGGGGACTTGCGGCCTGCCGCGATGATGTTCCCCTTGTAAAGCTTCAGCCGAACCTTGCCGGAGACGTTTTTCTGGCTCTCTGTAATGAGTGCCTGAAGAGCCTCCCGCTCCGGCGCGAACCAGAAACCGTAATAGACCAGCTCGCTGTACTTTGGAATAAGCCCATCCCGCAGATGCATCACCTCCCGGTCCATCGTCAGGCTTTCCATCTGCCGATGGGCAAAATGCAGGATCGCACCGCCCGGAGTCTCGTAGACACCCCGGCTCTTCATGCCAACAAACCGGTTCTCCACCATGTCCACCCGGCCGATGCCATGCTTCCCACCCAGCTTGTTGAGCGCCCGCATAACGCCCGCCGGCGAAAGTTTTTTGCCGTTCACCTCGACGCAACGTCCCTTCTCGAATTCAAGCTCCACATGCTCCGGCTTGTCCGGCGCGGCTTCTGGCGCGACGCTGAGCACGAACATCTCCTTCGGAGGCTCTTTCCACGGATCTTCGAGAATGCCGCTCTCGAAGCTGATATGGAGAAGGTTCCGATCCATCGAATAGGGCTTGCTGGAGCTCACCGAGACCGGAATCTTGTTCCGCTGTGCATACCGGATCATTTCCTTGCGGCCGGGAAATAGCTTCCGAAATTTTGCGTCCCGCCACGGTGCGATCACCTGAAGCTCCGGCGCCAGAGCCGCGGCCGCCAGCTCAAACCTCACCTGGTCGTTCCCCTTGCCGGTGGCCCCGTGCGCGATCGCCCCTGCTTTCTCTGCCCTGGCAATCTCCACCTGCCGCTTCGCGATCAGCGGCCGGGCGATGCTGGTGCCCAGAAAATATTGCCCCTCGTAGATGGCTCCGGCCTGGATCATGGGAAAAATGAAGTCCGACGCGAATTCCTCGGTCAGGTCCTCGATGACACACTTGCTCGCGCCGGTCTGAAGCGCCTTCTCTTCAAGCCCATGAAGCTCCTCTTCCTGGCCGATGTCGGCGCAGAATGCGACGATCTCAGCCTTGTAGTTTTCCTTGAGCCACTTCACCAGGACGGATGTGTCCAATCCCCCTGAGTATGCGACGACAATTTTCATGATCCTTTCCTCCCCTGTTTCGACAAGAGCGTCAGAATGGCCTTCTGCACATGCAGTCGGTTTTCCGCCTGGTCAAAGATATCTTTCGCGTGCGCCTCGAAAACGTCTTCGGTGATCTCCTTGCCCCGGTAAGCCGGCAGGCAATGCATGACCAGCGCGTTTTTCTTGGCCGCCTGGAGCAGGCCGCGGTTGATCTGATAGCCGGCGAGCTCCTTCATCCGCTGCGCCGACTCGCCTTCCTTGCCCATCGACACCCAGACATCGGTGTACAGGACATCGGCATTGTTCGCCGCCTCTTTGCAATCCTCGGTGATCGTCAGCTTGAACTTCGCTTTCCGTCCGGCGGCTTTCCTGACGCGTGCCACCGTTTCATCATCCGGCTGGTATCCACTCGGCGCCCCGACCGACAGTTCGAAACCGAGTTTCGCCGCGGCAAAAAGCCACGACCGGCAGACGTTGCATGCACCGTCGCCAATGAAGGCAATTTTTTTGCCGGGCACTGCGCCCCGCTTTTCGCTGATGGTGAAGAGGTCAGCCAGGATCTGGCACGGATGCTCCTCGTCGGTCAGCGCGTTGACGACCGGGATCGTCCCCCACTTTGCGAATTCTCTGAGGTCATCCTGAGCGAAGGTCCGGATGATCACCCCGTGCATGAACCGCGACAAAACCCGCGCCGTGTCGGCGATCGATTCGCCCCGCCCAAGCTGAATCTCATTGTTGCTTAAGAAGAGCGATTCGCCGCCCAACTCCCGGATTCCGACCTGGAACGACACCCTGGTCCGCGTCGATGATTTGGTGAAGATCAGACCCCAGGACTGACCCTTGAGAGCCGGGGAAATGCCCCGCTTCCTTTTGATCTTCGGAGCCAACGTCAGGATCCGGCTCATATCGAGCTCATCGAGCTCCTCGATGGAAAGCAGATGTTTCATGCGCCAAAAGCCCTGTTCATGATTTCAAGCGCCTCATCCGCCTCCTTCTCGGTGATGATCAGCGGCGGCAGCAGCCGGAGAACATGCGTGCCGGTGGGGACCAGCAGCAGGCCGGCCGCGGAAAGTTTCTTGATCCACGGCTTGTGCTCCTCATGCAATTCTATTCCAATCATAAGTCCTTTTCCTCTTATCTCCTTGATAATCTTGGGAAACGCCCCCTTGAGCCGGTTCAACCCGGCCGCCAGATAATCCCCCATCCGGGCGGCTTGATCGATCAAATTTTCCCGCTCGATCACCTCGAGCACGGTCAGGGCCGCCCTGGCCGCCAGCGGGGACCCTCCAAAGGTCGTGGCGTGCGACCCGACTTCGAAGACATCCGCATACGGCTGCCGGATCCAGACCGCGCCGATCGGGAACCCTCCGCCGAGCGCTTTGGCGAGGCTTACGCCGTCGACCTCGACGCCATAGTGCTGAAAACTGCAAAATTTTCCGGTTCTCCCGATGCCGCACTGCACGCTGTCGCAGAAGAGCAGGAGTCTGCTTCTGTCACACCAATCACGAAGGCCCCGGACGAATTCCATGCTCGCCGCCCGCACGCCCCCTTCGCCCTGGATGCACTCGATCAGCACCGCGGCTGTCTTGTCGCCAGTCGCGCGCTTGACGGCCTCGAGGTCGTCATACGGCACCTGCTTGAAGCCTTCGGGGATCGGATCGAAGCCTTTGCGAATCTTTTCCTGGCCCGTCGCGGCCATCGTGCCAAGGGTCCGGCCGTGGAAGGAATTCTGCATCGAGATGATTTCGTACCGACCCGCCTTCCCTGCGGTCTGGCCTGCCTTCCCTATGGTCTGGCCTGCGCCCCACTTTCTCGCAAGTTTGATAAGCGCTTCGTTCGCTTCCGCCCCGCTGTTGGAGAAGAAACATTTTCCAGGGCCGAGATGCCGGACGATGGCCTGCGCGAGACGCGGCTGCCATTCGTTGAAGAAAAGATTGGAGGCATGGATCAAATGGCCCGCCTGCTCGCTGATCGCCCGGACCAGCGCCGGATGACCATGCCCAAGCGAGCTGACCGCGATTCCGCCGGCAAAGTCGAGATACCGGTTGCCCTCCGGGTCCCAGACATGACAGCCCTCCCCCCGCACCAGCGCAATCGATGGCGCGTAGGTCGGGACCACATACTGGTCGTAGAGTTGTTTGATCTCTGCAGTCTTCATTTCGAAAAGCGGATAGCGTGTAGCGGATAGCGGACAGCAATCAAGCAAAGAAAGGCAAAGGCAGGGAAGGAGGGCCTTCCTAAACGCTCTCCGCCAGGCGCTCCACGCTTACTTGGGCGCTGGAGGCTCGGGACGCGCTTCCAGGAGGATTTCGGTGCCAATGGACGGCTCCACCAGCGTATCGAGCAACACGGCATGCGAAATGCGGCCATCGATCAGCTTCACCGCGCTGACGCCGTCTTTGAGAGCCTGAAGGGCGGAGCGGATCTTCGGAAGCATGCCTCCGTAAATGACGCCGGCCTGAATGTACGGCTCGACCTCGATCTCGATGAGTTTGGGAATCGTCGAGTCGGGCTGCTCCGGGTATTCCAGCACGCCGTTGACATCGGAAATGAAAATCAGCCGCGCTGCCTTGAGCGCGGTCGCGATCTTCGCGGCCGCCACGTCGGCATTCACATTGAAGGCCTGGCCATTGGCGCCGCGCCCGAGCGGTGAGATGACCGGAATCAGGCCCCTCTTCAGCGCCGAGACGATGGGCGCCTTGTTCACCCGGGTGATCTCGCCGACGAAGCCGATGTCGACTTTCTTTCCGGCCGCCGTCACGTGAAACATCTTCTTCGCGCTAATGACCTTTTTTCCGCTGATGCCGATCGACTTGCCGCGTTGCTGCTCGATGCCATGGACGATTTCAGGATTGATGATCTTGTTCAGAACCTTGTCGACAATCACCACGGAGCGCCGGTCGGTGACGCGCAGGCCGTCGATGAACTTCGGCTGGATATCCGCCTCGCGCATTTTATTGGTAATCGCCTTGCCTCCGCCATGGACAAGAACAGGGTGGATGCCGAGAAGCTTCAGCATCACGATGTCGGCGAGAATGTTGTCGCCATAGATCTTCTCCTCGATGACGCTACCGCCATATTTGATGACGATGATCTTGTCGCGGAACTCGTGAATTCTCGGCAGGGCCGAGGCGAGAACCTCGGCCTTCAGGCTGATTCCAGTCGCACTCATCGCAATCACTCGGTTTTATTAAGGGCCACGTACTTCTCAGTCAGGTCAGTTGTATAAAATGTTCGGCAATACCTACCCGATCCAGCGTCGATTGTAACCTGAAAAGAGGGCCTTTTGACAATTTTCTTCACGGCGGGGAGCATTCGCCCGATTTCGCGGCCCTTTCTTACGAGCAAGCGGTCGTTATACCAGATTCGGACATGGTCCTGCCGGAACGCGGCTCCAGCATAGCCCATTGCGTCCATGACCCGGCCCCAGTTTGGGTCTCCCCCCGACCACGCACTCTTGACCAACATCGAATTGATCACGGCTCGCCCCATTTTCTCGGCATCCCCGGAGCTTCGGCAGCCCCGAACTCGGACGGTTACAAAGCGCGACATTCCTTCGCCATCCCGGACGATGAGCTGGGCCAGTTGGAGCGCCACCTGATCGAGGGCCTTCTGGAATATCCGGTGCCCGGCGCTGCCGGGATGAATCGGAGGGTTCCCCGCTTCGCCGTTGGCCAGAAGGAAAACCGTGTCGTTCGTGCTCGTGTCCCCGTCGACCGAGATTGAATTGAACGACCGCTCCACGGCCCCGACGAGGCATTTTTGAAGAAGCCCGCGGCCGATGATCGCATCGGTAGTCAAAGTGCAAAGCATCGTGGCATGCCCGCCTCGCCGGCCTCCAGCCGACGGACGAGGCCTGGCAGGGAGAGGGAGCCCACGCGGGTTCATCCGGGGATGGATCATGCCGGCGCCCTTGGCCACGCCACCGATCCGGACACGCCGGCCGCCGACCCGGAATTCCACGGCCGCCTTCTTGCCAAACGTATCACTCGTCATCATCGCAAGCGCCGCCCGGTCGCCGCCGCGGACGCTCAAAGATCGGATTGCCTCCGGGATGGCCTCAGCGATCTTCGGCATCGGAAGCTGGACCCCAATCCGTCCGGTCGAGCAGACGAGGAATTTGGAGCCGCGTGTCCCAAAAGTGCGATCGAAGAGCCTTGAAACCATGCCGGCCGTCCGCCCGGCGTTTCGCAGGCCGGTGGCCCCGGTGCAAGCGTTGGCATTGCCGCTGTTGGTGAAGACACCGTGGATCGGCGAACGGCGGACCTGTTGAAGACCAAAAACCACGGGCGCGGCCTTCACACAGTTGCTCGTGAACACGGCGGCCACCACGCAGGGCTTTTGCGAAACGATCAGAGCGACATCGCGCTTTTGTGTCTTTTTGATTCCTGCCCGGACCCCGGCGGCCAGGAAACCCTTTGGCGCGCACACCGCGCCTGATATGGACTTGATCTTCATCGGCACTCGAACACCTGCCGGGGGGATGCGGCGCTGAAACCTGAACCAACAAAGTCCCCCCACTTCTTCCGGATGGAGAACCCGGCCTGCTCCACCAGCGCATCCATTTCCTGCGGAAAAAACTGCCGCATCTCAAGCTGAAACGTGCCCGACTCCCCATTTTCGTACCGGTAGAACCACCGGATGAAATTCACCCTGGACTCCGGCTCATAGCGGTTGGATTCAGACAATTCGCACCATTCACCACGCGTCTCGTCAAAAAATTTTGTGACCGGGTAGATTTGTTTGGGATCGCGGTCGAGAAACCGGCGATCGGGATTGAAAACGTCAAAAATGAGGGGCGCGCCTTCAGCTTGATGCCTGCGGCAGCAATGAAACGTCTGAAGGATTTCTTCGTCGCGTTGGAGATGCTGAAGCGAATTGAACGTGATCAAAATGACGCTGAATTTCCTTCCCAGACTGAAGTTGCGCATGTCCCCCTGGCGCAGGGGCGGCTCTCCGGAGCGTCCTGACGTGATCCATTTTCTCCGAAACATGGCAAGCATCCCTTCTGAGGCGTCCATCCCGAAATAGTCGGCTCCCGCCTCGATCAGTTCGATTCCGATTCTTCCCGTCCCGCAAGCCAGCTCAAGAAGGGGGCCGGGGTTTCGTCTCGCCATCTTCAGATAAAACGCGCGGTCGGCCGCATAGGTGCTGTGAAATGCATCGTAGAACTCCGCATGCCGGTGTCCATAGAGATCCGCTGGAGAATTCATTGGAAGCCTGGGACCCTTCCCGAAAAATATTTCAACAGCAACGTCCAACGATTCCATGGACTGCGGCCCTAGAGAAGACCTGTCGTTTCCTGTAATCCAAGAATAAGATTCATCGACTGAACCGCCTGGCCTCCGGCGCCTTTGAGCAGATTGTCTTCGCTCGTGATCACGATGAGCTTGTTCGTTCTCGGATCGACCCGGACCGCGACCTCGCAGAAGTTGGTTCCAACCACGTTTTTTATGTCCGGAAGCGAGTCATTCAGCACCCGGACGAAAGCTTCCTTCGCATACGCCTTCTCGTAGGCCGATTGCGCTTGAGCCTGGGAAATTTTCTTTGCCAGATCGAAATAGATCGTCGTAAGGATGCCACGGTTCACGGGAATCATGTGAGGTGTGAAATTGATGATGACGTTTTCGCCCGCCATCAGCCCGAGCTCCTGCTCAATCTCAGAAAGGTGCCGATGCTTTGGCACACCATAGGCTTTGGCGCTTCCATCGCATTCGACAAAAAGAAAATCGACCTCGGCCTTCCTGCCGGCGCCCGAGACGCCGCTGAGCGAGTCGGCGATGATGCCCAAGGTTTTTACAAGACCGCTCCGGATGGCGGGCCACGCACCAAGCAGGATGCTCGTCGGGTAACAGCCTGGAGATGCCACGAGCTTTGCCTTCCTGATTTCGTCCCGGTAGATTTCCGGAAGGCCGTAGACAGCCTGCTTGAGCAGGGCCGGCGCCGCGTGCTTGGCGCCGTAAAATTCCTCGTAAGTTTGGGCCGACCTGAGCCGGAAATCAGCGGAAAGATCGATCACCACGACTCCTTTTTCGAGCAAAGGGCCTACGTACTCGGCAGAGACGCCATGGGGCAATGCCATGAAGACCACCTCGGGGCTCGCCTCAAGGACAGTCTGGAGATCGGCCGGGGAAAACCTGAGCTCCGTCAGGCCCCGCAGCGCTGGAACCTGCGCCGCAAGCGCCTTTCCAGCGTGCTGCCGCGAAGTCACCACCACCACTTCAACCTGCGGGTGATGAAGAAGAAGCCTCACCAGCTCCTCGCCGGTGTAGCCCGATGCCCCGATGACCGCCACTCTATGTCTCTTGCCGCCCATAAACGGAAATTTACCCTGTTCCGCCCGCCGTGAAAGAGAAAAGTTTCAGGAGGCTTGTTGCACAAGGTGAACGTTTCCAAAAAAA
>JAHFSZ010000014.1:25653-36413 GCA_023265515.1 Verrucomicrobiota bacterium
GCTTATCGCTTCGAAAACTGAAATCTCTTACGGGCGCCAGGTTGCCCCGACTTCTTTCTTTCCTTCATCCGGGGATCGCGGGTCAGAAGGCCTTTTTTCTTCAGGACGGGGCGAAGATTTGGATCGAAGAGGGTCAGGGCACGCGCGATGGCATGGCTGATGGCGCCGGCCTGGCCGGATGGGCCGCCGCCGTGCGCGTTCACGCTAAAGTCGAACTTAGCCAGCATGTCGGCCGTCTGGAGGGGCCTGAGTGCGATCGTGTAGAACGATTCAACTTTTAGATAGTCTTTCATCAGGCGGCCATTGACTTCAAATTTTCCGTTGCCGGGCTGGAGCCGGACGGTGGCAACTGCATTTTTGCGACGGCCGGTTGCGGAATAGATTTGGCTCATGTTCAATTTCTAATTTCTGATTTCTGATTTCTTACCGAAACAGGACTCGGCTTCTGGGCATCATGCGGATGGGCCGCCCCCTTGTAAACTTTCAACTTCTTGATCTGGGCGCGGCCAAGGCGCGTATGGGGGATCATGCCATGGACGGCCTTCTCGATGATCCGCTCGGGATGCTTCTGCCGGACGAGTTTCGGCGAGATCTCATGATGGCCGCCGACGTAGCCGGTGTATTTCGTGTAGACCTTCTTCTCTTCCTTGTTACCTGTGAAAACGGATTTCTCGGCATTGATGACGACCACGAAGTCCCCCGTGTCGACATGCGGCGTAAAGGTGGGCTTGTGCCGGCCCCGCAGAATATTGGCGGCATGGGTCGCCACCCGCCCGACGGGAACCCCCGTCGCGTCGATGACAAACCATTTCCGCTGCCGGTCAGCCTCTTCTTTTTTGGCGAGCCACGTCTTCATGGATTTATCCGCCCTTTTGGGCCTGAATCCGCCGCGCGACAAACTTTTTTATCGATGGCGGAAAGCGGGGGAAGTTAGTGAACGCCAACCTCGCCGTCAAACAAATAATTCGACAGCCTGGCAGGCCCCGCCTGCGTCGGTGGCACACCAATAATTGCTTGGAATCGGCCGGTCAAATCGCCTAAGGTGCCAGCCATGTTGGACAAGATCCTGAAGGCCAGCCAGCTGCGTTCGCTGCAACCCCTGAACCGTGCTGACTTGCGAAAACTGGCCCGGTACGGACGCGAGGTCCGCTATTCTCCGGGGCAATATGTCTTTCGGGAGAACAACAAGGGTGATTCGTTCTACATCCTCCTGGCCGGTGTGATCCAGGTCTCCAAGCAGATCCGTGGCAAGGGCCAGGTCGCCCTCCGGACACTCAAGCCCGGCAATCTTTTCGGGGATATGGCGCTGTTCACCCGCCGCCCCCGGAGCGCTTCCTGCCAGGTCTTGGAGGCCGCGATCGTTCTGGAAGTCCCCCACGATAAACTCCGGAAGCTTTTGCGCGAAGGAGACTCCACCGCTTACAAACTCATCCATCTCAACTGCCACCTTCTGGCTGACCGGCTCAACCACGTGCTTGATCTGATCGGAAAAGATTCTTTCGCGACCAGCGTCGAAAATCCGATGTTCCTGCGCAAAATCAAGTTTTTTTGGGCGGTATAGATAGACACGCGGGAGAACACGCGACACACGCAGATAGACTCGCGAGAGAACACGCGATACACGCGACAGCGACACACCAGATTGCACGAGAAATCAACCAACATGGCTGAAACGGTTCTCTACACGATCAGGACCCGCGACGGACTCGAAGTTGGCCCGCTGAGTCTTGAAGAGGTGGCCATGCTCGCGCAGGAGGGACAGTTCAGCTCGACCGCCATGGTCTCTCGAAGCGACTCGAAGCGGTGGCATCTAGCGGCGTCGATCCCGGAAATCCGCGTCATCCTTCGAAAGCACAACCCACGCCACGACAGCCACATCAGCCGGCTGCGGCAGAGTGCGGTGGGAGGTGGCCGCAACAGCCGGGCATTTGGGTTCAAGGTGAAGGCTGCCAGCACCATCTACGGGAAGGCGAAAAAGACGGGAATCTTTCACAAGATCTTTCCCTTTTTAAAACACAAATGAGCGAACGGCATTCCGCCCGGGAACTGGGCTCCCAATTCGTCATCGGCCTCCCCGGCCCCAACCTCGATGCCGCCACGCGGAACCTGCTGAAGACGGTCCGGCCCGGAGGCGTCATCCTCTTCGCGAGAAACCTGCGCTCACCGGAGCAGATCGCCGGACTCAACCGCGAGCTGCGCTCCATTCTCGGCCGCGATCTCTTGATTTGCATCGACCATGAGGGCGGGCGTGTCAACCGGCTCGTGGAGTTCACCGGCAAGATCCCCTCCGCACAGCAACTTTGCATTCTCAACAACCCGCAGCTTGCCCTGGAGCATGGCCGCTGGTGCGGAAAAATCCTCCGCATTCTTGGGTTTAACTTCAACCTGGCGCCCGTCCTCGACCTCCTGCTCAAGCCCAACGCCGATAACTCCGTGCCCGACCGATGCTGGGGCTCGACGGCGGATCAGGTGACGAACCTGGCAGGCGCGTTTCTTTCCGGCATGCAGACCGAGGGCATTCTCGGATGCGGCAAGCACTTTCCAGGCTACGGCGGCGTCGACAAGGATCCGCATCTATTTCTCCCTCGAATCGAAAGATCCGCCTGGCAGATGTACCACGAGGACATGGTCCCGTACGAGAAACTGATCGGAGGACGTTCCAGACCAAAAGTTCCATCCGCGGGCCGCCTGCACGCGGTAATGATCTCGCATGCCCACACGGCCGCGTTCGATGCGAAGAAAATGCCGGCCCTGCTTTCAAAGTTTGTCGTGCAGAAAATTCTCCGGCTCAAATACCGATTCAAGGGTGTGATCATCTCCGACGATCTGGAGATGGGCGCCATTATCAGGACCATGTCGGTCGAATCCGCGGCGGTTAAAACGCTCGACAACGGCGTCGATCTGCCGCTGATCTGCCACACACCCGAAAAAATCGTCTCCGCCTTCGAAGCCTCCGTCAAAGCGGCGGAAAAAAATAAAATTCAACCTTCCACGCTTCGCGCCTGCCGGGCCAGGGTCCGGGCATTCAAGGCGTGTTTGCGCGCACCCCTCAAGTTCAATGGGGCACGATGGGCGGAACTGGTCCGCGGCAACCATGCATTTACGGAAAACATACTCTCCCTTCTTCCCGAGGACGCGAAGGAGCTGAATCTCTCCTTCCGTCCCGTCGGTGAAACTTACACACCCAAGTATGAAGACTGATTCTCTTCAGAACTCAGAACCCAGGACTCAGAACCCAGCGGAAAATCGCGGGCCGCCTCAGGCGACCGGCGGCGAGCGAAGCTGGATGCCGTGGATCCTCCTCGTTGCCGCCATCCTGGCCTACTACGGCGTCATGAACATCCTCTACTTCCGCCAAAATGGCTGGCTGGCGACGCACGGCTCGGATATCTGGTTTTTCCTATCGTTCGCCCGGGGACTGCAGGCGCTTTCTCCGTTCGACCTGACCTATTGGATCGTGCGCCCAATCGGAATGCTCGCGCCGGAACAGGGATTTGCAACGCTCATCGGCGTCTCCATCTATCTGCACACGATCTCTTCCCTGCTTGTTTATCATTATCTCGGCCGGATTCTGCACCTCGAAGCAAACCCCCGGTTTCTGGCGGCGTTTCTCTTCGCCGCCCTGCCGCAAAATACGCTTCTTTCGACGGCATCGTTCACGCACTTCACCGTGGCACAACCGCTGTTGATCATCGCGTTCGCCCGGCTTCTTCCCTGGTGCTTGAAACAGACGCGTACGCCGGACGTATGGGGCCTGGTCTGTCTGCTGGAAACCGCGGTGATCGGGCCCGAGGGCTGGTTTCTGCTCTTTGGCCTCGCTTCGATCGCCGCCTCCAAAAGGGTGGATTTCAAGTCGAAACTTAAAGCGCTCAAGTGCCCGCCGGCGGCCGCCATTTTCATCGCCTGCGCCATTCTGGTTGTGTTCTTCCCGCTTTTTTACCGGATTTGGAATTTTTTCAGCCTCCACGTCCGGGGGATCGACCTGCTCTGGCAGAAAGATATCCGGACCGGCGACCTTTTTCCACTGGGCTGGAAGGCGCTGACGATGTTCGCCGGGTTCCACCTCGTCTGGCTCGCGACGGCGGCCTATGCGCTTTGGAAGCGGCGGTTTCTGCCTGCATTCTTGATCCTTTTTTTCATGACGCTCAACGCCCTGGTATTTCGGGCGTTCTACATCCTCGAACTGGCCGGCTTTGCATCGCTGATGTTCCTGATCTCACGAGAAGATTTTCGAATCGGGCTCCATCCCCGGATTCTCCTCGGCACCCTTGCGGCGTGGATGCTGCTCTTCGGACTGATCCCGCAGAAGTTCGCCTACCTGCCGCCGCATCTGGCGCGCGTGGCAAAAGCCATTCTCGTGCGCCCCAAATCCCAGGGCATGATCGCCTGCTCGCCCGCGTACGGGTTCTTCTTTCAAGCCTGGACGGGTCGCCAGACCACGGATGATCTGCACAAGCCGCCGGGCACCTGGTCCCGCCTTGCCGCGATGCGCCCCATGGAGGCGGACCGTTTCATGAAGGAGAAAAAGATCGCGTTCATTGTCCTGACAAGCTGGGACTTCAGACCCGGCAACGGGGGCAACTGGCTTTCCGGCGGTCTGGACAAGACGCTCCAACCTCTGAGTAACGAGGACTACAGGCTGAGTCTCGTGGTCCGCGCTCTCACGCTCAACCCTCCCATCATCCAACCGCTGGATGTGATCGCGAGCGAGGAGGATTCCCCAAGCAAGCAGCGTGCGCTCTGCCTGACACCGTCATTCTGACCTTCATGTGTCAGGATTGGCTTTTCTGACGCTGTTTCTCGAAAAAGGATTGCAGAAGCGCGAGGGCTTCCTGCTTAAGCAAACCGGAGACCACTTCGATCTGATGATTGAATTGGGAATTGTGCGTGATGTTAAGCGCTCCGCCCGCGCCGCCCATCTTTTCGTCCTTCACGCCGAAGACGATCCGCCGCACGCGGCTCAGGACTGCGGCGCCCGCGCACATCGGGCACGGCTCCTTGGTCACATACAGAGTGCACTCCTGCAGGCGCCAATCCCCGACCGACGAGGCAGCCTGGGTGATGGCAATCATTTCCGCATGGGCCGTCGCATCCTTGAGTTGTTCGACCTGGTTGTGCGCCCGCGCGATCACCTTGCCTGACTGCACCACCACGGCGCCGACGGGAACCTCGCCGGCTTCAAATGCTTTTGCAGCGAGCTTCAGCGCCTCGCGCATGTAGTACTCGTCGCTGTTGAAGTTAATCACTCTGTCCAGCTCTTCCATCATGTCCAAAGGCTAAGCCACCCGTATCATCGCGGCAAATACAAACCGCCAAAACATCCTCTTGCATGAAGAGAAGAGTCCCGTCTAAATGTTTCCATGGGCCGTTTGCCTCTGAGCGATTTCCTTCAGTCCAAGGGCGCCCGCTTTCTGGAGCTTGCAAAAAGATCCATTCCCGCCGACTACGGCGATGCTGAGGCTGAGTATCATGCCCTCATTGCTTCGGCTGGACTGGCCGACCGATCGCACCGCGGGTTGCTCCAGCTGACCGGTGAAGACCGCATCCGATTTCTGAACGGCCAGACGACCAACGACGTCGCGTCGCTTCAACCTGGCCGGGCCATTTACACCACGTTCGTCAACGCCAAGGGCAAGATGCGCGCCGATGGGAACATTCTGGTCTTCGCTGACCGGCTCTGGATCGACGTCGAAGCCGGGTGCGACTCAGCGCTCGCTGCCGATCTTGATAAGTTCTTGATCGCCGACGACGTGCAGGTGGAAAATTTAACCGCGCGGTTCGTCCGTCTTGCCGTGATCGGGCCCAGGGCGCCGGAGGTGGTTCACCATCCGGACATGGAAGTGCCGGCGGAAGCCAACTGCTTCATCGAATCCGCTTGCGGGAAGTTCGGCAGTCCAGTGGTGCTTCGATCTTTTTTCGGCGCGGATCTTTTTTTTGAGTTTTTTTGCGCCGTGGAGCATGCCCAGGCTCTCGCGACGGCTCTTGATGAGGCGGCGAAAAAGGTGGATGGACGATGGATCGGCTGGCAGGCGCTCGAAATGCGCCGGGTGGAGCTCGGCATCCCCCGCTTCGGCGCCGACATGGACCAAAACACACTCCCGCCCGAGGCCGGCATCGAATCGCGCGCCATCAGCTATACCAAGGGATGTTACATCGGCCAGGAAGTGATCTCGCGGATCAGAAGCGTCGGCCGTGTCAACCGTCATCTGGCCGGCCTGAAATTCGCCGGGAACAAGGAGGGCGTTCCGCCCGGCTCGCGGCTCACCCAGGACTCGGCGGAAGTCGGCCAGGTCACCTCATGCGTGCGAGTTCCCGGCAAAGGCTGGATCGGCCTGGGCTATGTGAAACGCGGGGTTTCTCCCGGCCCGGGAGGGTTGAAAGGCGATGGCTTCGAAGCTATGGTGGCGGAAGGCACTCCTCCGTCGAACCGCTAACAGCCGCCTTCCCGCATGCCTCAAAATTACATCCTGATCGTTGAAGACAACGAGGACGAGCGGATTCTGCTCGAACACATCCTGGCGGACACCCAGGTGCCGGTGAAGGGCGCCAGCGATGGCGAGGAAGCCATGCGACTCTGCCTGGCAAATCCGCCCTCCGTATTGCTCAGCGACTGGCGGATGCCGAAGATGGACGGCCTTGAGCTCTGCCGGCGGATCAAGGGCAACCCCCAACTGAAGGATATTTTCTTCATCATGATCACCGCGCGGACCCAGCCGGAGGACGCCGTGAAAGCGCTCCATCTTGGCGCGGACGAATACATCAAAAAGCCGTTCGACCAGCACGAGATCAAGGCGCGTGTCGGCGCGGGCCTGCGCATCGTCAAGCAGCAGGAGCTGATCGCGGAACTCGAGCACACCAATGCGATCAAACAGGTGGCCATCTCCATTGCACACGAGCTTAACAATCCGCTGACACCCGTCATCGGCCACCTGGACCTGCTCACCGACGAGATCAAAAAATTGAACAACGAGGCCCTCCTCCACCGCCTGGAAATCATCCGCTCCAATCTTGACCGCGTCTCAGAGATCGTCAAACAGCTCTGCGCGTTGGACAAGCCGACGACTATTCCCTATTCTAAAAATAAACTGATGGTCAAACTGACCCGCAAAAACCCAAAATCAACCTGAGGATTCTCATGGATAAAGTCGTCGTCATCAGCACGCACCTGGGTGAGATTGTCATTGAACCCAACCACGAAGCTGCTCCGCTCACCGCGAAAAATTTCCTCAAGCTTGCCGAGGAGGGCTTCTATAATCAAACCGCCTTCCACCGCGTCATCCCGGGCTTCATGATCCAGGGAGGCGATCCCAACAGCCGGAGCGCGGACCGGAGCCAGCACGGCCGCGGCGGCCCGGGTTACACCATCCCCGCTGAAATCAAGGAACCGCACGTCCGGGGATCGGTTGCCACGGCGCGTCAGGGCGACAATGTCAATCCGAAGAAAGAGTCGAGCGGCAGTCAGTTCTTTATCAATGTGAAGGACAATGCCTTCCTCAACGAACAGTACACCGTCTTCGGACGCGTCATCAAAGGCATGGAGGTTGCCGACCAGATCGTCAGCATCCCCCGTGATGCGGCCGACAACCCGCGCGAACGAGTGGAAATGACGGTCAGCGTGGTTTCCAGAAGTGAAATCTCCTGAGTCCATGGACGAGCCAACCACAGCGGAAGTCGAAAAGCTGATCCAGGAGATGGGCCTGCCGACCGAAGTGCCGGGAGCGCTCTCGGATCAGATTCTCAAACGCGCCCGGCAGCTCGCCGAAAAGCGAGGCTGGAGCGTCCGGCATGCCCTCGAGTACCTGGTCGGACTTCTCAAACAGGGATGGTCGGCGAAAAAAGAGGGCGGGAAGGAATAAAGGGAGTGGGTGCGGGCATGTCGACCGAAAAAAAGTCAGCGAAGGAATGGCCTCTGGTCAAGGGCAGGGCGCTGAACGATTATCGCGTTTTCCGGACCCGCTCGGAGATCGCCCGCTCGCCGCGCACCGGCGAAGAGCACGAATTCTTTATCATCGAGGGCGGCGATTGGGTCAATGTCATCCCGATCACGCCCCAGGAGGAAGTGATCCTCATCGAGCAATACCGGCACGGCTCCAAGCGGATCGAGCTGGAAATCCCCGGGGGAATTGTCGATGCACAGGATGCCTCGCCCATCGCGGCCGCTGAGCGTGAGCTGCTTGAGGAGACAGGGTACCGCGGGACACGGAGCACCTTCCTGGCCACGCTCCGTCCCAACCCGGCCATCCAGGAAAACAATCTCCACATCGTCCTGATTGAGGGGGCTGTGCCATCCGCCGACGTCCGATTCGACCCAGCCGAGGATATCCACATCGTACCGATGCCACTGCGCGAAATCGACCACCTGATCGCTCACGGAAAGATCGCCCACTCGCTGGTGGTCGCCGCCTTCCACATGCTTGATCTCCATCGCAAGGGACTCATCCGCGCTTGAAGCGTGGCTCCTTTCTTCGGTAGAATGCCGACCTATGTCCGACTTCGTCAAAGTCGCCGCACTTTCCGACCTTGAAGACGGCTCGATTCGAACCGTTGAACATGACGGCAAAAAGCTCGCCGTCGCCCGGGTGGGTGGAAAGATCCACGTCATCGAGAACACCTGCTGCCACCGCGGCGGGCCCCTCGGTGAAGGCACGCTCAACGCAAACATCGTCACCTGTCCCTGGCACGGCTGGCGCTTCGACGTCGCCACCGGCGCCTGCCTGAACAATCCGGCTGCGAAGGTCGCAAGCTACGAAACCAAAATCGAAAACGACCTGGTGTTCATCAAACTCTAAGCTTATGAAAAACGCCTACGAACTCGCAATGGAGCGCCTCAACAAGCAGGACCCGGAGTCCGGCAGGAAAATCACTGGGACACAGAAAAAGAAACTGGCGGAAGTCGACGCCTTTTATCGCGCGAAGATCGCCGAAAAAGAGATCCTGATGAAACCGCAGATCCTTCAAGCGCGCCAGGCCGGGGATGACACCTCCGCCGCCGAGTTGGAGCGCCGGCTGGCCGATGAGTTGAGGAAACTGCGCGAGCAATGCGAGCGCGAAAAAGAGAAGATCAGAAAACAGAAATAATCTGTTCAGGATATGCCTGTTCCCATTCTCGAAGTCCAAAACCTGAAGGTTTATTTCCCCATCTTCGGCGGGGTGCTCCGCAAAAAAACGGGGGAGGTCCGCGCCGTTGATGACGTGAGCTTCACGATCGAAGCCGGCGAAACCGTGGGGCTTGTCGGCGAAAGTGGCAGCGGCAAAACCACGGTCGGCCGCGCGATCATCAAGCTGGTGAAGCCCACTTCGGGGCGGGTCCTCTGGGAGGGAAATGACACCGTTCCGATGCACGAATCCGAATTCCGGCCTTTGCGAAAAAAAATCCAGATGATCTTCCAGGATCCATTCGGCTCGCTCAACCCGCGCATGACGGTCACCTCGATCATCGGCGAGGCCCTCGACATCCATTTCCCACACCTGTCCACCTCGGAAAAGATCCAGCGTGTCATCCAGCTCCTGGATCAGGTCGGCCTGCTCCCCATCCATCTGGGGCGCTATCCTCACGAGTTCAGCGGAGGCCAGCGCCAGCGCATCGGCATCGCACGAGCCCTGGCGGTCGAGCCACAGTTGATCATCTGCGACGAGCCGGTGAGCGCCCTGGATGTCTCGGTGCAAGCCCAGATCATCAACCTCCTGCTCGATTTGCAAAAGCGCCTGGGTCTGGCGTATCTTTTCATCGGCCACGACCTCGCGGTCGTGGAGCACGTCAGCCAGAGGGTCCTCGTCATGAACCTGGGTCAACTCGTCGAAGAAGGAACTTGTGAGCAGATTTATCGGCACCCGCGCGATCCGTACACGCAGAAACTGCTGGCTGCCGTGCCACGGCTCGAGCTGACCTGAACCCGGCGGCGCCAGCCCGGGAGTCCTATGATTTTCAACACCAGCCACTCTTCGGAAATCTCCGACGACGAGCTCCTGATTGATCCCCACTCTCACAGCCGCTACTCCGACGGCCTCTCCACGCCGCGCAGCATGTTCCGCAGGGCCCGCCTGCGGGGCCTCCACGGCCTGATCATCACCGACCACGACACCGCCCTCCACTGGCCCGCCGCTCTCGAAGCCGCCCAGCATTACGAGATCGCCACCGCACTCGGCGTCGAGCTCTCCACCGCCCAGGGACATCTCCTCGCCTATTTCAGCACGCGCACCAAGCCGCGCGTCGTGGCCCGGGCGCTGAAGCTCGACGACGGCTGCCTTCATTACTGGCATGTTTCGACGGTCATCAAGCGGATCCGCGAGCTGGGAGGCGTTACGGTCATCCCCCACCCGTTCGGCCCCTTTTACCCGCTAGGCGGCGATCATTTCAACGAGGTCGACGGCGTCGAGGAGTACAATGCCTGGATCTTCAAGGACAGCCGCCACTCGCGCAACGCTTTCGGGGCCGGAAAAAAACATGGAATCGCGGCAATTGGCGGGAGCGACAGCCACTATCCGTACACGGTGGGCTTCGGCGCGACCGCCGTTCCGAAAAACATGGACTTTTTGGCCCCGGACTGGTGGCTCAAATGCGTCCGCGACAAAACCACGCGGCCGGTGGTTCGCCAGACCATTCGGCACCGCCGGATCAATTACCTCAAGTTCAGCGTCTCGATCCCACTCTCGATGCGCTACAATGTGAAGTTCTGGCGGAGCAAATGGCGCGGGTACTGGCGTGATAATTATCAGCACTTGCTCGCGGGCGGGAAGTTGTTGGAAAAAATCCGGAAAGA
>JAHFSZ010000014.1:36513-40912 GCA_023265515.1 Verrucomicrobiota bacterium
ACTTTTTCCCATCGCCTGCTCTTTGCCGACCGCTCCACCGCTTCAAGCACCTGTTGATTGCGCAAACCATCGTTGAAATCCGGCGAGACTTTTTTCCCGGAAGCCGCGGCATTGAGAAAATCCGCGAATGTGTGGACGAAGGTGTGTTCATAGCCAATGAGGTGGCCCGGCGGCCACCAAGCGCCGACATACGGATGCACCGGTTCCGTGACCAGAATGTCGCGGAAACCGCGCTCGGCTTCGGGATCACCGCGGCGGTAGAACTTCAACCGGTTCATCTCCTCGAAATCAAAAGACAAGGAGCCCTTGCTGCCGTTGATCTCGATTTGAATGGAGTTTTTCCGCCCGGGCGCGAAACGAGTCGCCTCGAGGACACCGACGGCGCCGTTTTGAAAACGCGCCAGGCACATGGCCGTGTCGTCCACAGTCACGCGGCCCAAACGGCGGCGGCGTCCTTCCAAGGGGCGCTTCTTGATGAAGGTGTGAAGCAAGCCGGACACTTCCGTAAATTCGCCGACCAGAAAACGCGCCAGATCGATGATGTGAGCGTGGATGTCGCCATGCGCGCCGGAACCCGAAAGATTTTTCTGAAGCCGCCAGACCAGCGGGAATTTCGGGTCAACGATCCAGTCCTGAAGGTAACGCGCCCGGTAGTGGTAAATGATCCCGAGCTCGCCGTGCTCGATCATCTTTTTGGCGAGGGCCATTGCCGGAACCCGGCGGTAGTTGTGGCAGACCATGTGCGTGACATGGGCTTTGCGCACCGCGGCGAGCATTCGGCGGCACTCGGCGACGTTCATCGCCAGCGGCTTTTCGCAGAGGACCGCCTTGCCCGCGCGCGCGGCGGCGATCGCGATCTCGGCATGGGTGTCGTTCGGCGTATTGATGTCAATCACATCAATGTCAGGGCGGCGAACGACCTCGCGCCAGTCGGTGGAATAATCGCGCCAGCCAAGCTGGGCGGCGGCGGCCTTGACCTTCTTCTCGTCGCGCCCGCAAATCACCTTGAGCAAAGGCCTGGCTTTCAGCCTGAAAAATTTGTCGACCTGGCGCCACGCGTTCGAATGGGCGCGGCCCATGAACTTGTAGCCAATCATGCCGATGTTCAGAGTCTGGGACACATACGCCTGTCTTTTTCGTTGCAACTTCCGCTGACTGGGTTATTAAGAACCGCCATTTTAAAACAGTCACGCCAAAAACCATGTTGATCTCGGTTCTCAAATCAAAGCTTCACCGCGCCCGCGTCACCGACGCCAACGTCGATTACGAAGGCAGCCTTACGCTTTCCGAAGAGCTGATGAAAGTCGCGCAGATCGTCCCCTATGAGCGGATCCTGGTTGGCAACATGGCCAACGGCGAGCGGTTTGAAACCTACGTGATCCGGGGAGCCAAGCATGGCGGCGAAATCTGCCTCAACGGCGCGACCGCCCATCTCGGAAAAGTTGGCGATCTTCTGACGATCATGTCCTTCATGCTGATCGAGCCGGCGAAGGCCGCATCCCACAAACCGAAGAGCGTCACGCTCGACGGCAATAACAAGCCGCTAAAATCCTAACGGCTGTCGGAAACTTCCATCCCGTCATCCCCACCTTTCGCGGATGGCGCATCCCACTTGACGAAGTTTCGCATCACGGCTTTCTGCCGCTCGCGGATCATCTTGAAGTAAAGAATCCGCACCTGATACGAGAGATCCATCTGTTTCGGAAGCCAAACCTGGTCGTTGAGCTTGAACGCCTGGTAGCGGATGTGAAGGTCGCGAAGGCTGACGAGATCGATGATTGCGAATGGCAGGGGGCTGACCAGACGGCTGTCGCTCATCACGATCGAAAAATCGGCCGGATGGATCCAGAGTCTTCCCGTCAGGTGCGCCAGAACCTTTTCCTCCCTCGACTTGGCTTTCGGAATGTCCTTGGCGTCCTTCGGCTTGAAGCTCAGGACATAGTGCGCAACGCCGTCCACCGGCTCGTCCTTCTCCCGATGAAAATCATAATAGCGGGAAAGCTCCCGGATCGTCATCGCCTCCAGGTAGGTTCCATCCTGTTGCGGCCTTTCATCCGGCGCCGACCCGAAGCCGACTTCCGTCTGAACTTCCTTGCCGCCCTTCATCCCCTGCACTTTATAGCTGATTTGAGACTGGAGCCTTTGTTTGGCGGTTTTGGTCGTGGACTGAACCACTTGATCGTTTTTGTCGAGTTTTTCGGTGACTGTCTCCTGTTGGTACTCGTAACGGCGAGCCAGCTCGTTGTTGGCCTCCTCCTGCACGATCATCTTCTCCACGATCTCCTGGGCACCCAAATCCTCGTCCAGAAGAGGCAGGTTTGCCGCGGCTTCACCCGCAAAGATCGCGAGGGTGATCGTGATGCTTGCTAAGAACCGGAAACTCATGGTAACTCGCATGAAGCTTATGGGAAAAAAGATCAAGCTTTTCATTCCGGGGCCGACAGAGGTCTCTGAGAAAACGTTCCAAGCCTTCTCCAAGCCGATGATCGGCCACCGAAGCAAGGCATTTCAGGAACTTTATGCCTCCATCCAGCCGCAATTACAACAACTCCTCCACACCAAGAACCCGGTCTTCCTCTCCACCTCATCGGCCTGGGGCGTGATGGAGGCCGCCGTCCGGAACCTGACCCGGGTGCGCGCCCTTAACTGCATGAACGGCGCCTTTTCGGACAAGTGGCACGACGTGACGGCCTCCTGCGGCAAGCCGGCCGACAAACTCCAGGTCGACTGGGGCAAGCCGATCACCGGCGAGCTGGTCCGGGACAAATTGAAATCCGGTGTCTACGACGTGCTCACCGTCATACACAATGAGACCTCGACCGGCACGATGTCGCCGCTGGAGGAGATCGCCGCCGTCATGAAGGGGTTTCCGGACGTCCTGTTCGTCGTTGACGCCGTGTCGTCGCTCTCCGGCGTAAAGATCGAGGTCGACAAGCTCGGCATTGATGTCTTGATCACCGGCTCGCAAAAAGCCCTCGCCCTCCCCCCCGGCCTTGCGCTGTTTTCAGTTTCCAAGCGCGCGCTGGACCGCACCATCTCGGTGAAGCACCGCGGATACTATTTTGACTTTCTGGAGTTTCTCAAGAACCACGAAAAGAATATGACGCCATCGACGCCGTCGATCGGCCATATCTTCGCGCTGCAAAGCAAATTGCAGGACATTTTCACCGAAGGCCTCGATGCCAGGTTCGCCCGCCACCGTGCCATGCAGAAGCTGGCGCATGACTGGGTCAGAACCAACGGATTTGAGCTGTTCCCTGAGCAAAAATTCGCCTCGGTCACCCTCTCTTGCGTCCGGAACAACCGAAACATCGATGTTCCGAAAATGATCGAGACCCTCAAGACCAAGTACGCCTGCATCATCGACGGCGGCTACGGCAAACTCAAGGGCCACACATTCCGCATCTCCCACATGGGCGATGAAACTCCCGAGACCGTCGGATTGTTGCTGACGTGGCTCGATGATTGTTTGAAGACAATCGGAGCGTAGGAACACCGGATTTTATTCTCTCGCAAAGACGCAGAGGCGCAAAGGAAACACCGGCTTCTTTTCAAGCGCGACGATGTGACAGCCGCGATGGACGCGACGGTGTTATGGCCAGGTTAGCCAGCGACTTCGCAGTAAGTCGCAGCGCTATGCGGCTGAGGGATGGGGCATCCCTCTTCTCGAAGGCCATCAATGTGAAACTCGATGGCTTCCTTCATGTTTTTCTCCACTTCTTCACGGGACGTTCCGGTAGACGCGCACCCGGGCAGATCGGGTGAATACGCCGAAAATCCCGTCCCAGTTTCCTCAATGATGATTAGATACCGACTCATTTCAGCCCCGCCTGTTTCAATATACTGTTTTGCGTTCCCGGAGCAAGATCATCCCCCGGCCTCCCCGGCACCGTAACCACACCCGGTTTTTTAGCGTGCTTGAACTGATGATGGCTGCCTCGTGTTCTCACATGAACCCATCCATCTTTCTGAATGATCTTTAATATTTCCCGAACCTTCACCACGCGAAATTTAGCTATGCTATATATACAAGTCAATACAATCCCAAGGCCCCGCCGTCATTCCTCGAGCAGAGTCGAGGCCAGCGCCAGCGAAGGATCTCTCGCTGTCAATTGTCAAGCGCTGACCCTGTCACCGACAAGCGCTGACCCTGTCACCGAGTCTTACAAGCTTGTCACCGGCCATCAATCGGCCCAATGCATCGTCAGCCCGGGCATCGGCATTCATCTGTGCATCCTCTTGATTTGTGTCCGACCATCCAAAATGCCGCACCGTAAAGCTCCGGCGCTTGACCTTGCCCTTCCGACTCGCCTCTGCCCAGTATTGTGGCACGATCATGGTTTCAAATTATTTCAATTTGCAGGGTTCAGTCACGCCTAAGGATTAGCCATCAAGATCG
>JAHFSZ010000015.1:0-12077 GCA_023265515.1 Verrucomicrobiota bacterium
GCCGTGGCAGTCGTTTGGTTGGCCGCCGCCTCCGGAAACACTTCCTTATTATCCATGGCGTACTGCTTAACGCCAAGGCCGATTTGCCTGAGGTTGTTCAAGCATTGAATACGCCGTGCACGCTCACGAGCACTCGCGATGGCGGGCGTCAACAGACCAGCCAGAATCGCGATGATCGCGATGACGACGAGCAGCTCGATCAGCGTAAATGCTTTTCGATCTATCATAATTGCCTTCCTTTTTGAACCACCCAATATGGGGTGGTAAACATCTCAAAAAAAGTTTTCCAGTGAAAAAAGGCCGCCCTTCTAAGGGCGGCCTTTTCATGGACAACTTCGATCGCTCATTCGCCTTACAGGGCGGAAGCGACCAGGTTCGTCTGTGAGTTGGTCGGGAACGTGTTATTGAACGTCACATGCGCGCCGGCGAACAGGATGTTACCGCCATCGTTCTTGTGCGGAGCCAGGGTGGAGCTCCACAATTCCGTCGCCATCGCATTGATGTTGACGCCATCAGCCTCGGCCGTCCCGGCTCCGGCGACAGTCGCACCGCGGTCCCAAGACAGCGGCGTATCGATAGGCGCCGAATCACTGAGGCGGCGCGCATACGAGTACGAGCAGTTCGGGTCAGCGACGGCGGTCATCAACATGATGGAGCTGTTCAGGGTCTTGAGGGAATCCGAAGGGCACTTGAACACTCCGCCAGCATTTCCCAACACGTTCGACAACAGCTGGAAGTGAGCCGTGGCAGTCGTTTGGTTGGCCGCCGCCTCCGGGAACGCTTCATTGTTATCCATGGCGTACTGCTTAACGCCAAGGCCGATTTGCCTGAGGTTGTTCAAGCATTGAATACGCCGTGCACGCTCACGAGCACCCGCGATGGCGGGCGTCAGCAGACCGGCCAGAATCGCGATGATCGCGATGACGACGAGCAGCTCGATCAGCGTAAACGATTTTAGACACTTTATGATTGCCTTCATTCAACTATCCTTTCTTTAAAAGATTGACTAACCATGCATCTTTATTGGCTGAAACTCAATAGAAATCGAATAATGACGGGCCTGTTCGAGCGGGGATGTTCGTTGACAATGAAGGAGAGGATCTCGCGAAAACGTCCATATTTATTGACGAAAATGATGATTTTGAATTGTAAAATTGAGAGGTTTTCAGAGTCGATTTTTTCTTCAAAAAATAAGCGTTGGAGGCGAATTTTCGGATCTTGGGAGGGCAATGCATCCCAGGCTCTCCCCCTGGATCAACGGCCCGAGCATAGAGAGAATAATTCATTTGTATAATTTACAGCTTCCCCTGGTAGGAGCGCTGTGCTTCGGGGGGTAGACTTCCGCCGGGACATCGCATAGAACGGTCATGGTCGCAGCGAGAGTGAATGAGAAAATTGGGAACCCATTTTTCAAAAAGATTTGCGTATGAAAATTCTTTTGACCGGCGCAACCGGTTTTGTCGGCGGCGAGGTTGTCAAACAGGCTGTTGAGGCCGGACATCGAGTCCGGGTGCTGGTGCGCAACCCGGCGCAGGCTGAAGCGCGACTGAAACAGCATGGAGTCGAGATGTTTCACGGCAACATTCTAGCCGCGCCCTCGCTCACCGGCTGCATGGAGGGAATGGATGCCGTTGTCCATCTGGTGGGCGTCATCACCGAAATCCATGAGATGACGTTCGAGCGCATCCACCATGAAGGGACAGTGAATCTGCTGGCCGAGGCGAAGCGCGCGAATATCAAGCGCTGGATTCAGATGAGCGCCCTGGGCGTCCGCCCCAATGCGCGCTCCCGATACCACCAATCCAAATGGGCCGCGGAGGAGGCGGTGCGCGCGGCGCCGTTCGACTGGACGATTGTCCGCCCGTCGATCATCTACGGCAGGAAGGATGCATTTGTGAACTTATTTGCCAGGATGATGCGGTTTCCGTGGAATCTCCCTCAGGTCTTCACGGTTCCAGCGATCGGCGGCGGATATGCCCGTATGCAGCCGGTCCCGGTCGAGGACGTGGCGATGGCCATCCTACGCTCGCTGGATCGACCGGAAAGTTTCAAGAAGACCTACGACCTGTGCGGCCCGCAGCCGCTCCGCTTTCGTGAGGTTCTTTCGGAGATTGCCGCCGCGCTCGGGCATCGCGCTTCGATGGTCGGATTTCCAAAGTTGGGACGCCAATGGTTCGGAGACGGCGCCAACGTTTTCTTGCCGCTTTCGGTATTATTTTCGATGTTCCGCTCCAAGCCGCTGGTGGTTTCGGTTCCTGGGGACTTCGCCAGGGCCCTGGCATGGTGCATGGAAACATTCATGGAACGGCCCATGCTGAACCGCGACCAGCTCCTGATGCTCGAGGAGGACAATGTGGGCGACCCGGCGGACGCGCTCAAGGATTTCGGCATCAGGCCGCCTGCGTTCCGCGACGGAATCGCGCGGTATCTTTCGGCATAATTTCCCGCCCCTGACTCGCGGCCGGAGATAAATCCATTGATCGGTCGGATCGTTCTCACTAGGGTGAAAAGATGCCCGCGATTGAAGTTCATGGCCTGACGAAGGCTTTTCGCACTTACAAGAAAATCCCCGGTTTTCTCGGGGCGATCCGGGGCCTCTGGAGCCGCGCGTACACCGCGACGCTGGCCGCCAATGATGTCTGTTTTTCCATCCATGAGGGCGAACTCGTCGGGTTTCTGGGCCCCAATGGCGCGGGCAAGACCACCGTTCTGAAGATGCTCTCGGGCCTGCTCTATCCAACGCGCGGGACGGCGACGGTCCTCGGGCACATCCCATGGGAACGCGAGAATGCGTACCGCCGGCAATTTGCGCTCGTGATGGGACAGAAGAACCAGCTTTGGTGGGATCTGCCGGCGCATGAATCCTTCGAGCTCAATCGGGAGATTTACGGAATTGAGCGCAAGACGTTTCAAAAAAAGCTCGATGAACTGGTGGATCTGCTCGAGATGCGGGAGAAGCTCAACGTGATGGTCCGGGAGTTGTCGCTCGGCGAGCGGATGAAGATGGAGCTGATTGCGGCGTTGCTCCATTCACCGCGCGTTCTTTTCCTTGATGAGCCGACCATCGGTTTGGATGTGATCAGCCAGCAGAAAGTCCGGCAGTTCATTCGCGAATACAACGAGCGTCATCGCGTGACCATCCTGCTGACGAGCCACTACATGGCCGATATCGAGGCGCTGTGCGATCGCGTGATCATCATCCATCAGGGAAATATTTTTTTTGATGGCAGGCTTTCGGAAATCGTCAACCGTTTTGCCGACTCAAAACTGATTCACTTTCAGTGCAGTGACGAACCGTCGACTTCCGCGATGGAGCGCTTTGGCAGCGTGCTGGAGAACATCAGCGGGCACGTTCGCCTCAAGGTCCAGCGGGCGAACGTATTGAAGGTGTGCAAACAGCTGCTCGAGGAGGTGCCGATCACCGATCTGAATATCGAGGAGATCCCGATCGATGATGTCATTCGGGAGATCTTCTCGCAGCAGTCGGCTCTCGGCTCTCGGAAATTGGCAGAGCAACGCGCGCAAAGCGCGCCTCGTAAGGCCGGCGGCTGACCGCCAATCGCTTCCATGCGCAAATATCTCCACGTCCTGAACATTGGCCTGCAGAATACCTTCGTCTACCGCTGGAACTTCCTGCTCCGATGCCTCTTCAGCTTTGTCCCGTTTCTGGGGGCGATCTATCTGTGGGGGGCTGTTTTCAACGATCCCGGAAAAAAACTGGCCGGCTATGACATGGCCAGCACGATTTCGTACTTCCTGGCGCTGATTTTTCTCGATTCGGTTGCATCGCCGACCGAGGACGATTTCCAAATCGCAGGCGAGATCCGGGACGGCTTGATCAACCAGTTCCTGCTCAAGCCCGTCAATTATTTCACTTACCGATTTTGCCTCTTCTGGTCTTCACGAATGATTTACACGGCGGTCACCTTGATCCCGATCGTCTGCGTCGCCTATCTTTCACGAAAATATGCCGTCTTTCCATTGACTCTGGATCAGTGGGCGCTGGCCGGAACCGCGGCGTTTTTGTCAGCGTGCCTCCAATTTGGGATGGCCTACTGCACCGCGCTGCTCGCCTTCTGGCTGCTGGATATTTCCGCGCCGACGTTCATCGTTTTCTCCATCGAATTCGCCCTGGGAGGCCATCTCTTCCCCCTCGACATGATGCCGGCGCCACTCTACCAGGCGATCCGGTTCCTGCCCTTCTACTACGAGTATTTTTTCCCACTGCAGGTCTTTCTGGCCAAAGCCTCCCCCCAGGAAATGCTTCAGGGCTTTGTGGTCCAGATCTTCTGGGTGATCTTCTTCTTCGTTTTAGGCCAGGCGATCTGGCGGGCCGGGCTCCGCAAGTATACCGCGGTCGGAGGCTAGGGTCCCATGCTGAATCCGGCGGCTCGTTATTAGTTTCCCAGCAGATGGGCCAGTCAGAATCGTTGTGCGCGGAAATATTGTCACCCGATTGTAACATAACCGTCGCAACAAAATTCATTTTTTGTTACACGTTGCCGTCATGGCGGATACCGTACTCATCGTGGATGACGAGCAGGATGTGCTGGACATGCTCGCGTTCAGCTTGCAGAAGGCCGGCTTCAAGGCGGTCACAGCCTGCGACGGGGCCGCCGCATTGCAAAAGGCGCGGGACCACCTGCCTGTGCTGATCATTCTCGATTTAATGCTTCCCAAAGTGGACGGCATCGAGGTGTGCAAACAACTCAAGGCCGACGGAAAGACGGCCTCCATCCCGGTGATCATGTTGACGGCAAAGGCCGAAGAGGTGGACCGGATAGTCGGTCTGGAGCTCGGCGCCGATGACTACGTGACCAAGCCGTTCAGCCCCCGCGAGCTGGTGTTGCGGATCAAGAGTATCATGCGCAGGGCCGGGGGCAAAGCCAAGACGGGCGAAGCGCTGAAGGTTGGGGATCTGTTCGTCGACATTGCCAAGCACGAAGCCAGATTCAAAGGCAAACCGGTCGATTTGACTGCCACGGAATTCAAATTGCTCGTGACGCTGATGGAGCGCCGCGGCCGCGTTCAAACGCGCGACCGCCTTTTGACCGATGTGTGGGGCTACGAAAGCGAGATGGACACGCGAACGGTGGACACCCATGTTCGTCGGCTGAGAGAAAAGCTCGGATCCGCGGCGGAATATGTCGAGACGGTCCGTGGCGTCGGCTACCGGTTCACGGATTCCGTGTGAAGCTGTCCCTTCAATGGAAGTGGTTTTGCGGTTTGGTGGTCCTGCTGGGGGTCCTGTTGTTCGCGGTCAATCTGGGCATTGATTTTTCACTGCCGCCTTTCCTCGTTGAAAAAATCAGGACGGATCTTGGCCGCGAGGCGGCGCTTGCGCGGCACATTTTCGCTCCGAAATTATCGGCTGACTATCCACGGCAGGCCGAAATCAACGCTCTTGCTCACACCGTATCGAGACAGACCGGTTTGCGCGTGACCATCATCGCCGCTGACGGGTCGGTCATCGGCGAATCCGACGTTCCCGATCAACAACTCCACATGCTGGAAAACCATCTCCACCGGCCCGAGGTCCAGATGGCTTTGGAAAAAGGGACGGGCAGCGCGACGCGGCGCAGCCATACGATCCAAGTGGATTTGATGTATGTGGCGGCCGCCGTTCGTGATGGCCGCGGCAAGGTTCTGGGAGTTGTTCGAATCGCCATGCCGCTTGACCAGATTGCACAGACCACCGGCAGGGCGGAGGGCGCCGTTGCCGCGGCCAGTCTGATTGTGTTTTTGGCAGCGCTGCCATTTCTGTTTTGGACGGCCCGCAGGATCAGCGGACCAATCCAAGAGATGCACCAGATGGCGACCCGCGTAGCGCAAGGCGATTTCTCCTGCCGGGCTCCGGAGAAGGCCGGCGCCGAACTGGGGGGGCTTGCCAAATCTCTCAATCAAATGTCGGCGCAGCTCCAATCGAGGCTTTCGGAACTTGAGGAAGAAAAATCGGAACTGAATGCCACGTTGTCCAATATGATCGAAGGAGTTCTTGTTGTCGATGGATTGGGCAAAATCCGCCTGGTGAACCGAACGTTGCGGCGTCAATTTGATTTGCCGGAGACAATCGTCCACAAAACCGTCATGGAAGCCTTTCGTAATGTCCCGCTTCAGGAGATGATCGAACAGGCGCTGGCATGCAAGGAAGTGGTGGAACGCGAGCTGGTCTTTTTCGGCGAGGAGGAAAGCGTTTTCGATGTCAACGCGGCCTGTCTTCTCGGTCGCGATGGAATATGCGCAGGGGCGGTGGTTGTTTTTCACGACATCACCAGAATCAAGAAGCTGGAAAATATGCGAAAAGAATTCGTGGCCAACGTCAGCCATGAACTCCGGACTCCCCTTTCCATCATCAAGGGGTATGTGGAAACATTGCTGGATGAACAAAAGCCGGATGAAAAGACCGCCAAGCAATTCTTGAGCATCATCCAGAAGCATGCGGCGCGGCTTGAGATGCTCATTGCAGATCTGTTAAGCATCTCTGAAATGGAGTCGGCGCAACCGCGGCTCAAGTTGGTCGCCGTGTCTCTGAGAGAAACGGCTGGGTCGGTCATCGACGAATTGGCGCGCCAGGCGAGGGTCAAATCCGTCGGCATTGCTCTGGAAATACCCTCGCCGCTTTCCACCGTGAAGGCGGATTCCGAGCGCCTCCATCAGGTTTTTTTCAACTTGATCGAGAATGCCGTCAAATATACTCCCGCGGGCGGCCGCGTCGCGGTCACCGCCAGGGAAGACGGAGCCGAGGTCATCTGCTGTGTCTCCGACAACGGTCCGGGCATTTCGCCGGAGGACCTTCCCCGGATCTTTGAAAGATTTTACCGCGTCGACAAGGCGCGGAGCAGGGAACTTGGCGGGACGGGCCTCGGGCTTTCGATCGTCAAGCACATCGTCCTGGCCCATGGCGGCCGCGTCTGGGCCGAGAGCGAGCCGGACAAGGGAAGTTCATTTTTCTTCACGCTTCTAAAGGCCGAATAAGGTCTTATTTTTCGATTCTGTAACAAAGCCGCCGTTCGATTGTGACCCATCCTTTCTAGGGTGGCGCTCATCCGGCTTATCATGTCACCGGCGAGGCGCCGGACAGGGGGCGGGAGCCGGATTAATAACCGAACCGAAACCGTTCTGTAACGCAATCGTAACAGTTCACCTTTAGCTTAAAAACAGGAGGAAAAATGAGAAGAGGATTTCATAGGATGAGCAAACTATGGGTTGTCATTGCCACGCTGCTGCTGTCGGCGGCCGCGCATGCCGAAAACAACATCACCGTCAAAGGGTCGGACACGATGCTGATTCTGGGTCAAAAATGGGCCGAAGTCTACATGAAGACCCATCCCGGATCGTCGGTGCAGGTCACCGGAGGCGGCTCAGGCACGGGAATCGCCGCGTTGCAGAACGGCACAACGGATATTTGCAATGCGTCCCGGCCAATGAAACCCAGCGAGGTGGGCGAGTTCGCAAAAAAATACAAAACCCGCCCCCATGAATACAAAATGTGCCTGGATGGCCTGTCGGTATACGTCAATGAGAGCAACCCGATCAAGAAGCTGAGTTTTTCACAGATTGAAAAGATCTTTACGGGCCAGGTGACCAACTGGAAAGAGGTGGGAGGGCCCGATGCTCCGATTTCGCTCTATGGACGTGAAAACTCATCGGGAACCTATGAGTTTTTCAAGGACCATGTCTTGAACAAGAAGGATTTCGCGCCGGCGACCAAAACCATGCCCGGTACGGCGGCGGTCATCGAGGGGGTCGCCAAGGACAATGGAGGCATTGGTTATGGAGGCATTGCCTACGGCAAGGGAGTCAAGCATCTGCTCGTCAGCAAAGCCGACGATGGGGAAGGCATTGAACCCACGGAGGCCAACGTGATCACGATGAAGTATCCGATTTCACGCTTCCTGTTCAATTATGTGAGTCCCGCTTCCGACAGCGGTGCGATCGCTGAGTACATCAAATGGTGCATAGGCAAGGAAGGGCAATCGCTCGTCAAAGAGATCGGCTATTACCCGTTGCCTAAGAATCTGCAGTGAACGATGTGGCCCAACTTCCAGAGAGCGGCGTCCGGGACTTACCGGACGCCGCTTCCATTTACGTGAATGTACCCGATCCGGTCCAAAGCACTGAGCGGCCAATCCGTCCCCTCACCCGGCGGAAAAGGCGTCCGCTGGAATGGCTGGTGGAGAAGGCGATCTTCCTGGTATCGCTGTCCGCCATTCTCCTGATCTTTTTGATTTTTGCCTTCGTCGGCAAGGAAGCATTGCCGGTCATCCTCGGCAAAACCGATAATGCGCGCCTCCGTAAGCCGGTCGCAGCCGAGGAAATCCCGAACATCTCGGAAACCCAACTGGCGGAGTACCTGGGGCTCAAGCCCGGCGAGCTGAAAAATTACGACGCCGACACCCTCAAGCTGCTGGTCGAACTCAAGGGCCAGGAACTGGCGCAAATCGTCGACGAGGATTCGCGGGTCAATACCACCAGCTGGCGGATGATGTTCCAACCCCATCAATGGGCCGACTACGACAAGCCGCAATATATCTGGCAGCCGGTGAGCGAGGTGCCGAAGTACAACCTCGTACCACTGGTGATTGGCAGTTTGAAGGCAACACTCATGGCCCTCCTGTTTTCCGTGCCGCTGGGAGTTGGCGCGGCCATTTACGTGTCGCAGCTGGCCAGCCCGCGATGGCGGGAGATCATCAAGCCTGTCATTGAGTTGCTCTCGGGAATTCCATCGGTGGTGCTTGGATTCTTCGCATTGATCGTCATGGCCACCGTCCTGCAAAATGTCTTTGGATATCAGTCGCGGCTCAATACCTTTGTTGCCGGGATCGCGCTCGGGCTGGCGGTGATTCCGATTATTTTCACGATCGCGGAGGATGCGCTCACCAGCGTCCCGAAATCCTATTCCCAAGCGGCGCTTTCCCTCGGCGCATCCCCAGGCCAGGCAGCATGGCAGGTGGTGTTACCGGCGGCTTTGCCCGGCGTGTTTGCCGCTTGTGTGCTTGGTTTTGGCCGCGCGATCGGAGAGACCATGATCGTCTTGATGGCGTCGGGAAATGCATCCATTGTTTCGGGCTCGATTCTTGATTCGTGCCGCACCATGACCGCGACCATCGCCGCGGAGCTGGCCGAGGTGGTCTTCGGCGGCAATCATTACAGGATTCTTTTCGTTATCGGGGCCCTCCTGTTTCTGGTGACCTTTGTTTCAAATGTGATCGGGGACATCGTGGTCCACCGGCTGAAGGGAAGACTGGAAGGCAGGACCTAAATGACCTTTCAGCGGACAAAACGGGATTGGCAATCGATCGGCTTGACGGCCTTTACGGCGACGGCGACGGCCGCAATCGTGGGAATCGTCCTGATGATTCTCGGCAACATCGTCTGGAACGGCGCCTCGCAGATGTCGTTCCGATTTGTGTTCGGTGGGACGCGCGAGGGGATGTTCGAAGCAAGCCGGGCGGGTGTGTTTCCAATGATCTTTGGAACGCTGGCGCTGGTGATCTTGATGACGGTTTGCGTTCTCCCGGTCGGCGTCATCACGGCGATCTATCTGACCGAATACGCGCGGGCAGAGTCTGCCATCAATCGCCTCATTCGCGGAGCTATCAACAATCTGGCCGGCGTTCCGTCGATTGTCTTCGGTTTGTTTGGGCTTGGTTTCTTCATCCAGTTTGTCGGCGGCGGCATCGACAAGTTGTTTTACGGCGGAGAGCTTCACTACGGCGAGCCCGCTCTTATTTGGGCGGCGGCTACGATGGCGGTCCTGACCTTGCCCGTGATGATCATCACCACGGAAGAAGCATTGCGCGCCATTCCGAAGGGGTTGCGCGAGGCGAGCCTCGCCCTTGGGGCAACCAAACTCGAAACCATATGGAAGGTCGTGCTTCCACAAGCGATACCGGGGATCCTCACCGGCTCCATCCTGGCCGTGGGCCGCGGGGCGGGGGAAGTGGCGCCGATCATGTTCACGGGCGCAGCCTACTATCTGGCGCATCTGCCAACCCATTGGACGGACCAGTTCATGCATTTGGGCTACCATATTTTTGTCTTGTCGACCCAGTCTCCCGATGTCGAAAGGACCAAGCCGATCCTTTTCGGCTCCGTTTTGGTGTTACTGATGCTGACTTTTTTTCTGAATCTCGCGGGAGTGCTCGTCCGCGCCCGCATCCGGCGGAGGGCCCGTTTCGGTCATGCATAGCGTTATGGATAAGCCGATCATACAAATCAGCGATCTGGATTTTTGGTATGGAGAATCCCAGGCCTTGTTTGGGGTCAATGTGGCCATTGGCCCGCATCGGACCACGGCTTTGATTGGACCCAGCGGATGCGGCAAGTCGACGCTCCTGCGGTGCCTTAACCGGATGAACGAGCTGATCGAACAAACGCGAATGACCGGCCAAATCACCATGAACGGCCACGACATCAACGCGCCTGACGTCGATGTGATCGAGCTGCGCAAGAGAGTGGGGATGGTCTTTCAGAAGTCCAATCCCTTCCCCAAATCGATTTTTGAAAACGTCGCCTACGGCTTGCGGATTCAAGGGTTAAAGGGCGCGGAGTTGGAAGGGCGCGTCGAGAGGAGCCTGCGAAAATCAGCCCTGTGGGATGAAGCGAAAGACCGGCTCCAGGAATCAGCGCTCCAGTTGTCGGGTGGCCAGCAGCAACGGCTCTGCATTGCGCGGACCATCGCGGTGGAGCCCGAGGTGGTCCTGATGGACGAGCCGTGCAGTGCCCTCGATCCGACAGCAACCTCCAAAATTGAGGAATTGATCCAGGACCTCAAGCAGTTCTATACTATCGTGATTGTCACCCACAACATGCAGCAGGCGGCCCGGTGCAGCGACTACACTGCCTTCTTTTACCTCGGAAAACTCATTGAGTTCGATGAAACCACCAAAATCTTCACCAACCCCGGCCATAAACAGACGGAAGACTACATCACCGGAAGGTTTGGTTAATCAAGGGAGTCCAATTTATGGATCGGCATTTTGACCAGGAACTTTCGGAACTCAAAGAGACTCTTCTGCGCATGGCAGGCTTCGCCGAACAGGTCGTCGCCCAGTCGCTCAAAGCCCTGATCCAGCGCGACGACGCTCTCGCAAAAAAAGTTGAGGACGACGATACGGTCCTGGACCAGCTCCAGGTTGAGATCGATGACCGCTGCATTAAAATGCTGGCGTTGCGCCAGCCGACGGCCAGGGATTTGAGGTTCATCACAATGGCCATGAAGATTGCCACGGACCTGGAGCGCATCGGCGACCAGGCCACCAATATTGCGCGCCGGGCGTCGGAGCTGAACAAAGAGCCGTTGCTCAAGCCCCTGGTGGACATTCCCCGCATGGCGGAGATCGCCCAGAGCATGATCCACGATGCGCTGGATGCTTTCGTTTATGAAAAGCCCGAGCTTGCGCGGGAGACGATCAAGCGCGACAAGGAAGTGAACAAGCTCAACTACCAGCTCCATCGGGAACTGACCAGCTTCATGATCGAAGATCCGCATACCATCTCCCGCTCGCTGAACTTGATCAATGTCGCCCACAATCTGGAGCGGATCGGGGACCACGCCACCAACATTGCCGAGGAGATCGTCTATCTTTACGAGGCCCGCGATATCCGCCATCAGCACGAAGAGCCGCCCCAACCGCTGAAGGTCGGCGGCTAGGGCTGGAAGCGCTCAGAGAGTTCTTGTCTCCGATGGGGACCGCCTTTTGGATTAGAACTTCATGACGGCGTCCAGCTGGACACGGTCGGTCTGGTGGCGCTGGTCGCCGCCATTGACGACAGCGCCTCCAGGGACATTCGGCGCATTCTGAACGAAGTCGTCCCGGTTTTCGACGAACCAGAATGAGAGGTTGAGGGTCAGAAAATCGGTGACCGCGTAGCCGGCCTTGACGATGTGGCCCTTGTTGTTCGTGCCACCATAGCCAAAGTCGGAGTCAACGATGGCGTCCAGGAACGCGTTGGCGCCGAGCTCCTCGTACCAGTAGCCAATTTCCCACTGGCCCTGCTTCTTGGCTTCACCAAGTTGCAAGCCGACATACCATCCATCATCCATCCCGTCACTGCCGGTGTGGCTGGATGCC
>JAHFSZ010000015.1:12177-28295 GCA_023265515.1 Verrucomicrobiota bacterium
TTGGTCCCGGGGAACATGTCCCGGGTGTCCTTGTAGGTTTGCTCCTTCAGTTCAGCTGCTTCACGCTGCGTCAACAGACCTTTTTTCTCAAGTGTATCAATGAGTGCGTCCGAGCTTGCGAAAGCGCCGGTGGCCGTGATGGCCATGCCCAATACGCCCGCGTACCCCAAAAGTCGAATGGTTCGAAACATAGTTTTTTCCTCCTTGAGTGTCGTTGGGATCATTCCCCCCGCTTCCGGGACCCATCCCGAAGGCGGGGCCAACTTGGAGAGGTTCTGTGACGCTCCAAGGGCTTGATCGTTACGATTGGGTCACAGAGGGCCGTGAAAAAGTGAGACCGTCCTGCGCGTCATGAGACGCTGCTGTCAGCCGGGGAAGGAAGGATAGGTTCTACACTTCGACGAGGGCGGGCCCGTCAAGGTCGAATGGAAGAGCGCCATTGAAGGCGAGCGTGGCAAAAACATTGTGCTGGCCGGAAATGGCACAGGTCTGGACCCGGCCGCCTGCCTCCACCACCAGCAGGAGCCCCGCCGCGATGTCCCAAATGCGCACGTATTCGTAATAGGCATCCAATCGGCCGGATGCGACATACGCCAGGTCGAGCGCGGCCGCGCCCATCACCCGCAGCTTCCTGGCCTTCAGGCTGTATTTTTGAAAGTAGCCGAGTCCCAGCTGTGCGGTTTCGTTGGTCTTGGAAAAACCGATTGCCATCACCGACTCGCCGATTCGGCTTCGCGCGCTGACCCGGATCGGGCGGCCGTTCAGGAAGGCTCCCTTCCCCTTTTCCGCGGTGAAGAGCTCGTTGCGGACCGGGTCAAGCGTCACTCCCGCGATCGTTTCGAACTCCTCCGGGTTCGGGGAGGGCCGTTTCTGGAGCGCGACCCTGCGTTTTTGCAGTGCGACCGTAATGCAATAGTGGGGAATGCCGTGGAAAAAATTCACGGTGCCGTCGATCGGGTCGAGGATCCAGCGGTATTCGCTCTGCGGGTTTCCGTGCTCGCCTTCCTCGCCGAGGATTGAGAAATCCGGCGTATTGCGCAAAAGGTGGTTGGTCAGAAGGCTCTGGCACTGGACGTCGAGCTCGAGCTTGATGTCGTGGTCCGTGGCGGAATGGATGATCTTCTCGTCCGCAGTCTTCTTCCGGAGCAGCTCGCCGGCCTGTTGCACGGCTTGGACCGCCATCTCGAGGTGGGATTTCATGATGGGTCGAGGAAAGCAGGAAGGCAAACATCCCGCAACCACCTTTCACTCTTTTCGTCGTTCCAGTTTTTTTTGCCGGGATTTCGCCGAATGCTTTTGCTGCTCCAATACCGAGGCGAGGCCTTTTTGGGCCTGCTCGAGGTCGGGCTGGATTTGGAGCGCAAGCCGGTAGTGGCGCTCGGCCTCGTCCGGATTGCCTCGCGAGATGAGAATGTTCGCCAGGTTGCAATGGGCCGTGGAATCGTTCGGCCGCAGGCGCAGCGCCTCCTGGTCGTGGGCGATTGCTTCGTCGATCTCTCCCTCGCGCGCGAGCAGGACGCCGAGGTTGACGTGGGCTTGGACGAAATCCGGTTTGCACTCGAGGGCCTTGCGGTAATACGAAACGGCCTGTTCTCGAAGGTCCTGCCGTTCCAACGATACCGCCGTGTTGTAATAGGCCATGGCGCGGGGATTCTCGTCAGGATCAAGGTTCCAGCGGGAAACAAATCCGGCGGCGGCGATCAAGAGCGCATAGCCGAGCAATTTCGCCGGGCGCTTTTCCTTCGCGAGCCTGGCGATTTCACGGATTCCGGCGGCGGCAAAAAGAACGAGGATCGGGACCATCGGGTAGCGGTAGCGCGCGAAGACAAAGAAGAGGGTCGTGCTGGCGGCGATGCCGAGTAATGTCAGGTAGAGCACGGCGAGCCGGCGGCGCTCCGGCCAGGTTAAGCCGATTCCCGCAAGTGCCAGCGGACAGATCGTGCCAAAGGTGAGAACAAATCCCAACAAGGCGAGCAGAAGAGAGGCATCTTCATAAACGATCGGCTCATCCGAATCAGGAATCTCGCGATCATTCCAAACCAGCAGCCATTTGCGCCCCATCAGCTTGAGCCAGGCGGCGGGATCCGACTGGATCCAGGCAACCGAGCGCCCCGTCCAGTAGCGGGAAACCCCGGCGGGGGTCAGCCGTTTACCGAGAGCTTTCTCGGCCAGTCGCGTCGCATCGTCGCGCTCAAGCAGGGCGCTGCCGTGCCCCCAGAGGAGCGGAGCGTATCTTCCGTCCGCCCTGGCATTGTTGCCAATATAGAAGTTGGGGCCAAACTGCGATGTGGTGATAAGAAACCCGCCTCCGACTCGATGGTTTCGCGCCGCGACCGGCGCCAGAGCAATGGCTGTTCCGAGGAAGAAGAAAAGGCTCATCGAAAGCTGGCGATCACGAAGCTTCCAGAATCGCCATACGAGCCAGAGAAAGATGATTGGAAACAGGACGAGCGCATTTTCGCGGGTCAGTGCGAGACAACCAAGGACAATGCCCGCGAGCATGGACCACCGGCGACGACACTCACATTCGATTTGTCCGAGCAGAAAAAGCAGGGCCGTCATGAAAAAAAGGTCGAGGCTCGCCTTTTGGATCAGTCCGTCAAAAAAAATCGCGGGCGCATAGAGTGCAAGAAGAAATCCGGCCAGAAGACCGACCCGGGCGGAAAAAAACGAACGTCCCGCAAGCGCGAGCAGAACACATGCCCCCGAACCGAGCGCCATCTGGATCACGCGTGCGATCAACGGGTCATGGCTGAAGAGAGTGTAGATCGTCGCGAGGAAATACGGATAAAGAGGCGCCTGGTAGAATATTTCCTTGCCAATCCAGTCCTTTTGGATGGCCAGCGCCCATGCGTCATAGACTGCGCCGTCGCCCACCAGGACCGCAAAAAAATCGGTGTGCTTGATCTCCATGAGGTAGACCAGGCGGATCACAAGGGCGAAGACAAACAGGCCGGCCAGAAGCCGGCCGGATGAAATCTGCGAGAGGCGGATTCGGAGCCGTTCGAGCGAGGACGAGGACATGCGGTCCGGATTCGAAACAAATTACACTTCGCGCTTCACGTTCGACGATCCGTGCGGATGCGAACCGATGCATGATCGGATCAGCTCGCCCAGGGCTGCTTCGTTTGCCTTGAGAAAGTGCGCCAGATTTTTGCCGGCGGTCTGGGCATCGTGATTGAGGATTGCCAGGTCGTAGATGAATTTAGGATGGGCGGCGATATCCCAAAAGATTTTCGGATACCGCCAGAACGATTTCGACGCGAGGAACGGATTGATCACCTCGAGTGCCGGGATGTCCTCCTCCGCCGTGTCAGTCACCGAATGAATGCCCAGGAACGGGATCTGCTCCTCACGGGCCACCTTGAAAAGCGAAATGGATTCCATATCGACGATCTCCGCGCCCGTCTGTTCAAAAATCCGATGCTTCTCATGGTGCCGCGCAATGATGCGGTCGGCGGTGAAAATCGGACTCACATAGACATGGTGCTCATGTGATTGGTCGGCCATCAGGTGTAGATTTTGCTCCAGCTCAAGCTCCCATTGCGAGAGCGCCGGCTTGGCCAGGGTCATCGAGTAGGCGGAGAGGACGATGTCACCGCGGACGAGCTCCGGAGAAAGGGCCCCCACGTATCCAAGTGAAATGAGCGCCGAGACAGGGTGATGCTCCACCAGCATCCGCGCCGCAACCGCGGCGTTTTCCTTGCCGACGCCGCCCAGCATGATCACGCAGTCCAGTTCGCCAAACCGGCCACGGTACTCGACCAATCCCTGACAGTGCCCCCTCCTGAGATGACTGAATGCGGCCCGGAAATATTTCCATTCGTTGGGCAGCGCGACGACAAAGCCTGGGATCGGTTCGTTCAAAAAAATCCGGAGGTTCGGGACGCTTCGGCTAGACAGATGCCTGCGTGAGCGCCTCCGTGCTTGCCGCCTTCATTCGGCGGGTCTCTTCCAAGTAGGTGGCGATGGCCAGAAGCGGGAAATAGTGGCGGTAGTAGTGATAGCGCAGGTAGAATACTTTCGGAAAACCCGTTCCCGTCCATTCCTCCTCCTTCCAGTCCCCATCGGCATGCTGCCGGCGGGCGAGGTAGTCGAGGCCGAGCTGAACGGCGCGGCTGCGTGTCTCGCTGGCGGCGATCAGGCCGAGCATAGCCCAGGCGGTCTGCGACGCGGTGGTCGTCGCGCTTTCGTTCTTGCGGTGAGGCTCCTCGTAACTGTCCAAAGTTTCACCCCAGCCGCCGTCCTCCTGCTGGAGGGATTTCATCCAGCGGACGGCGCGCTGGATGTACGGCTGGTTCATGTCCTCGCCGACCGAAGCCAGCCCAACCAGCACCTGCCAGGTTCCATAAATGTAATTGACGCCCCACCGGCCGAACCACGAACCGTCGGTTTCCTGCTCGGAGCGAATAAATTTTATTGCGCGCGCCACGACTGCATCTTCGGTGGTGTAACCCAGTTCACCGAGCAGTTCGAGCACGCGGCCGGTGATGTCCGCCGTCGGCGGATCGATCATGGCGTTGTGGTCGGCCATCGGAACCTTCGTGAAGATGTACTTATCATTGTCCTTGTCGAAGGCCGCCCAGCCGCCGCCCCGGCACTGCATGCCGAGCAGCCATGCGAGGCCGCGCTCCGAAGCGCGGGCGAGTTCCGCTTGATTCGGGATTTCTGTCAGGTTGAGGACGCGCAACACCAGGGTCGTGTCGTCGACGTCCGGATACCACTCGTTGCGGTATTCGAAATACCAGCCGCTCGGCTCGGACTGCGGGTTCTTGATGTACCAGTCGCCGCGCAGACGCGTTTCCTTGGTGAGCAGCCATTCCACCGCTCGGACCATGTTCGAGTCATTCGGGGCAAGGCCGGCCTTGCGCAGCGTGAGCGCCGCCCAGCCGGTATCCCAGACGGGCGACAAGCAGGGTTGCAGGTGGAGTTTGCCGTCCTCGACGATATAAAACCGCTCCAGTTCACCATGCTCGCGGCGGATCACCGGATCGTTGTCGGAATAGCCGAGCGCCTTCAGAGCGACGATGCTGTTGACAATGGCTGGGAAAATCGTGCCCAGACCGTCGCTGTGCCGTATCCGGTCGCGAAGCCACTGGTGTGATTTCCAGAGCGCCCAGCGGCGGAGCGGGTGGATGCGAAACCGCTCCATGATCTTGATGATGCGGTTCCAGACCAGGAAGAAATTGTGCCAGGTGATGGGATTCCGATCCCAACGCATGTGCGGATTGGCCTTCTCGCGGCCACCGACATAAAGCTCGTCAATGTCGATGCCAAGCGGGACGGTTTTCTTATAGTGGCAGACCACCGCCAGCGGCACGACAATGGTGCGCGACCAGGCTGACATCGAGTAGATGCTGAAGTAGAAATTTTTTGGGAACAGGATCAACTCGGGAGGCATGGCCGGCACGGCGTTCCAGTCATAGAGACCGGCCAGTGCGAGCTGGATTTTGGTGAAGCTGTTGACGAGAACCACGCCGCCCTTGGACAGGATCACGTCCCGGATGCGTTTCATGGGAGCGGATTGCGGATCATGTCCCATTGCCTTGAGCATCACGTAGGCCTTGACGGTGGCGCACAGATCGGATGGCGCGCCGGGGTAGAGGCCCCAGCCGCCTTCCTCGTTTTGCTGGGAGAGAACATAACCTGCAAGCTGGCGGTAAAGAGTTTCGTCGCCGAATCCCATGTAGCGCAGGTAGAGATAATATTCGGTTTCAAGAATGATGTCGCCTTGGAGCTCGGCGCACCAGTGGCCGTTGGCGTGCTGTTGGCCGAGGAGCCAGCGAACTGCTTTGTCGCGGCACGATCCGAGCAACTCCTTGAACTCGGAGGAGCGCGATGCATCGGCGGGGAACGTCGCGTTGGTTTTCGAGACGCTGCGGTTCATGATCTCAGAAACGGTTAAAGGTGACCGCGGGCCGCCGCTTCAGCCGCGGTTCTGGCCGCTTCGGCCTTGCGCTGCTCCGCGTTCTTCCTGGCCCAGGCCTCCCATGATTTGCCAGAAGCGGTGTCCTCGCCGGAGCACGTGATCGCGGCGATCTCGCTGTAAGGAATCGTGAGTTCGCCGGGCTGGTTCTTCGGAAAAAGTTTCAGAATCGGCACGGCGATGTCCCGTTCGCGGTTGAAGATATAACCTTCGACACTGCGCCCGTCCTTGAGCTCCAGCGTCACGTCGCCCCGGTAATCGAACGCGGCGTCGACCGCATCGACCAGCTCGGCGAAATGATTCGGACGGAAAACGTTGCCTTCCAGCTTTGGATGATCATGTCCGTGGGCTTTGGCTTCCTGCGGCATCGTCGTATGGGAGGCTTTAGTCAACACCAACCAGTTCCTTGTCTTCGGTTTCCGCTGCCTTCGCCGAAGGATGATTCATCCGGGCCGCCTGCGAAATCAGGATCTCATCCTGCGCGCGATCATGGCCATTGCGGGAGCCGTTCAAGCCCCCCAGCGACGCTTTGATGAAGCGCACCAGTCCCCCCGGCGAGAAAGTGTCGTCAACGGACGTGGGCTCATAGCCGCAGTGCACCATGCAGTCCTTGCACTGTTCGTTGCGGGTGTGGCCGTAATTTTCCCAGATCGTGTCCTGAATCAGCGCTTCGAATGTTGGGGCGTAACCTTCTTGGAGGAGGTAGCACGGCTTCTGCCAGCCGAAGATGTTGTAGGTCGGATTGCCCCAGGGCGTGCAGTGGTAGTCGATCTTGCCTTGGAGGAATTCGAGAAAGAGCGGCGACTGGTTAAACCGCCAGCTCTTCTTCTTATTGCCGAGGATTTTCGCGAAGAGTTCCTTCGTCCGGCTGCGTTGGAGGAAGTGGTCCTGATCGGGGGCCTTCTGGTAGCTGTAGCCGGGGCTGACCATCATACCCTCGACCCCCAGCTGCATCATCGTGTCGAAGAACTTGCGCACGCGCGCAGGCTCCGCGCCATCGAAGAGGGTCGTATTGGTCGTCACGCGGAAGCCGCGCTTGACGGCTTCCCGGATCGCCTCAACGGCAATGTTGTAGGTGCCATCGCGGCAGACTGCCACGTCATGCTCCTCCTTCAAACCATCCATGTGGATGCTGAAGGTGAGGTACTTGGAGGGTTTGAAAAGGTCGAGCTTGCGCTTCAGCAGGAGGGCATTGGTGCAGAGGTAGACGTATTTTTTTCGCTCAACGAGGCCTCGGACGATCTGGTCGATCTCGGGATGGATCAACGGTTCGCCGCCCGGGATGCTGACCATGGGCGCGCCGCATTCCTCGACGGCCGCGAAACACTGGTCCGGGCTGAGGCGTTTGTTTAGGACATGATCGGGGTACTGGATCTTGCCGCAGCCCGCGCATGCCAGATTGCACCGGAACAGAGGCTCCAGCATCAAAACCAGCGGATACCGCTTGTTTCCCTTGAGTTTCTGGCCGAGGACGTACGTCGCAACGGTCCAAGCTTGTGAAATCGGAACTGCCATGCCTTCTTTGCTCCCTCCTAAATGGGTCTCCTTGTGGATGTGCCGTCTTTTTCCTAAAAAACCCCTGTGTCCGCCGCGCGGAGAAGGGGTTTCGGCCAAAAATCAGCAAAACGCCGTTACGTTGGAGCCAGTTGCCATTTCTGTCAACGATGAATTGTTGAGGTCAAATTGACCTAAACAATGCGAATGTCCGATGCTGCAAAACCCTGGCGCGGAGGAGTTTGAAAGATGATGTCCAAAAGCCTGGATCATCTCGTAAAAACTCCATCTTTACCGCGCCGTGGAATTTGCAAAAGGAGCACGCCGCTGGTAACGTTATTAAAACATCCGTATCCGTCTTGTCAGTGTCAGGGACCGCGCAAACCAGTGCAATGAGCAAGAAAAAAGAAACCGGATTGTTGCTTCAAATCAGCCAGGACGGCTCCTCCATTCGTGTGCTCCACCAGCTGATCGAGCGCGAGGAAGCCCATCTCAAGATTCGCGAGATGGCCAAAAGCGGTGTTGAGGCCAAATACTTTCCCGAAAAAACCGTCGGCGAATTCAAAGACGCCATCGGCCATCTGAACAGCAGCCTCAAGAAGCACCGTCAGCGAACCGTCCGCGTCCTCCACAAAGAAGTCTAAGAGGCGTCTTCTTCAAGCGCACTGCGCCTTCGCGCGAGATTAATTTCCTGCTTTGTTTTTTCTTCGTTTCGCTTAACTTCTCCCATCGATGAAACGCTTCTGGGCCTTCCTGGTCGGATTGTTTTCCGTGGTGTACATCCTCAACCCGGGGTTCGGCATCTTTGAGCTCATCCCGGACAATATTCCCTGGATCGGCAATCTCGACGAGGCAACGGCCGCCCTTTTGCTCATCTGGGCGATCAAGCGGATGTTCGGCAGGGGCGCGAAGTTGCCCGCGGACAAGCCGCCCGAAAAAACGGTAAATTAAAATGACCGCTCCCGGCGACAGCATCCGGCCGACGCTAGGCTGGTCTCTCAGGATGGTGGTTTTGATCCTGACCTTCGGCCTGCTTGCTCTTCTGGTTCTGGGCACCGGTTATGTCTTCCACGAAATCAACCTTTTTCGGCAGAAGCGCCAGACCCAGATCCTGGACAGCGCGACAGTTTTGCGCCAAGTCCAGGGACTTCAGGAGCTGGCGACGGTCAAGTACCATCTGGAGCGCATCGTGGCAGTGACCGATCCGGGCTGGTTCGGCGACGAACGGCTGGTCCTGATCGCGCATGGAGTGGTGAAGGCCGGCATCGATTTTTCGCAGGTCCAGAGCGAAGACATCCGCTACGATGCGGCCGCGGGCGCGGTGGAAATGATCCTGCCGCCCCCGAAGATCCTCGATGTGTACCTCGACGAAAGACTGACGCAGGTCTATCTGCATGAAAAATCGATGCTCCGCAGGCTGAACAAGGATCTCAACCAGATCGCCCGCAGGGATGCGCTCGCGCAGATTCAATCGGCGGCCAGGGAGCTTGGGATCAAGGAGGACGCCGAGCAACGCGCCGAAGTACAAATTAAAAAAATGTTCGAAGCCTTCGGAATCCAACAGGTAACCATTCAGTTCCGGAATAACTAACCGCCAGGGGCGCGTTGCCGGACGCGGGGAGTGGGGGACGCAGGGAAATGGGGAGATGAAAGAGGTCGCCGCGTCGCCGTGTCACCGTGTCGCCACGTTGCCCGGCTTCTTCATCACCTTATGGACGGCCTGCAGCAACTCCTCCATCCGGTACGGCTTCTGAAGAGTGCCATCAATATGGACCAATTCTTCGGCTGAGAGTTCGCCTTCGAGGTTGTAGCCGCTGGAAACAAGAATTTTCAAATCCGGCTTGAGCTGTTTTAGAATCTTGGCGAGCCGGGCGCCGCTGATCTTCGGCATCGTGAGGTCGAGCACTGCCAGGTGGATGGCCTTGAGCTGCTCCTGCAGGACGGCCTCGGCCTCTTCGGCGTGGAGCGCCGAAAAGCAGCAGAATCCACAGGACTCGAGCATGGCGCGGGCCGCCTCGAGAATGTATTGTTCGTCGTCCACCAGAAGGACGCCTTCGCCGGCGCTGGTGGGAAGCTCCCGGGGCGAAGCTGCAATGGGCTTGGGCGGGGGCGGGCGGCAGAGCGGCAGGTAGACCCGGAAAGTGGTGCCGTGCTGGACGACACTGTGAAACTCGATGAAGCCGCTCATGTTCTTGACCAAAGTATAACAGGAGGCAAGGCCGAGGCCGGTTCCCTTGCCGATGCCTTTGGTGGTGAAAAACGGCTCGAAGATGTGCTTTTGGGTCTCAGCGTCCATGCCTTCGCCCGTGTCGCTGACCTCCATCAGGGCGTAGGGGATCGATCGAGCGGGCACGTCCGAGGACACGATGCCCGAACGGTAGGTGGTCCGGAGGCTGATTTTCAACAATCCGCCGTGTGGCATCGAGTCGCGGGCATTGAGGGCGAGGTTCAGCAGAATACGCTCGAAGTCGGCCCGGACCATTTCAACCCAGATGGGTGCCGTCGGCGGAGTCCATTGGATGTCGACCGTCCTCGGGATGGTCCGCCGGAGGATGTCCATGACCGATTCGATGGCGGCGACCGAATCATGGGATTCCTTCTGGGTGCTCTGCTGGCGTGTGAGAGATAGAAGCTGCTTGGTCAGCTCGGCGCCACGGTCGGCGCAGTTGGAGATGGTGTGGATCAGGGACCGTGCGGGGTGGTCCTGTTCCATTTTTTTGAGGGCAAGCGATGTCGAGCCCATGATGCCGACCAGGAGGTTGTTGAAGTCATGGGCGATGCAGCCGGCAAGGCGGCCCAGGGACTCCATCTTTTCAATGTCCACCAGCCGTGTCTCAAGCCGGACCCGCTCGGTCACCTCGCGCAGCACGGCCTGCAGTTCAGCCAGGACGCCGTTTTCGAAGACCGGGATGAGAAGGGTGTCGTAGTGGAATGGCTGTTTCTTGGCCGGATGTTTGGCGATGATCCGAAACCAGTGGCTGCGCATTTTTTCAATCTGGACGCGCTCGCATTCGCGGAGCAGGACCTCGCGGCTCTCCTCGGCCAGGCATGTCTCCTGGAACTCCTGGACGGACATCCGGACGATCTCTTCGCGCTTGAAGCCGAAGCAGTCCTGGTTGACCGAGAGAAACGTCGCGCCAGGCATGGCGATCCGGGCAACGATGTCGGGGGCGCTTTCGATTTTGTCAATGATGCCGCCGAACGACAGGGTCAGAGATGCCACCTCCGGGGACAACCGGTCCGGGTTCTGTGGCTGCGCGTCCATTCAACTCGCAACAAGTAATGACAACCACCCGAAAAGTCGAGCAAAAGATAAGGTGTAAATGACTGATTTCCAGGAAGTTACGAGGGCGTTAAAATGCTCTTGCGAGGCGATGATGAAGGCGCGGGAAGAAATCCAAAGAGCGCGGCCATGATCATGCTTCCAATTCCGAGCCACGCGAGCACCCAGACCAGGCCCATGTGATGGACCGCGCTTTTGACCAGCTGCATCGAAAAGAGCCAGATGGCGCCTTGAAAAACACCGCGCACGACGAAGACGCGGCCGCGGACTTTGTCAGGAACATGATGTTGTAAGTAAGTATCGTTGGGCACAAGCGACATGATTCCGCAAAAACCGATTCCCAGGAGCAGTGCCGCAATGAAGTGGGAGGAGCCACCCTGGCTCATTCGCCAGATCAGAACACCCGCGCCGGCCAGGCCCAGATAGGGCAGCCGGGGATGCTCACCGAGACGGGGTTTCCACACAAGTAGCGCTGCTCCTATGGCCATGCCCAGTCCCAGGATACCCAGCAATTGGCCCATGCCACGCTCTTTCAGGCCAAGTACCTCGATGCTGTAGCTGAGGAGGCAAACATAGAGGAAGCTGCTGACCAACGTCAGAAAAGAAAAAAAGAGCAATGTGAGTCGGATGTCATGGTGATTTCTCAGGTATCGAAGTCCCTCTTTGAGATCTTCGCTTGGACGCTGTGAGGAATGTTCAGGGGGTGGTTTTGATTTCGTGAACCCCAACTTCAAAAGAACAACAAGAAACGCAGCAATAAAAAATGCTGCACCATCAAGATAAAAACAGGTGTTTCTGCCGATGACGTCTACGAGATAGCCGCCAACTGGCACGCCCACGAGGGTGGCAAAGTTACCAACCTGAGAACTGATGGCATTGGTGGTAAGCAGTTGGTTCTTGGGAACCAGGTTTGGCATGATCGCCAGCCGGCAGGGCGCGAAAACCGCCGCGAAAGTCCCGAGCAGGAAGGCCGTGATCCAGGCTGTGTGGATGTTGTACCAGGTCAGGAGAATCGCGGGCATCGCGAGCGCCAGCGTGCAGCGAAAGAGCGTGGACATGAGCATGATTCTTTTCCAGGGCCACCGGTCGACCAGCGTCATGGCAAAGGGGCCGAAGACCGCCGTAGGCAGGATTCCCCAGGTGGTGATGTCGGCGATATGCTTGGTCGTGTTGGTTGAATATGAGACGGCCATCATGAAACTGAGCAAGGCCATCTGGTGGATCCGGTCGCCGAACGCCCCAATGGTTTGCGCCAGCAGGAGCCGGACGTAATTTACATTGGCGAAGACCGCCCGGACTTGTGACTTGTTGGATGCCTGGATTTCCATTAAGGGTGACCGATGAGTCGGCCATCAAACCGTAAATGCCCCGCAGCGCCAATCCTTTTTGCGTTTCTGTTCGTCTCAGCCGCTGTTTTGAATGCCCAGCAGGCCGCGAGGTCCGGCGATGCCGCGCCGTCCGGACTCGACCCCGCAGCCCGCCAGCCGGCCTCCTCGATCGGATTGAAGTTCTCAGGCGGGTGGAAAATTGAAGCCGAAGGAGAGGACGGTGGGCCGAAGACGCTGGGAGCGCTTCTCGGCAAGGGGAAGGCGGTGGTATTAATTTTTCTTTCGGCCCGCGACCCGGCCACCCTCGCGTGCGCCGAGCGGATTGCAAGGTTGGGCGAAGATTGTCTCAAAAAGTCGGTGACGATCGTCGGCGTGGGGGTTGGCCGCAACGAAACCATTCAGGAGCTCAAGGCGATCGACGAGCAGTACGATTGGAATTTTCCTGTGGTCCGCGACGCCGATCAGGCCATCGCTCGCGGGCTTAAAGCAAGACACACCCCGCAAGTGATGCTCCTGGATTCAGCCGGACGGGTGCGGTACTCAGGGCCCATCGATGACTGCTGGTTTGATGGGCGCAGGGTAAAGGACAATTCCGCTCGCAACGCTCTGGATGCTCTCCTGGCAGGCAAAAAGATTTCCAACCCAGAACCGAATTACTACGGCGGCGAATCCATCCGCTGACTCTTCTCCTCTTCTTTCTCCTTCCTGGCAATCTTGCGCAGCATTTTTTGCGCCTCCGCGTTCTGCGGCTCGGCCTTGAGCACTTCCTGAAGCTGGCGTACGGCATCCTCGATCCGGCCCTTGGTCCGGTAGAGGCTCGCGAGGTTCAGTCGCGCGGCCGTGAACGCAGGGTATGATTCAATGGCGCGCTCCATATAGAAGATCGACTTGTCCGCCTGGCCGATATCGTTCCAGAGGACGGCGATGTTGTAATTGGCGATCGGGTCCTTCGGATCGAGGATCAGGCCTCGCTCGTACATCTCGATTGCCTGGTTGCGCGCACCGGCATGCGCGAGGGTCTGCGCAATTTTACCGAAGAGCGCGGCGTGGTCGGGCGTGATCAGGACCGCCTTCTGGTAGTGCTGGATCGCGCCGAGGTCGTTGCCGAGCCTGAAGTAAATGTCGCCCATGCTCTCTTCGGCTTCGCAAAATTGGGGGTATTTTCGGGCAATGGCCTCGAAGACGCCAAGAGCCATCTTTGGCTGACCTTCCAGGACCAGCTTTCGACCGGCCTGCATCTGCGAAAAATATTTTTGCCGGTCCAACCCGAAAGTGATTTCGGAGCGGAGTTTTTCGAGCTTGGGCCCGAAGACCTCCCGATAGCTCGCGGGACCGCGGCTCAGGCCCTCCTCGCTCTTCTTCAGGTACTTCATCGCTTCCTCATAGCGCGACGCCTTACCCAGAGCGGAGGCATAGGGGGCCGACGCGACGAAGCTGTCGGGATAGTTTCTGAGGGCCGATTCCCAGAGCGTCAGATCGTTGCGCCAATCGGCGTTGCGCCGGACCGTTTGAATGAACAGCACGAGGTAAAAGGCGGCGATCAGCACGATGGCGGTCACGGGCGCGCGCGCCCAGTGACGGCCGGGTCGCCCGGCGGATTCGACAAGCCACTCCTGGACTGTTTCGGCGAGTGCGACGTACAGAAACAGGCATGGCAGATAGAGAAAGCGCTCGGCGAAGATCGTGCCGATCGGCAGGAGAAGGTTCGAAGCGGGAAAGAGGGCGACGATCCACCAAAGCAGGGCGAAGCGCCAGTCGCGCGTCGAATCGCGCCACTTCCAGAGCGCCCAGACCAGCAGACCGAAAGCGGTGATGGCCACGAGCACGCGAAGATCCAAAAGATTTTTCGCCGGCGCGATGTCGTGAAAAACGCTGAGTGGCACGGGCAAAAAAACGTAAATCAGATATTTCCAGAGCATGACCACAGCGGTGCTGATCTGGCCGAGGGGCGAATGGATGCCAAGAAACGGCGTGACGGACGGAACGAGTTTCGGCAGGGCAATGCTTCGCAGTCCGGCGTAAACTCCGAGAATAACGACCGCGCCGGCGCCGAGCAGAAGTCCGGACCGCCCGCGCAGTTTCGGAAATGATTCAGGGCGGTAGGCTACTAGTATCAATGCAAGTACGGGAGCCATCACAGCGCTTTCCTTGAACAAAAGCGCGATCAGCCATGCGGGCAACGCGAGAAACCGGATCCAGCTCCGATTTGACCAGAGGAGGTGAAGCACAACCAGTGTCCAGAGCGCCGCTCCGATTTCGGCGCGCCCGACCGTCCACGACACGGACTCGGAGAGGATCGGATGGATCGCGAACAGCAGCACGGCCCCGAACGCCGTTGCCATTCTGAATCGGAGACGAAGCAGGAGCAAGAATGCCAGCAGAACAGATGCCAGATGCATCCAAGTGTTGGTGAAGAGGAAGCTGTTGAATGTGTTGGGCTTCGACGGCACGCCCCCGATTTTGGCGTTGCAGCGGTAGGAGAGCGTGAGCAACGGCCGGTAAAGCCCCTGGTCGGGCGACGCGGGCGGGTAGGAGGAGGTGAAAATCTTTTTCAGGTCGAGCGGTCCAGCAACGAGGGGATTCTGCTCGACGTAGACATGGTCGTCATAAACGAAGGAGTTCCACCAGGTGTTTACATAACAGAGGACTGTCGCGAAGCTGAGAATGAGGACGGCGGAGATCAGCTTGAAAGTGTTCTCGGTAAGATGCATCGGCGTTGAGTTTGCATAAAGGAAACCGGCGGCATTGGAAAGTCGATAGTTGAATTCCCGGGCTGAGGTGGCGGTACAAATTCAGAACACATTTTTTCAGCCACGGATGGCACGGATGGGGCACGGATGGAAGCCGATAGGGCAAAATCGCGCACACGCGATTTTGCACCCCTCCATCAAACCAGGGCTTTTGGTTAATTTTGGAAAATTGAAAGTGGAGTTCAAGAGATTCGTGTTTTAGGTGATGTGAAGTGCCGAGCCAGTGTGCTGGCTCGGAAAATATCCGTGTCATCCGTGTTGATCCGTGGCGAAAGGTTTTTTTGATTCCGTTCCGGGATCGGCAAGGCTATTTCGCGATCGGCGCGCCTCCGCTCCGGACGGCTTCCCACACCTTCAACGCATCGCTGTGGATCCGGGCATTGTGAACCCGTAGAAACCGGACACCGTGTTCGACAGCCCAGAGCGAAACGGCCAGCGTGCCCCAGTCACGCTCGAGGGGAGGGCGATCGAGGATTTCCCCGATGAACGTCTTGCGCGAACCCGCCAGGAGGAGCGCGCAGCCGAGGCCGGCCAGATCGCCCAGCCGGCTCAGCACGCGGAGGTTGTCGTCAAACTGTTTGGCGAAGTCGAGTCCCGGATCAAGCAGGAGCTGCGACATCGGCACTCCCGCGCTTTGCGCGAGAACGATTTTTTCGCGAAAAAAAGCCCGGAGCTCGTCGACGATATTCTCATAGGTGGCATCGGTGTGGGGTTGCTTGGGCTGACCGCGCAAATGCATGATGACGAGCCCGGCGCCGTGTTTTGCGGCGAGCAGGGCATTTGCGTCATCGGACAAACCGCCCATATCGTTCAAGATCACCGCCCCCGCGCGGAGCCCGGCCTCGGCAACAGCGGGACGCCAGGTGTTTAGCGAGAGTGGAACGCCGGGCAGCTCGGAGCGGAGCAATTGGATCACGGGAACGACCCGGCGGATTTCCTCGGCCTCCGAAATCGGGCCGCGGTTGGTTCGGGCCGATTCGCCGCCGACGTCGAGAATTCCGGCACCCTCCTCGACGAGTCGGCGCGCCTGCTTCAGAAGTTCCTTCGGATCGAGCGACCCATCGCCGCAGAACGAATCGTCATTCACGTTCAAAATTCCCATCAGATGCACGCGGTCGAGGGAGAACCGGAATTTTCCGGCGACGAACTCTTTCATTTTTTCGGGTTTAAAGTTTAAGGTTGCTTCTCGAAGCCCGGGTCAACTCTGACGACAACCTTAAACATACAACCTTAAACAAGCTTGTAGGCCGTCCACTTGCCATTTTGAAGACGCATGGCTTCGGAAAATCCCGCCTGCCTGGCGAGCGCCACCCCTTCCTTGAAGTTCATGCCGACTT
>JAHFSZ010000015.1:28395-40503 GCA_023265515.1 Verrucomicrobiota bacterium
TTAAACATACAACCTTAAACAAGCTTGTAGGCCGTCCACTTGCCATTTTGAAGACGCATGGCTTCGGAAAATCCCGCCTGCCTGGCGAGCGCCACCCCTTCCTTGAAGTTCATGCCGACTTCATCGGGAGCATGGGCGTCCGATCCGAACGAGATGGGGAGCTTGAGCTGATGTGCGATCTGGAGAAAAGCGAGGCTTGGGTAGATCTCTCCGACCGGTTTGCGAAGTCCGGCGGTGTTGATTTCGATAATCACCCCGGCCTTGGCGGCGGCTTGCAGGGCGGTGCGAAAAAGCTCTTCGCAATTCTGCCCTGGAATGAAGCCGAATTTTTTAACCAGGTCGGGATGCGCCATGATGTCGAACAGGCCCGTGGCACAGGCCTCGGCCCACAGTTCAAAGTATTTCTTCCAGATCGAATAGATATCCTTTTGCCTCTTCCACTCTTCGATGGTCTCAGGCGCGTCGAACCCCCACTTGTCCAGGTAATGGACCGAACCGATCACGTAGTCGAAATCGTGCTGTTTAAGCATGTCCCCGACGTACTCGACCGTCCCAGGCGCGTAGTCGCATTCCATCCCGAGAAAGATCGGAAAATGATGAAACTCCCGCTGGACCTCCCGGATCATCGACACATAGTCGTCGACCTGGTCGTAGCGCATCCGCAGGGTGTCGAAGCCCGCCGGCATCGGGTTGTGGTCGGAAAATCCAATTTCGCAGAGGCCAAGTTTGATGGCATGCAGGACGTACTCGCGGGGATCGCCGGTCGCGTGGTTGCACAGCGGTGTGTGCATGTGATAGTCGGGAATCTTCAGATCGTGCCCCTGCATGACGGAAAAAGTCTGCGGCTTTGCAATTTGAAGTCAATGGAAAATTCGATGACACGAACCTGATTGCGGACGAACGACTTTGAGGCTAGGTTATCACAAATTCCTTGCAGGAATTCCGGCTTTTCACGAGGGGCGATGCTTCCATGAAAATACTTCTGGTCGATGATGACAAAAAGGGGCGCCCCTTTATGCGCGAAGCCATCGAGAAGCTTGGGCATATCGTTTCAGGCGAAGCGGAGGACGGCATTCAGGCGTTAAGCATGTATGAAAAGCAACAGCCTGACTTGGTTTTCATGGACATCGACATTCCCGTGATGGACGGCTTCGACGTGATCAAGTTGATTCGCGAGGTGGACCGGGAAGCGAAGATCATTGTCATCAGCGGAACGGACTGGGCGCCGGAGATGGTGCGCGGGGCCGGTGCGCTCGGCGCGCTGAAAAAACCGCTTCGCGTGGAAAAGATCCGGCAACTGCTCGAACAAGTTGCCGCCGCGCTTCAAAAAAAATCGGGCAAGCGGCGCCGGCATCTGACTGAGTATATTCCCTAGCCGTGACGCGCTTGCGCGTTGCCTCGTAACTGGCAAACCGTCTTCTTGAAGCCTGCTTGTCATTTTTTTTATTCAGGCAGGGCCGAAATCACACTTTCGCCGCCTTCGGATCACGGATTCAAATTGAATTTCCCGCGTCTCATGTGTACAAGTAGAAGTTTTCAGGGCCAGTCTGGGCAACCGGAGGACACGAGGATGAAGGTTCTTGTAGTGGATGACGATCAGGTAGTCCGCTCTTTCCTGTGCGACGCACTCGAAACCATCGGCCATCATGTCATCGGCGTCGCCGAGGACGGAATCGAAGCCCTCAGCCTTTATGAGAAAAACCGACCCGATCTGATCTTCATGGACATCGACATGCCGATCATGGACGGCTTCGACATCATCGACATCGTGCGCCGCATCGACCCTAATGCCAAAATTGTCGTCATCACCGGGACCGAGCGCAACATCGATGAAGCGCACAGGGCCGGGGCGCTGGGACTTCTCAGGAAACCTTTCCGTCTGGAGGACATTGAGCTCTTGCTTTCCCAGATCCAGGCCGCATTCCGCGTCAACCCGAGGATCCGTCCCAAACATCTCACCGAAATCCTCAAGCGCTCCCTCGCAACGGATGCGCGTGAGAATAGTAGTGACCAGCGTGAGAAAAGTAGTGACCAGAAAAAGGCGAGCTGATCCTTCATCGTGAACCGTGTACCGTTTACGGTGCACCGCACCCATCGGTGCGAGGCGTCCAACTAAATCTTCTCCTGCAAAGAGGCGCAGCGCCGATCGAGGCTGACGAATGAGGGCGAAGGAATGTACATGAGACGTACTTGACTGAAGCCCAAGTGAGGAAGAACGATGAGATGCGAAGCGCGTCTGAAGCAGGAGAGCCGCCTGTCGGATTTGAACCGACAACCTACTGATTACAAATCAGTTGCTCTACCGTTGAGCTAAGGCGGCGCAGCTTCAAACTACACCAGCATTCGAGCGGAAGACAAGGCGGCGTTGCGCGCACTCTGGCGTTTGCGCTGATTGTACGTGGAAAGACGCTTTGCGGGATGGTAGAAGAGGGAATGAAGGTGGAACCTTACACCGGCGGTTTGCTTGAGACGAATGCCTATCTCATTCATGCGCCGGAAGGACTGGTCCTGATCGACGCGCCGGAGGGCGTCTCTGATTGGCTCAAGGAAAAGGGTGGCGGAAAAAAACTGGATCATCTTCTTCTGACGCATGGTCATTACGATCATATGCTGGAGGCGGCGCGCTTGAAGCGTGAGACCGGATGCGCCGTCTGGATCCACAAGGACAGCATGCCTTTGATCGAGCACCCGGAGTCGATGCTCGCGTTCAGCCCATACGCGCGCCTGTTGCCTGTGAGCGCCGACCGCATGGTGGAAGAAGGCAGGATGCTCGAGGCTGCGGGTGCCGCCTTCGAGACGTTCCTATGTCCCGGCCATTGTCCCGGCTCCATTTGCTTCTACCACGCGCCATCCAAACTCCTGTTCGGAGGCGATGTTCTCTTTGCCGGCGGCGTTGGCCGCTGGGATCTGCCCGAGGGGAGTTTTGAAGACCTGAGCCGTTCGATCCAGCAAAAGCTCTACCGTCTGCCGGACGACGTCATCGTGTTGCCTGGTCACGGGCCTCCAACGACGATTGGAGTCGAAAAACGGACCAATCCCTACGTTCGCGGCTTGTAGTGGGTCGCTGCTCTCAGGCATCCCGTGAGGTCGCAATGTCCCTCGCCGGGTCGATGGGCGCGGGCTTCCGGGCAAGGCAGGCCATCGCGCCCCCGACGATCAGGATCGTGCCGAACACTGTCTGCGGGACGGTGAGGACCTCCCGGAAGAGATAGGCGGAGCTGAGGATGGCGGGAATCGGCGTGGCGAGCAGCACCACCTGACAGACGGAAACGCCGAGGATTCGGACTGAGTAATAATACAGGGGGTGAGCCAGCCCGATCGCCAGGATCGCGGAAACGACGAGGATGACGTTCGCCTGCCACGGCACGTCCACCACCGCGGCAAGCCGGCCTTCCCAGAGTGCCAGCGGCAGAAAGCCGAGCGATGTCCAGAGCGAGATCAGCGAAAAGGAGATGTTCACACCGAGCTCTTCTGTTGTTTTTTTGATCATGACGCTGTAAAACGCCCACAGCGGCCCGCAGGCGACGATCCAGAAAATTCCCTTGTAGAACGGGGCGGCTTCGACATGGCCGGGCTTGAGAAGGACCAGCCCCATGCCGCCGCCAAAGGCCAGAACGAAGCCTGCGAGGAAGAGGCCGGAGCGAAAGAGCCATCGCTCGTCCCGGAACATCCAATAGGAAAGGCCGAACGAGAAGAGGATGCCGACTTTTCCGAAGAGCGAAACGAATCCCGGCATCAGGTACTCCAGGCACGCCACGCCGGCGTACTGGTGGAGGACGTTTGGGATCGACGGCAGAAGCATCAGGCCGAGATGATGCCAGCGCAGCTTCAGCTTTCGTTCGCGCAGCCTGCCGATGAGAAAGGGAATGGAAACGAAAAATCCAATCAGATAACGGTAAAAATTCTGAGTCGCGTTTCCGAAAGAGGGCAGGAGGTATTTCTGGAAAAGTGGCGGCGCCGCCCAGATGAGCGTCGTTAGTGAAAGAGCGAAGATGGCTATGCTTCGGTGCCGTTGATTCACGAGGATTCAGGAGATCCTTCGACTCCGCTCAGGATGACGGCTTTGCCGTCACTTGCCGATGCAGAATGTGCTGAAGATTTTGTCGAGCACATCTTCGTCAACGGTCTGCCCCGTGACCTCGGCCAGCGCTTCGAGCGCGTTGCGCAAATCAACAGCGACCAGCTCGAAGGAATTTTTTCGCTGAAGTCCTTTCGCGGTCTCGAAAAGGTGATGTTTGCAGAGCGCGAGGCTCTCGCGGTGCCGCATGTTCACGAAGACTTCATGGTAGCTTTCGTATGTCTTGCCCTGCCAGACGTGCGCCGCGATCGTGCGTTTGAGATCCTCGAGGCCCGCGCCTGTCTTGGTTGAGATCGCGGTGCTGAGCAGGCCGCCAAGGTAGGCCTTGTCGAACGCCTGGCGGATGTCGATTTTGTTGATGACCACGATGAACGGGCGCGAGCGGCAGCGCTCGATCAGACCCCGGTCTTCAGGCGTGAGCTTCTCAGATCCGTCCACTACCAGCAGGGCCAGCTCCGCCTGGTCGAGGGCCTTCTGCGAGCGGCGGATTCCCTCTTCCTCGACCGCCTCCTTGGACGAGCGGATGCCGGCCGTGTCGATGATTCGCAGCGGGATGCCCGACACGGTGGCCAACTCCTCGATGGTATCACGAGTCGTGCCGGGAGTTTCGCTGACGATGGCCCGATCCTGGCCGAGCAGAAGATTGAGCAAACTCGATTTGCCGACGTTCGGCTTGCCGACGATCGCGGTGCGGATGCCTTCGCGGAGGATTTTTCCCTCGCGCGCGGTCAGGATAAGCCGGTCGACGGCCCGGCTCGCTTCCTCGAGCTCGGCGAGGATCCTGGCGCGGTCGTCGGGCTTTAAATCCTCGTCCGGGAAATCCAGGTGCGCCTCGATATGGGCGAGCGTTTGCGTCAGCCTTTCGTAAAGGGCGTTGATTTCATCGAGGAGCCGGCCCTGCATCTGCGCTGACGCCGCGGCCAGCGCGCTGTCCGTGCGGGCGCGAATGATGTCGGCGACGGCCTCGGCCTGGGTCAGGTCGATGCGGCCGTTCATGAAGGCGCGCCTGGTGAACTCGCCGGGTCTGGCGAGGCGCGCCTGTTGTTTGAGGGCCAGCTCAAGCACCCGGCTGCTCACCAGCATGCCACCGTGCGTCGTGATCTCAACAGTGTCCTGCGTGGTGTAGGTCCGCGGTGCCCGCATCACGATCAGCATCACCTCATCAAGGACCTGCTGGTCCTCGACTGCCCGGCCATGGTGGACCGTGTGCGTTGGCGCCTCGGAGGGCTTGGGGTGGCCTGAGTCAGGCTGGAAGATCTGGTCGGCGATTTCGAAGGCCTTCGGGCCTGAAATGCGGACAATGGAAATGCCTCCTTCCCCGATCGGAGTGGCAATGGCAGCGATGGTGTCGTCTTCCATAGGGCCTTGGAGCAAGGTTTAATGAACTGCATTTCAAATTCCAATCACCAAATCACCGTCCCGCACGTTTTGACAAGCGCGGTGCGGTGTGGTTGCATGGCATCCGATGGAAATGAGAGTTTGGAGTGAGTCGATTCGAGATACGATCCGGTTTTTGAGCCAGCAGAGGGAATCCGGCCGGAAATTCATCCATCTTGATGAAGGGCTTTTAAGGGGACTGAAAGCCCCACACTTTGAGCGGAACCCCCAAGCTTGTCTTTCACCGGAAACATCCGCGCCGTCGGTAGGCCAAAAGTGTGTGGGGGACAAGCAGGCCGCCTACGCCCAACTCGAAGCCGAGATCAAAGCATGCGTGACCTGTCCGCACCTGGTCTCCTTTCGCACCCATGTGGTTCCAGGCGTCGGCAATCTCGATGCCGACATCATGTTCGTGGGCGAGGCCCCCGGCGCCGACGAGGATGCGCAAGCCGAGCCGTTCGTCGGAAGGGCGGGGCAGCTGCTCAATCGGATCATCAAGACGATGGGGCTGCATCGTGAAGACGTTTTTATCGGGAACATTCTCAAGTGCCGTCCCGATGTCGATTCGTCCGCGGGCAACCGCAAGCCGACCCCATCGGAGATGGAGACGTGCATCCCCTGGCTCTGGCGGCAAATCGATTTGATCCAGCCAAAGGTGCTCGTCGCGCTTGGCGACACGGCGGTCAAGGGATTGATCCCTGAGCTGCGGACCGGCATCACAAAAATTCGCGGCCAATGGCTGCAGTTCCGGAATATTCCCCTCATGCCGACGTACCATCCTGCCTACCTCCTGCGTAATCAGACTTTGGCGTTGAAACGGCAATGTTGGGAAGATATGTTGGCGGTCATGGAACGGGCCGGCCTACCCATTTCGGAGAAGCAGCGTGGGCACTTTTTAAGCGCGATGTCATAACCTCCGCATCTCAGCCCCCCATCGCTCATGGTTGTCGCCACCAAAATCCGACAGTATCGAAAGACTTTTCTCCAGTGGGTCGCGCTCCAGCTTTACCGCTTCCCCGTGCAGGTGCTGCTGGCGTCCGTCCTGCTGGCTGTTGTCTGCGGTTACTGGACGGCGACCCGGATCGGTTACCAGTCCAATCCGAACGATCTGCTCACGCCCGACGCGCGGTACCATAAAAACTTTCTGAATTATCTGAAGGAATTCCGCGACGAGGAGGACTTCATCATCGTGGTTACCGGACCGGAGTTCGCGCGCAATCGCGACTGCGTGGAATGGATCGCCGGCCGGATCAAGGCCGACCCGGAGCTGGCCCGGAACCTTTTCTACAAAATCGACTTCGCCCCCCTGGAGGATCGCTCGCTTCTTTTTGTCGACGAGAAGGAGCTCGACAAGATCGACTCCCAACTCGAGCAATTTTCCAAAGTGATGCGCAAGAGCGGCTGGCAGCTCGACCTCAACACGATGCTCGACACTGCGCAGGCTCAGCTCGATCCCGACTATATGGACGAGGAGGGCAACTGGGACAAGATGCAGCCCTTTCTCCAGGACTTCATCAACAACCTCAACCTGCTGGCCGACCGGCTGGAGGGAAAACAAAAGGGGATCGAGGTCCAGTCGTTCGGAAACCTGATCGAGGAAGGCAGCCAGGTGGCCGAGCTCGAACAGAAGAAGGCCGAACACGAGTATCTCTCTTTCAACAAGGGCCGCATCATGCTGGTCACCGTCGTGCCCGAGCGGCATTCGAACAACAACGACTACTTTCCGAACGCCGCCACGATCAAGCAACTGCGCGGAATCATCGAACAGGCCCGCGCCGAATTTCCGGCGCTGCAAATCGGACTGACCGGCGAGCCGGTGCTCGGCCAGGACGAGATGGAGGCGAGCACGAAGGATTGCGCGCAATCGACTGTGGTCACGCTCGTGTTGATCTCGCTGCTTTTTTTCTTTGCCTACCGGGAATTCTGGCGGCCGCTGTTCGCGATCATCGCCCTGCTGATCGGCGTCGCCTGGACGATGGGCTTTGCGACGTTCTCGGTCGGACATTTGAACATTCTATCGCAGGCGTTCGTCGCCATGATCCTGGGCCTGGGCATCGACTTCGGAATCCAGTTGATTGGCCGTTATGAAGAGGCGCTTTCCCACGGAAAGAGCGTGTCGGAGGCTCTCGAAGAGATGTTGAGCACGACGGGCGGGGCGATCATCACCGGGGGCAGCACCACGGCCGCGGCATTCTTCACGATGTGCTTCAACCAGTTCCGCGGCCTGGCGGAACTTGGCATGATCGCCGGCGGCGGCGTATTGCTCTGTCTTGCCGCCGAAATGCTGGTCCTGCCGGCAATGCTGGCTCTTCGCGACCGGCATCGTGCTTCGCTCGCCAAGACCGCCGACGTGAGCCACTGGGGAAGCGGACGCGTCGACCAGTTCCTAAAAAAGCGCGCCAAAGCGATCGCGGTGGTGGCTGGCGCCGCGACGCTGCTTTCCATCTGGAGCTTCAAAGTGGTGGATTTCGACTACAACCTTCTCAATCTCCAGTCGAAAAACCTGGAGTCGGTGAGGTTCGAGAGGATGCTGCTCGACTCGGGGTCGAAGTCGACGATCTTCGCCATTTCCATTACCGACAACCTCGAACAAACCAAGCAGCGCGTCGACAAGTTCAAAAAACTTTCCACCGTCCTCGATGCCGACAGCATCACCTCCATGATTCCCGAAAATCAGCCGGCGAAAATGAAAATCATCAAGAGGATCCGCTCCCGGCTTGAGGGCGCGAAGATCGAGGACGATGTCTCCAAGACGGTCAACGTCGAGAAGGCCCGCGAATCGCTGCTTCAACTCAAGGAAAAGACCGAGTGGCTGACCCGAATGGCGCGCAAGTACGGCGGCGCCGAGGGCCGGATGGCGTCGAAGGTGTTCGAGAAGCTGACGCCACCGATCGATCGCGCGCTCAACGCGTTCTCCAGTCTCGACCAGAAGGAGGTCGGCAAAAGGCTCAACGCGCACCAGTATGCGGTTTTCAGCGAAATGCAAAAGAACCTGCTTCTGCTCAAAAAACAGCGCTATGACCGGGAGCTGACCGAAAACGACGTGCCTGCCGAGATCCGTTCCCGGTTCCGGGGCAAGACCGGAAAAATCATGATCCAGGTCTATCCCAAGGAGGACATCTGGGACCGCGAGCCGCTGGCCCGTTTCGTGGAAGATCTTCGCAGCGTGGATCCCGAGGTGACCGGAACGCCGGTTCAGAACTTTGAGTACATCGGTCTTCTGCGGGACAGCTATCTTCAGGCGACCGGCGAGGCGATGGTCGCCATCGCGGTGCTCATCCTGATTCACTTCCGCAGTTTTCGGCTGACGATGCTGACGCTTTTGCCGCTGGGACTTGGAATGGCTTGGACGCTTCTGGCGATGCCGATCCTGAACTTGCATTTCAACCCCGCCAACATTATCACTCTGCCGCTGGTGGTCGGTGCTGGCGTGGCCTACGGTGTTTACACGGTTGCCCGTTACCGGGAGATGGGGTCTGCCGACATTTTCAGCACGAGCACCGGCAAGGCGGTCCTTCTTTCGGCGCTCACGACGATTTTTGGGTTCGGAAGCCTGATGTTGGCGCGCCACCAGGGCATCGCAAGTCTTGGCACTTTGATGACCCTCGGCATCACCATGTGCATGATCGCGTCGCTCTACGTGTTGCCCGCCATGATCGAGCTTTCGCAGCGCAGGAAAAGCACGCAAGGGCGACCGAAACCACAGCCTGCCGTGCGATGAGAGCGTTGCTGATCGCCATGGGATTGTGGGTGCGATGGATCATTCTGGGGCTGCTCTTTCCCTTGGGTGTCATCCATTTCACCTGCTGCCTGATCCGCCTTCTCTACCGGGTGAGCCCGGCCCTCGCCCGCCGCCCGCTCTGGACCGCTGTGGTCACCCACTTGGTTGTGGTGTTGGCGTTGATCCTCGCCCTCGCGGCCGGGTTCCACCGTCTGTTCGAACGGATTGGGATGAATGCAGGATAGGTTCTTGACGGGCTCACTGGAAACCCGGATAAAAGCCCGTTTCAAACCCGGAATGGGGCAGATTTGACAAAATCAGAGCGGACCAAGGTAGTGGTGACAGGCCTGGGCGTGGTGGCGCCCAATGGAATCGGTGTGTCTCATTTCTGGAAGGCCAACATCGAGGGCCGTTCCGGCGTCCGTACCATCCAGACATTCGACCTTACCGAGCACGATTCCAGGATCGCGGCCGAGGTCGACCCCTTCGATGCCGTTGCCGCGCTCGGTCCGACCGGCGCCAAGCGGATGGACCGCTTCGCGCAATTTGGCGTGGTGGCGGCCCGTGAAGCGCTGATCGATGCTGGCATCAGAGAATCGCCTGAAATTTTGGAGAAGGCCGGGATCTTCATTGGCTCGGGTCTTGGCGGGATGATTTTTTACGAGAAACAAATTGAGGCCGTCCGGGCGGCCGGTTACCGGCGGACCAATCCCAGCAGTGTGCCGAGAATCATGCCCAACGCGCCAGCCGGAGAGATCTCGGTCGCGTTCGGCATCCGCGGTCCGAACATCGCGATTTCAACCGCCTGCTCTTCGAGCGGACACGCGATCGGCCAGGCGATGGAGGCGATCCGCGCCGGCCGCGTGAATGTTTGCGTGGCCGGAGGAACCGAAGCGCCGCTTTGTCCGCTGACTTTTTCCGCTTTTGAGGCCCTGCGCGTAATGTCCCGGAACAATGAGAATCCCGCCGGCGCCAGCCGCCCCTTTGACTGCGACCGCGACGGGTTTGTGATGGGCGAGGGCGCGGGGATGCTGGTGCTCGAGAACGAGGAGCACGCCAGGAAGCGTGGCGCAAAAATTTACGCCGAAGTCGCCGGCTACGGCGCGTCTGGTTCCGCTTATCACATGGTGATGCCCCAGCCCGACGGGAACGACGCCTACGACTCGATGAACCTCTCCCTGATGGACGCCCGCGTGCCGGCTAGCCAGGTCGATTACATCAACGCCCACGGCACGGCGACCAAGCAGAATGACACCGCGGAGGCGATGGCGATCCAGAGATTGTTCCATGGACAGGAGCGCAAGCTTTCCATCAGCGCCACCAAATCGATGATCGGTCACCTTGTCGGAGCGGCTGGCGCGGTCGAGGCGCTGGTGACTTGCCTCGTTTTGCAGGAGGGCATCATTCCGCCAACCATCAACCTCGAGAATCCCGACCCGGGCTGCGGTTCGTTCGACTACACGCCCCTCAAGGCGAAAGAACGGCAGATCCAGACGGCCATTTCCAACTCCTTTGGTTTCGGCGGAAATAACACGAGCCTGGTGTTTCAAAAGCTTGCGTAAGCCTGTCACGATTGGTTAGAAGTGGCGTATGGAGCGCTTGGAAATTGAGAAAAAAGTCAGACAGGTGATCGTGAGCGAGGTGGGCGAGAAGGCCAAGGATCTGACCCTGCAAACATCGCTCCGCAAGGATCTGGCGGTTGACTCTTACAGCGCCCTCCAAATTCTCTTCGAGCTGGAGGAGGCATTTTCCATCACGATTCCGGATGAGGCGATCAAGGAGGCTGAAACTCCCAACGACATCATCGGCTATTTGGAAAAACGCCTGACAGAAACCGGCACCTCCGAGCGCGCTCCAGCCGGCGGTTCGGCATGAAGCGGCACATCTTTCTGACCGGGGTCACCGGTTTTGTCGGCGGGTGGCTGACCCGTGAGCTGCTCGAGCGGGGACATCCCATCATCGCCCTCGTCAACATCCGACACGACCAGTGCCCCGAAAAGCGCCTTGCCAAGCTCTTCCAGGATTGGTTTTACACGCCGGAAGAGTTCGCCGAATTTGGCGAGCAGCTGACGGTGGTCGGAGGCGACCTGGCGGCCCCCCGCCTCGGCATCACCGACGAAATTCTCAAGGCGCTGCCTCCGATCAGCAGCATCATCCACTGCGCGGGCCTCGTCCAATTCGACCAATACCTTCTGCCCGACCTGCTCGAGATCAACGTCGAGGGAACGCGGCAGGTGCTCGCCCTCGCCGACGAGTGCAAGGTCCGCGAATTTCACCACGTCAGCACCGCCTATGTCGCCGGCAGGCGGATGGGCCGCGTCCTCGAGTCCGACCTGGACAGCCGCGCGGGCTTCTACAACCCCTACGAAGAGACCAAGTTTCAGGCCGAAAAGATGGTCCGCGCGTGGCGTGCCCACGATGGCAGCCGTGCGATCGTGCACCGGCCCGGGATCGTCGTCGGCGACTCAAGAACGGGCTACACCACGCACTACCATGGTTTCTACGGCCTGCCGCGCGTGATGGAAATCTGCATCGAGCGTTTTGGCGACATGGGCATGATCCGTTTCCCGGCGATGCCGGAGAAAAAAGTGAATCTGGTCCCGATCAACTACGTCGTCCAGGCGATGCGCGCGATCTACGAGGCGCACAGTCATTTCGGCAAAACTTTCCATCTCACCAACCCCAACCCACCCACGCTCATGGAGCTGGCCCAGGTGATGGAGCGCGTCTTCGAAAAATCCGGGCCGAAGTTCGTCTCCTTGCCACAGTTTTTGTTGAAGCCCCCGAGTCCGGAAGAACGGTTTGCCGTCAAGATGGTCGAGCGCTACGCGCCCTACCTGCGCTTTCCCGAGGCGGAATTCGACCAGGCCAACGTCGACGTCGCGCTCCAGGGCAATTCGGCGGACAGCCCCTATCTGACCGGCGAGCAGAT
>JAHFSZ010000016.1:0-2158 GCA_023265515.1 Verrucomicrobiota bacterium
CAATATGTTCTGGCTGATCGGCATGCTGGGAACGACGTTTTGCGCCTTTTTTTTGTCCGGGGTTCGATCGCGAACATCTATCTGATGATGTCGCTGTTTCTCGCATTTGCCACACTCTTTCCGGATTACGTGATCTATCTTTTCTTCTTTCTTCCAGTGCGCGTCAAATACCTGGCGTATCTGGACGCCGCCGGTTTTTTGGTCCTGTTGATGACGGGGGATTTATCGATGAAGGTTGGGATCGCCGTCGCCTTTGCCAATTATCTTCTTTTTTTCGCGCCAGGCTTCTGGCAGGTCGCAAAAGTTCAGGTCAGGACCGAGGGACGACGAAAGATATTTCAGGAGGCGCGGCGGGAGCGCCGATCCGGTTTGGCGTTTCATGAATGTGTCGTCTGCAAACGCACGGACCTGACGCATTCCGATCTGGAATTTCGCGTCGGAGATGACGGCCACGAGTACTGCAAGGAGCACTTGAAAAGGTGAAGGCACGTTTTGACTACGACGTCGCAGTGATCGGAAGCGGGAGCGCTGGATTTGCCGTCGCCAGGACTGCCGCGTCGCTCGGCGCCAGGACCGCGATCATCGAAGCTGCGAAGCAGGTTGCCGGCCTTTGCATCCTGCGCGGCTGCATGCCATCGAAGGCCCTGCTGTCTTGCTCCAACCGGCTCCACGCGATCCGGACGGCAGGCGAGTTTGGCATCGAGAGCGTGGGCGGCGTGCCCAACCTCTCGAGGATCATTGCCCGCAAACGGAGATTGATCGGGGAGTTCGCCGGCTATCGTGAAAAACAGATCTTCGACGGCGATTTTGATTTCATCCGGGGGCGGCCGGAGTTTCTCGACCGCCACACGGTTCGGTTGAGGAACGGAAGGAAAATCTCGTCGCGCTCCTTTGTGATCTGCACCGGCTCGCGGATCACGCGGCACTCCTTCGAAGGGCTGGATGATGTCCGTCCGATGGACAGCGACACGGCCCTGAACTGCCGCCGTTTGCCGAAATCGCTGGCGGTGCTTGGCGGCGGGCCGGTGGCGCTGGAACTGAGCCAGTATTTTTCCCGGCTCGGGAGCCGCGTCACGATCCTTCAGCGCAGCCCGCATCTGCTTTCCAAATCCGATGCGGATCTGGCGGAGTGCCTGCGCAAATCATTCGAGCACGAAGGGATTCGCGTGCTGACAGGCGTTCAATTGCTGAGATTTGAGAAGCGGAGGAGAAAAATCATCCATTTTAAAAGAAGCGGCCGTAGCCAGCGTCTTGAGATGGATGAGATTTTGAACGCCTTGGGAAGAACTTCAAACACGGAAGGCCTGGGACTCGAGCGGATCGGGGTGAACCTTCGAGGTGCCGCGATCCGGGTCGACCGGACCATGCGTTCGTCTGTAACGAATATTTTCGCGGCCGGGGACGTGAACGGCGAACACGAGGTGGTTCACATCGCCATTCAGCAGGCCGAGCTGGCAGCCATCAACGCCGTGACCGGGGCGCACAGGAAGATGGATAGCCGCGCGGTCGCTCTGGCGGTCTTTACCGAGCCTCAGATCGCCACCGTCGGACGAAGCGAGCGTGACTTGGAAAGGAAACAGTTTTTAACAGCCAAATATCCTTTCGACAATCACGGCAAGTCGATCATCATGGGCGAGACGTCTGGATTCGTGAAGATCATTGCAGAGCCGAAACGCGGCAAAATCCTTGGAGCAGAGTGCATCGGACCTGAGGCCTCCGATCTCATTCACGAAATGATTGCCATGATCCATATGAGAGCAACTGTGTTCGACGTTATGGCGATGCCTCATTACCATCCAACGCTGGCGGAGATCTGGACCTATCCCGCGGAGGAGATTGCCGCACAAATTACGAAGAGCAGGACGTAAGCGATGAATTTCATTCCTTCGCGAGACTACTTCCAGTCGAAGGCGCCTCTCTTCCAGGCATAGATATACCCCACCGTCAGGATGCCAATGAACGACAGCATCGAGACGAGAATCGCCGTGCCCTGGGCGAGCATCTCCTTGTAGACGACGGCCCACGGATACATGAACACCACTTCGATGTCGAAGATGATGAACATCATCGCAATCAGGTAGAACTTCACCGAAAAACGGGTGTGCTTCGGGGACGATGAGACAATGCCGCACTCGTAGGCGCTGTCCTGCGCGGGATT
>JAHFSZ010000016.1:2258-5742 GCA_023265515.1 Verrucomicrobiota bacterium
GCCCAGGACGGCGTCTCCATCCATGAAGACCTTGAATTCAATTTTTCGCAGGAGGTGCTCATCCTTCATCTCTGGCTGATTGCCAAAGTGATCGGCACGAATGAAAAGCCTGTTGAAGCGATGAACCGAAAGTATATCCACCGCCAGTCGGAGATCGCGCAGACCTATGAGCACCACTGGGAGCAGGTCGAATACATGCGGGCCGCGAAGGAGATCTTTCTTCAGCGGTTGCGCGAATACCAGAGGCTTTGGAATGAACACATGCCGCGCGCGCAGACGATGGTCGCCGGCCACCTTCTCAAAAACATCCTTGGCCCATCCACTGCGTGCACGAAGCCTGCCGAGAATCTCCTCATTTCGTTCATCAATTCCTATCTCACGAAAATGCCGCGCGCCATTGCCGCCTATTACGAAGAGACGGAAAAAAAGGGCTGAGCACCCGACCAAGGACGGTGAGGAATCCAGCCTGATCGGGTTCCGGCGCCGGGGCCGTGGCAAACCGGGCCGGCTGGCTTGTCAGCCGCCAGCAGTTGGACATCCTCAAAAATCGTGTTAAATTTCGGGTGTTCGATATCGCATTGACGGGCTGGCGGAACCAACGAATCCAGAAAAAAAGATTGCCAACGGGGCCGATCCTCTAGTTAATTTGACCAAATTATGCGCAAGTCTTTGCGATTCCTGGGTTTAGGCCTGTTCCTGGCTTCCAATGTGTTCGCGGCCGATCCAAGCACTCCTGCCGTGGCGCCCCTTGCGACTGTGAGAGTTGCGCTCCTTCGCGACATGGATTCGATGGAAAGGACCATCCAGTCGGTCTTTAACAGCAGGTATGAAGGCAACATTCGCGTGGTCCGGATGGCCAACGGAAAATTTACAGCCATCAACACACTGGGCGTTGAAGACTATCTGAAGGGTGTCATTGGCCGGGAGATGAGCCCAGACTGTCCGATCGAGGCCCTGAAGGCCCAAGCGATTGCAGCGCGGTCCCATGCGCTCTTCTCCGCGGAAGATGCGCTCGATGCCCCGTACGATCTGGTTGCGAACATCTCGCAGGCTTATCGCGGCATCGACGAGCGAACACGGCGTCTTCTTGAGGCGGTCGACGCCACGCGCAACGAGGTGATCACCTACAAGGGCGCGCTTGTCCCGACCTTTTTCCATGCCAGTTGCGGTGGACATACCGCGTCGATCCAGGAGGTCTGGAACACGATGATCCAAAAGGACGCGCATCCCTCGCCGATGCCTCCGAGCGTTTACTGTCCCGCGTGCGCGGCGACGGCGCATTTCCAGTGGGTGGCCGATCTGACTCCTTCGGCTTTCACCCAGAAGATGAGATCCTGGGGTTCCAAGATTGGCGACCTTCTTCGTGTCAAGGTCATGGGAAAAACTGAGTCGGGCCGCGTTTCACAGATCCTGCTGGTTGGCACGCGCGGCGAGGAGGAGATGACGGCGGAAAAACTCCGCAGCCTGATCGGCTACAATGTTTTGAAGAGCGGGTTCTTCGAAGTCGAGAAAACCTCGACCGGCATTCTGTTCAAGGGGGAAGGCTGGGGCCATGGCGTCGGCCTCTGCCAGTTTGGGGCCCAGCGGATGGCCGAGCGCGGCGCCACGTACAAGGAGATCCTCGCACACTATTTCCCTGGTTCGAAGATCGTCTCCTACAAGCCTTCCGATGGCTTCGTTGCCCTTCAGAGATCAAGAACCCGGGGCTGAAGTTGAGCGCCGCCGAAGGCCACTTTTCTCTTTTCTGGATTCCAGCTTCTGAATTCCGCATTCTCCTCTCGAATGCTCACTTCCGAGTTTGATTACGCTCTGCCAAAAGGATTGATTGCCCAGGCGCCGGCCGCGGAACGGAGCGCGTCGCGGCTGATGATCCTTGACCGCGCCCGCAAGACGATCGGCCATTCCCGGTTTGGGACGCTCGCCACCCTGCTCCGTCCCGGCGATCTTCTCGTCCTCAACGACACCAAGGTCCTTGCCGCGCGCCTCCAGGCCAGCTCCGGCCGGAAGAAGGTGGAGATTCTCCTGCTCGAACAAATCGATGACAGGCGCTGGACCTGCCTTGCAGGTCCTGGCAGGAACGCCAAGCCGGGCGATCGGATCGTATTCACCGATCCGGCCTTCGCGGCGACGGTTGCCGCCAGGACCGACTTCGGCGGCCGCATCCTGGAATTCGATCCGGGGTCAGATGCCGGTGAGCTGATGCGAACCCGCGGACAAATGCCTCTTCCACCGTACATCGCCGCCGAGGGGCGGGATGCGGACAGGGACATGGAGCGCTACCAGACCGTCTTCGCAAAAAATCCGGGGGCTGTTGCGGCGCCGACGGCCGCCCTTCATTTCACCGAGTCTCTGTTGCAGCACCTTGGAGAGGCCGGCATCGAGATCCGTTATGTGACACTCCATGTCGGGCTTGGCACATTCCGGCCGGTGAAGACGGAGCAGGTGGAGGACCATGCCATGCAGGAGGAGAAGTTCATCGTTCCCCGGGAGACTTCCGAAGCGGTGTTGCTTGCGAAACGGCAAAAGCGCCGGATTGTGGCCGCCGGGACGACCACCGTTCGCGCTTTGGAATCCCTGGCGGCGGGCGGACTCGATCCAGACCGGTGGCATGCGACAAGGATGTTCATTGTGCCCGGTCACCGGTTCCAGGCCGTTGACGCAATGATCACCAATTTCCACCTGCCGCGCTCGACCCTCCTCATGCTTGTCTCCGCGTTTGCGGGAAAGGAGTTTCTGTTTCGCGCCTATTCCGAAGCCATTCGCCTCCAATACCGGTTCTATAGTTATGGCGATGCGATGTTGATCATTTAACATCCGACAGCGATCATGGATTCATGAAAAATCTTCCCTACATCTCGATCAACATGTCCATGTCGCTGGACGGGAAGATCACGACGGTGTCGCGGGAGCCGGCACAATTTACCAGTCGGATGGATAAGCATCTGCTTCTCGAGTTGCGCGCTCGCGCCGATGCCGTTATGGCCGGCGCGGGGACGGTGGCTGCCGACACGATGTCGCTCGGTATCCCGGACCGCAGGCTTCAGTGTTTGCGGCTTCGGCGGGGAAAGCCGGCGCAGCCCGTCCGCGTTGTAATCTCCGGGAGGCTGAAGACGCTTTCGCCCGACTTGAAGGTGTTCCGAAAAAAGGCTTCCCCGCTGGTGATCTTCTGCTCGGCGCTCGCGCCGAAAGCCAGAAGGAAGCTCTTCTCACGCCACGCGATCGTGGTGGTGTGCGGCAAGCGGAGAGTCAATTTGCAAAAGGCGTGTTTTCTCCTCGCTCATGACTTCGGCGTCCGGCGCCTCCATGTGGAGGGCGGGGCCGAATTAAATGGATCGTTGCTCGACGCGGACTTGGTCGATGAGCTCGATCTGACGCTGGCCGGCGTTGTCTTCGGCGGCCGGCCGGCCCCAACGATCCTGGAAGGGGAGGGCCGCGCGTTCATCCGCGACGCGCCGGCGATGAAACTCGTTTCGGTTCGACAAGT
>JAHFSZ010000016.1:5842-15977 GCA_023265515.1 Verrucomicrobiota bacterium
ATGATTGCACTTTCCACCTGCTGGAACTCGGGCCGGTACCGGGATGGCGAGCCCGTGATCGATGAAATCGCGGAGCTCGGATTCGAAGCGCTCGAGCTGAGCCATGGATTGAAGCTCGGCATGGCCGATGGCATCCTCGAGGGTCTGAAGAAGCATCCTCAACTCAAAGTCTCGAGTCTTCACAATTTTTGCCCCATGCCAGCGAGCGTCATGGTCGATGACCCGAATGCGTACGAATTTTCCAGCAATAATCCCGCCGAGCAGGAGAATGCGCTCACCGCGACGCGCAGGACGTGCGAATTCGCGCAGCAGCTTGGCGTGACCCGTGTCGTCCTGCACCTCGGCACGGTTCCCATGCCCGAGCCGGAGAGGGGGCTGAACAAGCTGATTTTCGACGGCCGGCATGAAACCGAGGTTTACCAGGAGCTGCTTCATGAGGCGCGAAGCGAGCGCGAGCGCCTGGCGCCCCTCGCCTGGCAGAACGTTCGCAAGTGCCTGCCCCTGCTCGCCGAGATGGCGGAGATGTTTGGCGTCACTTTCGGCCTGGAAAACCAGCCGCGCTTCACTGACTTTCCACTGCCGCACGAGCTTCACAATGTCTTTTCAGAATATCCTCCCGACCATTTCCAGTTCTGGCTCGACGTCGGACATGCCCAGATCCAGGACTTCATGGGTTTCACGCCCCTGTCGCACTGGCAGGAGGAGTTTGGCGACCGCCTCCTGGGATTCCATCTGCACGATGTCCGGTTTCCATGCTTCGATCATCAGTATCCGGGGCTGGGCGATGTTTACTGGGACCAGCTTCGGCTCGATAAATACCCCGAAACCGTGAAAGTCTGGGAACTCAACCCCAACGTTCCGCACCACATGGTCGAGCAGGGACGGGAGGGATTGATCAACCTGGCAGCGCATGGTCCGGGGTCTCTGGCTGATCCATCGCAGCCCACACCATGATCAAGACCTTCTTCCTCTCGTTATTGTTCCTGATTCTGGTGCTGTCCGCGATAGTTGGATACATGGTCTACACCGGCCGCGACATTCCATGTTATGTCCGGGATCCGGTCGCCCGCCTGGTCTGGTCCGATGGCGAAAATAAGGACCATGGCGCCGTCTACTGGAAGCCTTTCTCCGACGAGTATATCGCGGAGATCGACCAGGGCTCGGACCTGTTCCTTTGGGCGAGTATCGACTGCGATTCCGAGACCGTGGGCTCTCCCAACATCACTGGCCGGATCGGCGGCTTCTTGCTGTTCTCCAACGGCGAGCTTGAGTCGGTCGATTCGGAGAACGATGAGACTGTGGGCGACTGGCGTTCGGCGTTTTCGTCGAAGATGGTGACGTTTAACAATGAGCGCTACCGGTGCAAGGTGGAGTTTTAACTCACGAGCATAAGCGTTGGACTTGCCCGTCTTTGGCGGGTTGCTGCGTTTTATTTGCCGCGAGATTCGATCATGCCCGTCTTTCGGGCATATTCAAACAGTCCGCCCGCATCGATGACGGGCTTGGCCTCGCCCAGCGGTTTCAAGTTGTGAGTTTTCCCGTTGATGGTCAGCGTTGCCTTTTCCAAATCGACAGTGCCATCGTCGCCTGTTTTGAGAGTTTCGCAGAGGCGCCGGGGTGTCTCCAGCGGATAAAGCTCACCCGTGGCAACGCAGTTTCGAAAAAAAATGCGGGCGAACGACTCGGCAATCACCACCCGGCTGCCGGAAGCCCCCATGGCAATGGGGGCATGCTCGCGCGAGGAGCCGCAGCCGAAGTTCCGGCCGCCGACCACAATCGCGTAAGGTGTCTGCCCCTTGCCCTCTGGAACGAAACGCACCGGGTAGGCGCTCTCGGGCAGGCCGCAGAGCGCGTAAGAGCCGAGTTTTTCATATTCTTCGGGGATGGTCGGGACGAGATTCAGGTACTGGGCCGGGATGATCTGGTCCGTGTCGATGTTGTCTTTGACGACGTAAATTTTTCCGGAAACGGTTTGCGACATGGCAATGTTTACTTAGAGCGTTGGTGTTCGATGGTCAAGGGGAAGAAAGCAGGAATTTGCCGGTTCCCGCCGGGCTTGCGTTCTCAAAAGGATTCATGCAACTTGCCCCATCGTGGAAAGCCACCCTCTCAATGAATGCATCAAGCCCGAAGAGCTCGATGGGCTGTGGGTCGCCGTCGACCGCGTTGTGTATCTCAAGGATGCCGAAACGCCTCCGGACCGGCCGCATGCCTTCGCCTATTTTTTGACGATCCATAACGACTCGGACCAGGTCGTCTCCATCAAAGGGCGCAAATGGGTGATCACCAACGACGAGGGCCGCAAAACGGTCGTCGAAGGCGACGGAGTGGTTGGCGAGTTTCCCTGCCTCAAGCCCGGCGAGCATTTTTCCTACAACAGCTACCATCTCAACGACACGAATTTTTGCTACGCGACAGGCGCCTATCTTGGGATGACGGAGGCCGGCAAAAAAGTGATTGCGCGGATACCCCTCTTTGAAATGCGCGTCCCCGAGTGATATCGCGGCGGTAAACGTCGCATTTTTCCGTTTGGCTTGCGCGCGGCCTCAGTCATGGCCCAAAAGACGGCCACTCCTTCGTCCGTGCTCGCCAAGCCTCAAACTGCTCGTTTCCTGCCGCGATCTCTCTTTTTCTTACATGCACACACCGTCAAAACCCCTGTAATCAGGCCTAGATAAGGCATCTTGATAGTTCCAGAAAGCCGTGGTACGCATGTTTCCCCATGTTTGAATTCCAGCACACGATCAAGGAACCGGTGGAAGTGACCGGGGTCTCGCTCCACACGGGCGAGAAAACGACCCTCCAGTTCAAGCCCGCTCCAGCCAACCATGGCATCCGCTTCCAGCGAATGGACCTGCCGGGCGAGCCGGTAGTCCACGCCCTCGTCGAGAACGTGCTGGACACCCAGCGCGGCACGACCATCGGTGAGAATGGCGCCGTCATCCACACGGTCGAACACGTCCTGTCCACGCTCACGGGCCTGGGCATCGACAATGTGCTGATTCAGATCAGCGGCAGCGAGCCTCCGATCTTTGATGGAAGCGCGAAGACCTATGCCGAGGCGGTCAAAAGAGCGGGGATCGAACAGCTCAGCGCGAAACGCGACGTCTTCATCCCGGAGGCCCCTGTCTTTTTTCGATCGAACGGATCGTCGCTGGTGATTCTGCCGGGCGATCAGTTCGAAATTTCCTGCACCATTTCATTCCCCAACCAGCTCCTCGACAGCCAGTTTCTGAATATCAAGATCGGACCGGACACCTTCGAGAAGGAGATCGCGCCGGCGCGGACGTTTTGTTTCTACGAAGAAGTGAAGCCACTGCTCGACTCCGGCCTCATCAAGGGCGGAAGTTTGGAATGTGCAATTGTGGTCAAGGGCGACGAGATCCTCAGCAAAGAGGCGCTTCGCTTTCGTGACGAGTTTGTTCGCCATAAGATCCTCGACATCCTTGGCGACGTGACGCTTCTGGGCCGGCCGGTCCGCGGCCACATCATGGCGGTCCGACCCGGCCACGGGACAAATACGGGCTTCACGAAAAAACTTCGCGACATTGTTCTGAAGAAGCGCGGCGCGAAAAAATATTCCGCTGAGGGGGCCTCTTACGAGCAGATGGATATTGTCGAGCTGTTGAACACCCTGCCGCACCGCTACCCATTCATCATGGTCGACCGGATCCTGAGGCTCGAGGCGACCCACTGCGTCGGCCTCAAGAACGTCACGATCAATGAGCCTTTTTTCCAGGGGCATTTTCCGGGGCACCCGGTGATGCCGGGCGTCCTTCAGCTCGAGGCGATGGCGCAGGTGGCGGGGATCCTGATGCTGAAGGCGGGTGACAACGCCGGAAAGATCGCGTACTTCATGAGCGCTGATAAGGTGAAATTCCGCAAGCCGGTCCAGCCGGGCGACCAGCTGATCATCGAAGTCGAGCTGACGAAGTCCCGCGGCAACCGGCTGGCGAAGGCCCAGTGCCGCATCCTGGTGGACAACGAGATCGCCAGCGAGGCGGAGCTGATGTTTTCCATTCTGGACAAAGACAAAGGGGCCTGACCTTGATCCATCCGACTGCAGTTGTCTCTCCAAACGCCGAGCTGGGTTCCGATTGCACGATTGGGCCTTATTGCGTCATCGGCGACGACGTCAGCCTTGGCGACGAGTGCCAGCTCCATTCTCATGTGGTCATCGAAGGTCCGACACGGATCGGCGCCGGCAACCGCTTCTTTCCATTTTCATCCATCGGCCAGGTGACGCAGGACCTCAAGTACCGCGGCGAGCCGACGTATCTTGAGATCGGCGAGCGGAACACCTTCCGGGAATACGTGACGGTCCATCGCGCCACCGGCATGAATGAAAAGACGATCGTGGGCAGCCATAACACGATCCTCGCTTATTCGCACATCGCGCACAATTGCACGGTGGGCAATCACGTGATCATGTCCAACTGCGCGACCCTTGCCGGCCACGTCATCGTCGAGGACCGTGCCGTGATCGGCGGCCTGGCGGCCATCCACCAGTTCTGTCGCATTGGGAAGATGGCCATCATTGGCGGCTGCTCGAAAGTTGTCCAGGATGTCCCGCCCTTCATGCTCGCCGACGGCAACCCGGCCGAGGTTCGTACGGTCAACAAAGTCGGCCTTGAGCGCAACGGCATCGATGAGCAGACTCAGGAGTCGCTCAAAAAAGCTTATAAGTACCTTTACCGGACAAGCACCTACAACATCCAGGACGCGCTCGCAAAAATCCTCCATGACGCCGGCCAGTCCGAGGAGATCAAACACCTGGTCCAATTTGTCGCCCAATCGGAGCGGGGGATCAGCCGTTAGCGCGTGAAGCGTTGCAATCACAGATGAAAAAGAATTGGAAAAAAGTTTTAGCGGGATTTAAGAGGAGACGCATGCTTGTCGTTGGCGACCTGATGCTTGACCAGTACGTCTATGGAAAAGTCTCGCGCATCTCCCCCGAAGCCCCGGTCCCCGTCGTGGAGGTCGAGTCGGAGAGTTTCTTCCCGGGCGGCGCAGCCAATGTCGCCCGCAATCTGCGGGCGCTCGGCGGCAAAGTCGAACTGCTTGGCATCCTTGGCGATGATGCCATGGGCCGCGAGTTGCGCCGGATGATGAACCAATCGGGAGTCGACACGCATGGCTTTCTGGTCGACAAAAAGCGGCCGACGATCCTTAAAACACGGATCATCGCGATCCGCCAGCAGGTGGTCCGGATCGACCGCGAGGACAAGCGGCGCGCGACCAATGGATTTCACCAGCGCGCGATTAACTTCCTGAAAAGGGAATCCAAAACGCTCGACGGAGTCATCTTTGAGGACTATGGCAAGGGCTTCGTCCAGCAGGATTTCCTCGACGAGATGCTTTCGATCGCCAAAAAAGCGGAGCTGTTGACGTTTGCCGACCCCAACGCCCACCACCGGCTTGAGTTTCACGGGTTGACGGGCATCACGCCAAACCGCAAGGAGGCGTTCTGGCTCGCCGGCATCGCCGACATGGGCGCGGGCCAGGAGGTGCTCAAAGACCGCGCGCTGATGGAGGTCGGCAAGCTTCTGCTCCGCCAGACCGGCGTCGAGAATGTCCTGATCACGCTCGGCGAGCATGGCATGTGCCTTTTTCGCGAGGGTGAGAAGCCGCATCACATTCCGACGGCCGCCCGGGAGGTGTTCGACGTATCGGGCGCAGGTGACACGGTGATCAGCGCATTTTCGCTGGCGCTGAGTTCGGGGCTCGATCCTTCGAGCGCGGCCTATGTCGCCAACCAGGCTGCGGGACTCGTGGTGGCGAAGGCGGGAACGGCCACTGTTTCCCCCGCTGAATTGCTCTCGGCGTTGGAGTGATCGTGGGGATGAAGCCGGTCGGAACCAAAAAAGCCGTCTTCGTCGACCGGGATGGCACGATCAACATCGACCACGGGTATGTGGGCGAGATCGAGCGCTTCGAGCTGATCGACCACGCCCTGGAGGGCCTCGGCCTGCTCGGCCGGAACGATTTTCTTCTCTTCCTGGTGACCAACCAATCGGGCCTGGAGCGCGGGCTGTTCACCGCGGATGAGATGAAAAAGCTCCACGAGCATCTCCAGAAACTTCTCAAGCCCCACGGCGCGCAGTTCACCCAATTTTTCGTCTCGCCCCACCGGCCGGAGACGCCAAACGACGTCCGCAAGCCGTCACCGAAGTTTCTTCTGGAAGCGGCAAAAAAATACGGGCTCGATCTCTCCCATTCCTACATGATCGGCGACAAGGGCGAGACCGACATCCAGTGCGGGATCAATGCGGGATGTAAAACAATTCTCGTAAGAACGGGAGTCGGTAAGGAATGGGAGAATCATCCCACGATCAAGCCGACGCGCGTTTGCGACAATCTTCTCGACGCCGCCAAGTGGATTCTCTCGCAACAATAAGCGGCGCTTGGGGCGGGTGAGCCGCCTCGTTCATGCCTCCTGCGGCGCGCTGGCGGCGATCCGGACCAGCTTCCGCTGGGCGGCGAAGCCTGAAAAAATGCAGAAGAGCGCGAAGGCGTGGAACCCGATGCTTAGCCAGAGTTGGAACGGCACGAGGAGCAATGCGTCCAGCGCATAAACGACCATCCCGATGATGAAGCAGGCCGTATTCCCTTTCCTGGCAAAGATGCCGAAGAGAGCGAAAATGCCTGCAGCTCCCAGGTTGATAATAAGACCGACAGCCTTGCCGATGTCGTTCGCGTTTTGGGTGATTGCATCAATGATTTGCGTGATCCCGAGGCCGACGACGAACCGGGTGCCATTTCCCGATAAGGCGATCACGGAATTGACGATCGACAAGCCAGCGATCCAAAAGAACCAGCTCCCGCCGGACTGCATCCGGGCCAGGAGCTGAAGGATTTCGGGATGGATCGAGGACTGCTGATTTTGGGCGGGCGTCGACGGTTGAGGTTGCGGATCTTCCATGGAGGCTCCTTGGGTTGAGGGTTCGCAGACTACCACGGAGGGTGCGGATAAAACGATGAAAAAAGCAGTCAAGCTTTCAGGCGCCGGTCGGGCGATTGGGCGACAAACTCATTATGAAGGTCGACGAAGAGGAGGATGAGCGGCTTGAGCTGACGAAGGCACTGCTCGGGCATTTCGCCGGGGATGACCCAGTCGCCGCCGCGGTGAAGGAATTCATTGCGCACTTCAGAAGCCTGCTCGTAGAACCTCGCCGTCTTCTCGTAGTTCTGTTTCTGGCGGCGGCCGAGATGTTTGGCGGCATCCATCCATGTCATGCCGGTGAGTGTTGGAAAGAGCCGCTTCATCCGCTGGTGCATGTAGAGATTGTCCCTCAGCAGGCGATCCTGGATTTTCGCCGCCAGGTCCATTCGGCTCATGCATTCCTCCAACAGCTGCTGGAAGAGGACTTCCGTCAGCGTGCAGAAGAGGATCACCAGGATCAGATGGTGGCCGTTCCTTTTTGCGGGCTCCACTGCAGGGAGCGGGAGGGCGGATTCCGGTTTCAAATGGTAAAGTTCCTGCATCAAATCGATCAGGCTCAGGACGTTGGATGTGAAGTAAGCGGGCGAAGACATCTCGGCTTGCCGGTCGCATAGGCGGCATCGGTGGCCGGGCTCGACGCGCGTTGGATTGGTGTCGACGATGCCGCAGTGCTGGCAAATCCAGTACTTGGCCAGCACCTCACTCAACCGCCGGTCGGTGATCTCGGTGGGGTTCATTCGCGACGAGCGTTATTTTTGACAGAATTCACAGAATTTACAAAATGATTTGCAGCGGGGCTTTATTAATTCTGTCAATTCTGTGAATTCTGTCTAAGTTTTTCCCGATGAAAACGTTGATCGTCATTCCCGCCCGCTACGCATCGACGCGCCTGCCCGGAAAGCCGCTGGTGTCCATCGCCGGCATGACGCTGATCGAGCGCGTCGTCCGCCAATGCGAGAAGGTCAGGGGCGTCTCGTCGGTGGTGGTTGCGACCGACCACGACAGCATCTATGACGAGGTGATTTCCTTCGGCGGGGAGGCGATGATGACGAAACGTTCGCACCGGTCGGGCACGGAGCGCGCGGCCGAAGTGGCCCGCAAAAAACGCGCCAGCCTTGTGATCAATGTTCAGGGAGACGAGCCGCTGCTTGAGCCACGCGCGATCGAGTTGCTGGTCGATGGCATGAAGCGTGACCGGCGAATCGGCATTGGCACGCTGGCAAACCCCATCACGAACAAAAGCGATTATCTCGACCCAAACGTCGTCAAGGTGGTCCTGGATCGCCAAAATGGGGCGCTCTACTTTTCCCGCGCGCCGGTTCCCTATCCGAGGGGTGCGCCCCGGGGCTTTCCATCAACGGCTTACCGGCATGTCGGCATTTACGGATATCGCAACGAGATCCTCCAGAAATGGATTCGCCTGCCGCCGAGCCGGCTCGAAAGGCTCGAAAAGCTCGAGCAGCTCCGGGCGCTGGAAAACGGGCTGAAAATCAAAGTGTTTCTCACGAAATATGAGGCCATCGGTGTTGACGTACCCTCCGATGTGAAGAAAGTTGAGACCATCCTTGCCAAGCGCCGCCGCTCGCGTTAAAGGAAGTTCCCCGTGAGCTCGATGCCGCTAAAGCGCTTCGCATGTGGGGCGCTGTCATGAAGTATATCTTCGTAACGGGCGGGGTGATATCCTCCCTGGGCAAAGGCCTCTCTGCCGCATCCCTGGGGACTCTGCTTGAGGCGCGCGGGTTCAAGGTGGTGCTTCAGAAGTTCGATCCCTACCTCAATGTGGACCCGGGGACGATGAATCCGTTCCAGCACGGCGAGGTCTATGTGCTCGACGATGGTGCCGAAACCGACCTCGACCTCGGCCACTACGAACGGTTCACATCCTGCAGACTGGGCCGGACCAATAACCTGACCACCGGCCAGATTTACGAGAGCGTCCTCGCCAAGGAGCGGCGCGGCGACTACCTCGGCAAGACCGTCCAAGTCATCCCGCATGTCACCGATGAGATCAAAAAGCGAATCTATGCCGTTCAGAAGCAGAGCAAGGCCGACGTCGTCATTACTGAAATCGGCGGCACCACCGGCGACATTGAGGGCCTGCCATTCCTCGAGGCGATCCGTCAGTTCCAGCTCGAGGTGGGCCGGGAAAATGCCATGTTTCTCCACGTTACCCTCGTTCCCTACATCACGGCGGCGGGAGAGCTCAAAACCAAGCCGACCCAGCAGAGTGTCGCCAAGCTGCGCGAGATCGGCATCCAGCCCGACGTGCTGATCTGCCGGACGGAAAAGCCGCTCAACAAGGCGATCCGGAGCAAGATTTCAATGTTTTGCAACGTCCCCATCGAGGCCGTCATCGAGGAGAAGGACGTTGAACACACCATTTATGAAGTACCCATGATGCTTCGCCGGGAAAAGGTCGACGACCTCGTTTGCAAGCATCTCCGGCTGCGCAATCGCACGCCTGACATGCACGCCTGGCAGAAATTCCTGCGAGCCGTGATCCATCCTCGCTTCGAACTCACCGTCGCAGTGGTCGGCAAATACATCGAGTTGCAGGATGCCTACAAAAGCATCTACGAGTCCATGACGCACGCGGGCGCCTACAACAATGCCCGGGTCAACGTGATCCGCATCGATGCGGAGGAGATTGAAAGGCGCGGGGCCGCTCCCCTGTTGAAAAAAGTCGACGGTGTGCTCGTGCCCGGCGGCTTTGGCGATCGCGGCATCGAGGGCAAGATCGCCGCCGCACGATACGCCCGTGAGAAGAAAATCCCGTACCTCGGCCTCTGCCTGGGGATGCAGATCGCGTGCATTGAGTTTGCCCGCAACATGCTCGGCTGCAAAGGGGCCAACAGCACCGAATTCAATTCGAAAACACCGCATCCGGTGATTTGCCTGCTGGAAGAGCAGAAACAGGTTGAGAGGAAAGGCGGCACGATGCGTCTCGGCGCGATGCCCTGCCTGGTGAGGACGGGAACCAAAACCTACGGTGTCTACGGCCAGAGGAAAATTTCGGAGCGCCACCGTCACCGCTTCGAGTTCAACAATGCCTATCGCGAACAGTTCGAGGAAGGCGGGATCATCTTCTCCGGCGTCTATGAAAAACAAAACCTGGTCGAGATCATCGAATTGAAAGACCACCCGTGGTACGTCGGCTGCCAGTTCCACCCGGAGTTTCAATCGAAACCCAAC
>JAHFSZ010000016.1:16077-26907 GCA_023265515.1 Verrucomicrobiota bacterium
ATGCCCCTGGCCGCGCGAATGCGGCCGCGGAACCTGACGGAGTTCGCCGGGCAGGCTCACATCCTCGGCGAGGGCAAGCTCCTGCGCCGCGCCATCCTCGCCGATCGCGTCCAATCGATCATCCTTTATGGGCCGCCCGGGACGGGCAAGACGACGCTGGCCGAGATCATCGCGGGTGAAACACAGTCGCATTTCGAGCGGCTGAGCGGCGTCGAAGCCTCGGTCGCGGACCTGCGGCGGGTGATCGAGACGGCGAAAAACCGGCGGGCGAACTCCGGCAAGAAGACCATCCTCTTCCTTGATGAGATTCATCGGTTGAACAAGGCCCAGCAGGACGTCCTTTTGCCGGACGTCGAGCGTGGCGTGGTTTCATTGATTGGGGCGACGACGCATAACCCATTTTTCTTTGTCATCAACGCGCTCGTTTCACGCAGCCAGATTTTCGAACTTCAGCCGCTCTCGGAAGACGAAATTTTCGGCCTCCTGAAGCGCGCGCTGGCCGACGATGAGCGGGGTCTCGGCCGCCTGAAGCTCAAGGCCGACGACGAGGCTTTGCGGCACTGGGCGAAGGTGAGCGACGGCGACGCGCGGCGCGCTCTCAACGCGCTGGAGATCGCTGCGCGGACCGCGGAGAACGGAAAAATCGGCCTGGCCACCGCCGAGGAATCGATCCAGAAGCGAGTGGTTCGATATGACGCCGACGAGGACGAGCATTACGATACGATTTCTGCGTTCATCAAGAGCATGCGCGGCAGCGATGCGGACGCGACGCTTTACTGGCTGGCGAAAATGCTGCTCGCAGGCGAGGATATTCGCTTCATCGCGCGGCGGATCGTGATTTGCGCTGCCGAGGATGTCGGCCTGGCCGACCCGCGCGCCCTGCTGGTCGCCAACGCGTGCTTTCAATCGATCGAACTGGTGGGAATGCCCGAAGCCAGGATCATTCTGGCGGAGGCGGCGGTTTATATCGCCACCGCGCCGAAGAGCAATGCCAGCTACTATGGCATCGAGAACGCCATGGATTCCGTCAAGAAAGGGCGGGTGAAGCTTGTGCCCAAACACTTGCAGAGCGCGGCCTACAAATCAGCGAAGAAACTCGGCCGCGGGGTGGGTTACGAATATTCTCACAGCCATCCCAAGCACTACGTGGAGCAGGACTACGGTGTCGATGAGACCTTCTACACACCGGGCGAGCTGGGCTACGAGAAAAAGATCGCCGAGTTCCTCGCGTGGCTGAAGCAAAAGTGACGCCCCAAATATGTCGTGAATTCCACGGGAAAGTCGGGTATATTTTCCCAGCGATGGATACCTCCCGAGCGGAATTGCGCGAGCAGGCCCTTCATCGAAGGCGGTCGCTCACTCCTGACCTGCATGATCGCAAAAGCCTCGAAATCCTCGAAAACCTCTGGAAATGCCCCGAGATCACGTGGGCCAATGAATGGTGCGTTTACCTGGGTGTGAAGGATGAGGTCCAGACCCGGCCGCTGGTCGAGGCGCTCTGGCGCCAGGACAAAAACGTCACGCTTCCCAAGCGCATCGGCGAGGAGTACTGGCCGGTGCTCGTGAAAGAAAACTTGCAGACCCAGACGGTCGTCGGCGGGTTTGGAACCCTCGAGCCGCGCGAGGACATTCCCTACACGGGCATGATCGACGTCTGGGTGATCCCCGGCGTCGCCTTCGACATCCAGGGCCACCGGCTCGGCTACGGACTCGGCTACTACGATCGCATGCTCGCCGGCCAGAGCGGTTTGAAAGTTGGCCTCAGCTTTGAAATCCAGATCGTCCCGGAGTTTCCTCCGAGGGAGGAGGATCTTATCCTGGATTTTGTGATTACTGAGGATCGAGTTATCCGATGCCAGAAGTGATCTCGCGGCGATAAACTTCGCATTTCTCCGCTTGTCTTGCGCGCGGACTCAGTCATCCGGCAGCTGCCGGACTCCCTCGGTTTCAGTCGTCGGGCCTTGCACTCCTCGCTTCTCTTTGCGATCTCGGGGTTTTCCTTTAAGGTGCTCGCCAAGCCTCGAACTTCTCGTTTCTAGCCGCGATCTCCCTGTCTAATGTGATGGTGCCATCCTGAGCCCATTCGACTCACTCCGCTCGCTCAGGGTAAACTCCGTCGAAGGATCTCTTGCCTCCCAATTTTTAGGCCTGGAAAATCGGCGTCCTGATCTTGAAGTTCACCGGCAGTGAGATGAGAAGAGCCCATTTGGGGTTGACCACGCCGCCACCACAACAACCGTGATCGTAGACCACGAAATCAACATTCTCTTTCAATCCGCTTGCCTTGGCATCTCGAACTCGCTGAAGCGCGCCTCCAACCACAATCACGGGGACGGGTTTGATCGCGAATCGGTCTGCATTTCGAATCGTCACGTCGAATGGCAAAAACATCGAGCCGAATAACAAAATGGCGAGAACCATCCCTAAGTTACCGTGAAACGGTCTTGGATGTACGAAGTCCAAGGTGAAGAGAATGATCAGCGCGACTCCCAGAAGTTCAGTTACGAAGTGAAATGACAGTGCGGATGCCAGAGCAACCACCAAACATCCAGCAGCATAGGTGACAGCTTTAAAAGTATTCCCTGGTTTCTTGGCAGGCTGATCACTCATGTTGAAATTTACCCTGACGGACAGAGCTTCGCCAGCAACAGGCTCCCATGCCGCGTTCGCAATTTACAAACGGGGATCTACGACTTCTTCTGATCTTTGAATAATTTATATTCAATGCTATCCACCAACGCATGCCATGACGCGTCGATGATGTTGTCCGACACGCCGACCGTGCCCCATTCGGATTTGCCGTCGGTGGATTCGATCAGCACGCGCGTTTTGGCGGCGGTGCCGGTCTTGGAATCGAGGATGCGGACCTTGTAGTCGGTCAGCTTCACGTCCTTGATCTGCGGATAAAATTTCACCAGCGCCGCGCGCAGGGCGCTGTCGAGAGCGTTGACGGGGCCGTCGCCCTCGGCGGCGGTGTGCTCAACCTCGCCCTTGACGCTGACTTTGATCGTGGCTTCGCAGACGCCGTCGTCCTCGGCCTTCTTGCGCATCGAGACATGGTACTCGATCAGGTCAAAAAACGGCTTCCGGTGCTGGAGAACCTTCTTGATGAGAAGCTCGAACGACGCGTCGGCGGCCTCGAATGCATAGCCCTCGTGTTCCAGCTTTTTCAGCTCGTTCAGGATCTCCTTCACGCGCGGGTCGTCCTTGTCGAAATGGAACCCCAGCTCCCGGGCCTTCACCAGGACGTTGCTGCGTCCCGACAGCTCCGAGACCAGGACGCGCTGCTTGTTGCCGACCAGCTCCGGTTCGATGTGTTCGTAGGAGCGGGCGTTTTTCTGGACGGCGCTGACATGGATGCCGCCCTTGTGGGCGAACGACGCGGCCCCCACGTACGGCGCGCGCACGTTGGGCCTCATGTTGGCCAGGTCGTCGACGAACGCCGAAAGCTCGCTCAGATGTTTCAGGTTCGACGGAGGGATCGAATTCCTTTTCAATTTAAGCACGAGGTTCGGGATGACCGTCGTCAGGTTGCAATTGCCGGTCCGTTCGCCGTAGCCGTTGATGGTTCCCTGGACTTGCAGGGCCCCGGCCTCGATGGCGGCAAGAGCGTTGGCAACGCCCATGCCTGCATCGTCGTGGGTATGGATTCCGATTTTCGCATCCGGCAAAGTCGAAATGACTGCGTCGGTGATCGCGCTCACCTCGCTCGGAAGCGAGCCCCCATTGGTGTCGCAGAGGACGATATAGTCGGCTCCGGCTTCCGCAGCGGCGCTGATGGTGCGCAGGGCGTACTCGGAGTCGTCCTTGTAGCCGTCAAAGAAGTGCTCGGCGTCGTAGATCACTTCCTTCTTTTTTGACTTCAGATAGCGGATGGTGTCGCCGATCATCGCCAGATTTTCCTCCGGTGTGGTCTTGAGCGCCTCGCGGACGTGAAGCAGCCAGCTTTTGCCGAAGATGGTCACCGCGGGGGTGTGGGCTTCGAGCAGGAGCTGGACCTGAGGGTCTTTCTCGACGTTCGTATGAGCCCGGCGGGTGCTTCCGAACGCGGCGACCCGCGCATGCTTGAACGTGTGTTTGCGGCTCTCGACGAAGAACTCCATGTCCTTCGGGTTGGACGCCGGCCACCCGCCCTCGATGTAGTGAACGCCAAAAGCGTCCAGTTTCTCCGCGATCCGCAGCTTGTCGGACACGGAGAAATTGACGCCTTCGGCCTGCGTGCCATCGCGCAGGGTGGTGTCATAGATCGTGATCGTCTGTTTCATGTCGCGTCTGCCTGAAACAGCTAATATTGACTAAAAGCGGGCAAAGGACAAGCAGGCAGACGCAAGGTTTACCGTTCACCGTTCACCGTTTACCGTGTCAAACGATCATTGCGGTCAACGGCACACGGTTCACGGTACACGTTATTTAGAGAGGCCGAAGCGTTCGTGAACCGCCCTCGTCGCCTTCTCGGCATCCTTCAGATCAATGAGGACCGAGATCTTGATCTCGCTGGTGGAGATCATCTGGATGTTCACCTCCGCCTGGCCGAGTGCGTCGAACATGTTGGCGGCGACGCCCGAGTGTGACTTCATGCCGATGCCGACGACGGAGAGCTTGGCCGCGTTCTCCCGGTGGGTGATCGCCCCGGCCTTGATCTCCTGTGCGATCGGATCGAGAATCTTCCGGGTCTTGGCCAGGTCATCCTTGGTGATCGTGAACGAAACGTCGGTGGTCTTCTCGCCAGAGGAACTCGCGTTCTGGACGATCATGTCGACATTGATATTGCCTTCAGCGAGGGCGTTGAAAATTTTCGCCGCGAGGCCGGGACGGTCGGGGACCCGCTCGATCGTGAATTTGACCTGGTTCTTGTCAAGCGAGACGCCGCGGATGACTACGTTTTCCATATCTTTGCTCTCCTTTTTGACCAGCGTGCCCGGGTTGTCGTTCATGCTGGAACGGACTTCAAAAACAATGTTGAATTTTTTTGCGAACTCCACGGAGCGGGCCTGCATCACCTTCGAGCCGGCGCCGGCCATCTCGAGCAGCTCGTCGTAGGAAATCTCCGGAAGTTTTCTCGCATCCGGCACGGCGCGCGGATCGGCGGTGTAGACGCCGTCGACGTCCGTGAAAATCTGGCAGACGTCGGCCTTGAGCGCCGCCGCGAGCGCGATGGCAGTCAGGTCTGAGCCGCCGCGGCCGAGCGTGGTGATCCGGTTGTCCTCGGTGACGCCCTGGAAGCCGGCGACGATCACGATATGACCCTGTTTGAGGAGTTCCTGGACGCGTTTCGGCCGCAAGTCCGAGATCTTGGCCTTGGTGTGGACATGGTCGGTGACGATGCCGGCCTGCGCGCCGGTGAGCGAGGAGGCCTTGGCGCCGAGCGCATGGAGTGCCATGGCGGTGAGGGCCACGGTGGTCTGCTCACCGGTGGCCAGCAGCATGTCCATCTCGCGTTCGTCCGGGGTGGGATGGATTTCGCGGGCGAGCTTGATCAAGTCGTCGGTGACTCCGGACATGGCCGAGACGACGACGACGACCTGGTGGCCGTCATCCTGCGCTTTTTTAATGCGCTTGGCGACACTGCGGATTCGTTCGGCATTGCCGACCGAGGTGCCGCCGTATTTTTGTACAATAAGACTCATTTTTTGTGAGAGGTTCAAATCTCAGCAAGAAGAGGGTATGTAGCTCCGGCCCCTATAAAATCAAGTGGGAATCGCCGGGTCCCTCAAAAACCAAGGTTAAAACAGCTTTTTGAGCTTCTTGAGCAGCTCTTTTTCGGGCGCCGAGTTGGTGGAGGGCGGAGGCACGGCGTCGGCGGGAGCGGAGTTCGTGGTGGGTGGAGGATTTGCGGCAGTGCCGAGGATGTTTTCCAAAATCGAAGGCGTGTTGGTGGCGCCGTTCGCGGGATTCTTGATCATCCCTTCGAGCTTGTCAAAAGTGTTGTTGATGATGTTCTGGGGGACCTGCGTCGTGAGAAAGTTATCGACGACCCCTTCGGCAAATTTGCTCTTCAGGTCGTTTTGCGGGTTGTCGCGCGGGCCCCATTCGCGAAAGGCGATACCGGAAAATCCGTTGGGCTCCGGCTGCAGTCCCGCCGAAATTCCGGGGGGGAGGCGGCCCTTGACGGCGTCGCTGATGGCGAGATGCAGATTGAGATCCATCGTGTTTTGCTCGAGGTCAAACCATCCGGTTGCATCGAGTCGCACGTCCTGCGAGATGGCCTCGTAGCGGCTGACCTGCATCTTGCGTCCGCCGAGGGTGAAATCCGTTTCCCACTTGGTCGGGGTGATCACCTGAAGCTCCGGGATCTGGTAGGTGAACATCAAGAACTGGATCGGTTTGGTGGTGATATGGCCGTCTTTGACTTCCGCGAATCCTTTTCCGGTCATGTCCAGTAGGTTTTCAAAATTCCCCTCCACATCGACGTTCGCGTTGGCGTCGCCTTCCATGGCTTGGGCCAACTCGGGTTTTTCCTCAAGAAAGGCCTTCAAATCGAGGTTCGAGGCTTTGAGATGGAAAGTGAAGGGACGGTTGCCGGAAATTTTTACCTGGCCGTTCACTTCGACGGCGCCACGAAAGGCAGTCGCATTCGCCTTTTCCAGGAACAAGGTGTCCTTGTCGAAGCGGAAGGTTGCTTTCAGGGCGGTCAGCGGGGGATGTCCGTCGAAAGTCGCACTTTCGCACGTCGCATCTCCGCGAAACTGGAGCGGCCCGCTCGTTTCCTGGAAAATGGATTTCAAATCGAAATTTTCCAGCAGCAGTCGTTTGCCGTCGGGCAGAGTAATGTCGAGTTTTCCATTGCTGACTTCGGCCTTCCGGATCACCAGGTCGATGCTGGGCTTGGCGGCAGTGCCGGGTTGCGCTGTCTCTGGCAGGGCCCGCGCCTGGGCCCGCTCCGTACCAGGAAGCTGGCCGGAAGGGCTCGGTGCCTCCGATGGCGTGAGGGGCGGGGTTCCGGGCGTGATCGTCTCGGGCGGCGCGGCCGGAGGCGGGGGCGTTGGCGCGCTGACGATCTTGATGTCGGGCGAGTCGAGCTTAAGCTCTTCGATTTCGATTCTCTTGTGCAACAGTCCCCACAGGTTGAACTTGACGAGGAATTTCTTCGTGGAAAACACCTGCGAGCCGGTTTTCTGGTCGCTCCGGTCGAGCTTGATGCCGCCGACTTCGATCCGGCTCGTGAGCGAAACGTTAATGGTATCGATCTGGACGGTGCCACCCGTCACTTTCGAGATTTCCGCGACGAGGCGTTCCTTGAATGCCGGGGATTGGACGTAATGGTTGGCGTAGAGCAAGACCCCGATCACCGCCGAGATCAGCAGAAAGAAAAGGATTCCCAGGATCAGAATGACCTTTTTCATCGGGAATGGGAATGGTAAGATGGTTTTTTGAACGAAGGAAAGGTCAATTTTGCCGGGGAAGAAACGCGCATGAAGACGGCGGCCAAGCGCTGCCGCGTCATCTTGAACCCCGCGGCCCGCGGCGAGAAGGCGGGACGGATTTCGCTCGGGCATTTCCCGGAATCGTGCCGTGTCGAGGTGGTGCTCAGCCGCGCGGCCGGCCACGCGACTGAGCTGGCCCGAAAGGCGGTTGAGGAAGGGTTGGAGCTGGTGGTCGCCGCAGGCGGCGACGGAACGGTGAACGAAGTGGCCAATGGCATCGCGGGTTCGGGCGCCGTGCTTGGAATCCTGCCGCTGGGTTCTGTGAACGTTCTGGCGCGCGAGCTTGGCATCCCCCGGCATATGGACCGCGCCTGGAAAGTGGTGGCGGATGGCCGGGCTCGCTCGATCGATCTGGGTAAAATGACCTGCGGTCCGGGGAACAGCCGGAAAACGCGCTACTTCACGCAGCTTGCGGGCGCGGGCCTGGACGCGCGAGCCGTCCAGCGAGTGACGCGCGCGCAAAAGAGGATCTGGGGCCCGCTGAGCTATGTTTTTGCGGGGTTGAAAGTGGCGGCGGAAAACTCTCCGCCCGTGCGCGTGGAACTGGATGGCCGGCCGGCGATCGAAGGGGCTTGTGTGATCTTCGGCAATGGCCGGTTCTACGGCGGGCCCTTCGCGATCCTCAAGCGGGCCCGAATCGACGACGGGTGGCTGGACACCTGCATTTTTCAGAAGCAAGGCTACTGGAATCTGCTCCATTATCTTCAGGGTGTCTTGCGCCGGACGCACACCCGCTTCGAGGATGTTTCTTATGCGAAGGCGCGGAACGCCCGCGTGACCGCCGACGCGGAGATTCCCATCGAGGTGGACGGCGAGATGCTCGGATTTTTGCCGGCGGAGGTTGAAATCATTCCGCTCGGCTTGAAGGTCATGGTCCCTCTTGAGTAGCCACCAGCTACTGGATACATTTTTAAAGCTATTGATTCCCGCTTCTCAGTTCTATTAGATTGCCGCCATGCCGAAAATCGAATTTTTGCTGGAGGAGAGGAAAATTGAGGTCGGAAAGTACGCCAATCTCCGAAAGGCTGCCCTGAAGGCGGGCATCGACGTTTATGTGGGGGTTGACCGGCTCGCGAATTGCCACGGCCTCGGCCAATGCGGCACCTGCACCATGCAAATCGTCGAGGGAATGGAGAACCTGACGCCAAGGACGGAAGCGGAAAAAAAACATCTGGCTGGCAAGCCCGACAACTGGCGGCTCTCCTGCCAGTGCGAGGTGCTCGGCGATCTTTGCATTATCACGAACTACAAGCCGAAACCTCGGCGGCAGTAGCGGTCATTGATCATTGAACATTTATCATTGAGCATTTTGGGTCTTTCAAAATTCACCGGCTTCGCGCAATAATGCGTACTTATACTTTTATATGGGTTGCAGGTCTTTATGCTCTCCTGGGAATTCAAACAGCGCGCGCCGAATTCCGAGGCGTCTGGATCTATGATCCACGCGACCTGGACGCCGAGCACACGATGGTTCACCTCAAGGCGGAGGGGTTCAACAATGTCTTCGTGCGGCTGAGTTCGGGTGGAGCCGCCTATTATCCGAGCAGCGTGATGCCGACAGCGCCGGACAGCGGCAACCAGGCCCGGCGCTGGATCGAAGCGGCCCACCGACACGGGATCAAGATCCACGCATGGCACGTCTGCTTCATGATGCACAACGCGCCCACATCGACCATGAACAAGGTGATCGCGCGCGGCGAGGCGATGATGGATTACAGAGGTCACATTATTCGTCCCAGCTACGGGGCCGTGGTGCGCGCGCCCGCCGCGGACAACACCCTTGATTTTGAAAAGGCGGCCATGATTGAGCTGGCGACGAAGTTTGATCTGGATGGCGTGCAATTTGATTATATTCGCTATCCAATCTACAGTGTCGATTACAGCCCCGCGGCCCGGAAACGTTATAAAGAAGATACGGGGCGGACGGTGAAGGACTGGCCGTCCGGCGTCCGGAAGGGAAAGCTGGCGGACGAGTACCAGCGCTGGAAACAGAACGTGATCACCGGCCTCGTCAAGAGCGTGAGCCATTCCGTCCGGGCGGCCAACTCCGACATCAAAATCTCAGCCGCGGTCTGGAACGACCCCGACATCGGGTGTGAAGAGTTCGGCCAGGATTGGCCGCGATGGGTTCGGGCAGGGTATTTGGATTTCGTCTGCCCGATGTCCTACACCACGAGCGAGACGGCCCTGCGGAAATGGACGCGCAAGCAAAAATCGGAGGTGGGTGGGCGCGTGCCGATCTACCCGGGTTTGGGCGTCTACATGATGAAAAAGCCGTCCCAGCTTAATCGCCAGCTCAGGATTATCCGGGAGGAAGGCATGCCCGGGTATGTCCTGTACCACTTTGACAAGCGGATGCTTGACCTGTTTTTTCCCTCCATTAATAACTAAGGCGAATGAAAACGACCATTGCATTCCTTTTAGCCTTGGTGGCCCTCGTGGGCGCCCCGCTCTTTTCCGCTGAGCCGCCGCCGCCCGAGGAACTGACCCAGATGACCGGGAAGTTTTTTGACCTTCTGAAGAAGGACAAGATCGAGCAAGCCTATGACGAGCTTCTCAAGGGCAGCAAGATCAAGGGCAAGGCGGAGGACGTCGCCCAGCTCAAGACTCAAACGCGCGAGGCGCTCACGTCCTTCGGCCCGGTGCTCGGCTCCGAGCTCCTGGAATACAAGCGCAAAGGTTTCAGCCTGATGCAGCTCATCTACTTTTCCTGGCAGGACGAGCGTCCCCTGCGCTGGCGCTTCACCTTCTACCGCCCGAAGGACAAGTGGCGATTGGTGAATATCCAATTGGATGACCAGGCCATTCAGTTTTGGGATGACCACCCAACCAAACCTGCTTCGGATTGACAAACCAACGGAGGACACTTGGCTACGACACATAAATTGGTCTTGTTGCGGCATGGGGAGAGCATCTGGAACCGGAAGAATCTTTTTACCGGCTGGGTGGACGTTGATCTTTCGGAGAAGGGGCTTGCGGAGGCGCGCCGCTCGGGAAAGCTGCTGAAGCAGGAGGGTTACTCGTTCGACATCGCCTTCACTTCGATGCTGAAGCGGGCGATCCGGACGCTCTGGATCACACTTGAGGAGATGGATCTGATGTGGATCCCGGTCCACAATAACTGGCGGCTCAATGAGCGCCACTACGGCGCGCTGCAGGGACTGGACAAAGCGGAGACAGCGGCCAAGTACGGCGATGAAAAAGTTTTGATTTGGCGGCGCGCCTACGACATCGCCCCGCCTCCGCTTGAGAAGACCGACGAGATGTTTCCCGGCAACGATCCCCGCTACAAGGAGGTTCCGCAGAAGGATCTTCCGCGAACCGAATGCCTGAAGGATGTGGTTGATCGAATGCTTCCTTACTGGGAACAGACGATGGCGCCGGCTGTCCGCTCCGGCAAGCGGGT
>JAHFSZ010000016.1:27007-40236 GCA_023265515.1 Verrucomicrobiota bacterium
CCGACATCCTCGAAGTCCTCGAATCCGAAATTGTCCTCGGCGATGGGGCGATGGGGACCCTCCTGCATGAACGTGGCCTGCCAGCCGATCATTGCGTCGAAGGGCTGGTTCTGAGCGATCCGGACCGGATCGAAAAAATCCACCGCGAGTACATTGCCGCAGGCGCCCGCGTTATCAAAACCAATTCCTACGGCGCCAACGCCCGAAAGCTGGCCCACCACGGCCTCGAAAACCGCATTGCCGAGATCAACTGGAAATCGGTGCAGGTCGCAAAGGCTGCCGTGGGCAGAAACGGGACCTGGATCGCCGGTTCCGTCGGCCCGCTCGGATTGAGCGCCGAGGAGGCGACGAGCGGCGGTGTCGACCGCGAGGCGCTCTTCCGACAGCAGATTGGCGCCTTGCTGGATGGAGGTGTGAATCTGATCTTTTTGGAAACGTTTCACGACCTTTCCGAGCTTTTGTCGGCGCTCTATGTCGTCCAGTCACTTCACCACTCCCCGGTGGTTTGCTCGATGTTTTACTCCGAGGACGGACATGCGCCTGATGGGACTTCGATCGCGACCTGCGTCGAGGTTTTGATGAAAAAGGGCGTCCATGTCGTTGGCGCCAACTGTGCCGTCGGGCCGCAGGGGATGATCCAGGTGATCTCGAAGTTTCCGCGGGCCGAGGGCGTCGCGCTGTCGGCCTTCCCGAATGCCACACGCGCGCAATACTCTGAGGGCCGGTACCATTTCATGGCTTACCCGGACTACTTTGCCGAGCGCGGCTTGGAACTGGTGAACATGGGTGTGCGGCTGATCGGCGGTTGCTGCGGGACCACGCCGGCGCACATCGCCGCGCTGGGCCGGATTCTCCCGGTGAAGCCCCCCGAGGTCCGCATCCGTGCGGCCGCCATCAAGCGCAGCCCGCGTCTCTCGCACGCGCCGACGGAGTTCCACGAAGAAACGATCTTGGACGTCATTCGAAAGCGGACGTTGATCGTCACCGAACTCGACCCTCCGAAGACGCTTCAGCTTGATAAAATGTTTGCCGGGGCAAAGGCCCTCAAGGACTCCGGCACCGACGCGATCACGCTCGCCGACAATTCGCTTGCCATCATGCGCGTGAACAACGTTGCCGTTGCGCATCTTCTTCAGCAGAAACTGAAGATCCGTCCGCTCCTGCACCTGGCCTGCCGCGACCGGAACCTGATCGGCATGCAGTCCGAGCTTCTTGGGATCCATGCACTCGGCATGAATCACGTGCTGGCGCTGACCGGCGATCCCGCCAAGACGGGCGACCATCCGGGCGCAACCTCGGTGTACGATCTCAATTCCGTGACGTTGATCCAGATGATGGCCCAGATGAATGAAGGCCGCACGCCTTCTGGACGCGATCTGAAGGCGCAGACGCGGTTTGTGACCGGATGCTCGTTCAACCCCAACGTGAAAAACCTCGACGTTCAGCTCAAGCGGCTGGAACGGAAGCTCAAGGCCGGCGCGCAGTACGTGATGACCCAGCCGATCTTCGATCCGAAGCAGGCGCGGCTGGTCCATGATGCAACGAAAGGATTCAGCGTACCGATCCTGCTTGGCGTAATGCCGCTTCTACACTCCCGGAACGCGGAATTCCTTCATAACGAGGTGCCCGGAATCGTGATCCCCGAAGCCGTTCGGGAGCGCATGCGGGACAGAGAGGGGGAGGCTGGCGCGAAGGAGGGCCTCGAGATCGCCCGGGAGATCGCCGGCGAGGTGCTGGCGTATTTCAAGGGGATCTATTTCATTACCCCATTTCTGCGGTACGAATTGACGGTGGAGCTGGGTCAATGGGTGAGGGACCAGGAGAAGAGGCAAAAGAAGGGCTGAAGGAATTGCGATTCGGCCGAAATAGGGTAGTTTTGAATGAATGTCCTGTAGCTTTTCAGGACTGCCGATCAAGGGTTTTGCATGCCTGCCAAAAAAAACGCGCCTGAGCCGCTTTCACCGGAAACGGTCACGGAGCATGACCTGGTTTTCGACTGCCCGGAATGCAAGAAGCTCCTGGTCATCGACGAACGCGCCGCCGACTTGAAGATCAACTGTCCGCTTTGCGGAAAGGAGATCCAGGTTCCACAGCAGGTGCATGTCACGCAGGCCATCGAGCATCACGACGCGGCAACGGGGGCGGAAAAGCGAGATTTGTTGCAGAAGCAGATCGCCGAGAACCGGATGCAGTACACCGAGGCGATGAATAAATGGCACGACCATGTCACCCAGGCCAACCGCCTGAAAGTCCGGATCCAGAAGCTCGACCAGGATCACGAGAAAATGGAAGAGCAACTGAAGAAGATCGGCAAGTAAGCTGGCCATGGCTGGAAAAAAGTACGTCCTGCTCGTTGATAACAACAACCTCTTTTCGAAGGCGTTTCGCGACCACTTTCTCAAGAGGAATCCCCAAGTCGAAATGGGCCTGGCGGAAAACGCAAAAGCCGCGTTGAAACATCTGGGCTTCCATCCGTGCGATTTGCTCATCGCGGATCTCCGCCTGCCGGAGGTCGATGGACTGCAGCTTTTTCTTCGAGTGCGGCGGAGTTATCCGCATCTGACCAAGGTGATGATGGCATCGCACGCGAGTCCGCGCGACAGCCAAAAGGCGCAGGATTACGGGAGCGTTTCGTATATTGAGAAGCCTGCGACGCCGCCCGATTACGACAAGGCGGTCAGCCAGATCGCGGAGATCCTCGCCAAGACGCCTGAAGTGCCGCGCGGTTCATTGGCCAATCTAAAGCTCGATGAGATGATCGCCGGCGGCGACGAGCCGCCAAAGTCGTGCGTGCTGGCGGTGTACGCGGCCGCGGGCTCCGGCCTCCTTTACCTTTCAGATGGGCGGATTGTCCATGCTCAGACGCCTTACAGCCGCGGCAGCAACGCGCTCGAGGAGATGTTCGGCTGGCAGGCCGGGATTTTCGAGAAAAGAGATTTTCAGGAGCCGCCAAAACGGACGCTGGACTTTCCCTGGGAGGATGTTTTTGCCCTCTGGATGGAGCCGGAGAACGTGGCTTCCGCGTCTTCTCTGGAAACAAAGTCCACGGGTGCGCGGGAACCCATTGCGACGGCCCAGAGTGTCAAGCCGGCCCCAGTCGCGGACAAGCATGGCGGTTTTCCGCCTCCCCAAAGCATGCCAAGGCGGTTGACCAAGTCGGATCCGATTGCTTCGACGGCGGTGCAACCGACGGCGCGCATCAAGCCGGTGCCAGCCGCGGCGGCGCCTTTGCGGAGCGACGTGGCGCTCAACGAGAAATTCATCGTGTCCACGGGGCTTCAATTTGCGCTGGAGATCGATGGAAAGGGAACGGTCCGGCAGGAGATCCGCTGTCCGGACCTCAAACTCTTCGTCGGCATCGCCACGTTCACTTCGGCCAAGGTGAAGGAGGTTGCAAAGCAATTCCAGTGGGAACCGCCTCGGAGCATTCATTTCGTCCACGAGTCGACGGAGCTGGCGGCCCTTCCCTTCGCGGACAAAACCGTCCTGCTCGGCTGGGCCTCGGGGCAGGACCCCACGATCGAAAAGATCAATCAAGTTTTCGGCGTCGGCCTGCTTGACCGGGCGAGTGTCACCAAGCCGCGCCTGCCCGCCACCATCGACGCGATGAAAAAAATTCCCGGCCTCCACGGGTACGCCATCTTCAACAAGGACCACCAGATTCTGGTGAAGAAATTTTCGGCCCAGTGGAACTTCGGCCTGCTGCAAAGCACCGCGCGGGTCACGGCGCAGATCTGCATGGTGTTGCAGTTGCAAAAGCTGCCGGTCAAACTTGCCCAGATCAAGTTCGATCCCGGAAGTATTTTCGCAATCCCCTGTGAAGATCTGATGTTGATAACGATTTGCCATCACGAGGCCAAGGTGCCATTGTTGAAGGACTGTCTGTCCAGGATCACCGCCAATGAAATCAAAAAGGCCGTGTTGTAGTTTCTCGAGGGCGCCGGCTCGCAAACCCAGATCCCGGAGATGAAGCAACTTCTATTAGTCTACCACCAGCCCCTGTTTTGCCGCGCTTTTGGAGAGGCGATTGCAAGAAAGAGCGATGGCGTCATGATCAACTTTGTCACCGATGCCAAGATGGCGCTCAAACACCTCAGCCTGCGGCCTTGCGACGTCATTCTCACCGACACGCGTCTTCCCGTCGTGGACGGGCTGCAGCTCCTGCTCCAGGTCCAGCAGCGTTTTCCCTATGTGGCCCGGGCGGTGATGGCCACGCAAACCGATGAAAACGAGCGGAAAAAGGCCGCGGAGTACGGGGCGATTCTTTACTTCGAAAAGCCGGCCTCACTGCCGGGGTATGATGCAGCGGCCGAGCGGGTCATCGGGCTTCTCAAGGGCAGCCCGGAGGCCCCGCGCGGTGAACTCGACGCGGCCGAGATCGGCCAAGTCATCGGCCGGGAGGTCGAATCAGGCAAGGGCTTGACCGTGAACATCTACATGGGTTTTGACCGCGGCGTGATGAGCTTCAAGGAGGGGAAACTGATCCATGCTCAAACTCAGGCGCTCAAAGGGCGCGATGCATTTTGCGAGATCGTTTCCTGGTATGATGGGATCTACGAAATACGGGGCGAATTGCCGCTGAGCGATCGCACCCTCGATCTGACTTGGGAGGAGGTTTTTTCGGAGTGGCGAAAGGATCTGAAAAAAAAGCCGTCCGTCAACACGACGGCGGTCAACCGCGAGTTTCGCACATTTGTCACCGGCGAGACGCCAGCGGGTTCCAAAACCCCCGGTGAGAAAAAAACGTCGCCTTCCTTCGCGCGGATCTCGCGCGTCGCGCCCAAGGTGGTGGTGAGTGAAAAACTGATCCAGCAGACGGGTGTGCGATGCGGCCTTCAGATGGACTCGCATGGGAATATCGAGCACGAGTTCCAATGCCCGGACCCGACCCTGATGCGCGGGGTGGCATCTTTTACGATCGCGAAGTTGAAGGAGCTCGCGGGGGTTTTCCAATGGGAAATGCCGCTGAGCGTCCATTACGTCAGCCCATCGATGAATCTTGCAATTCTCCCTTACAAGGAGAAGACCGTCCTGCTGGGTTGGGCAAGCCGCGAGGAGGGGGTCATCGAAAAAATCCGCCGTGTCTTGGGTGATGAATTCCTCGATCCAGTGGATGGCGGCAAGCAACCGGCTGCCCCGACCATGGAGATGATTAAGAAGACTCAGGGCCTGCACGGTTATGCGATTTTCCGCAAGCCCGTTCAGCTTCTGGTGAAAAAATTTTCCAAAGAGTGGAGCTTTGAAATGCTCGGAACGGCCGCGCGCATCACCAGCCAGATGTGTACCGTCCTCCGGCTCCAAGGGATGCCGCTTCAGCTCATCCATATCAAGTTTAAGGTCGGCAACGTGCTTGCCAAGCCCGTCGGCGATCTGACGCTGATCGTAATTTCCCATAGCCAAACCAAAGTGCCTTTGTTAAAAGATTGTATGCTCAGAATGAGTCCCAGCGAACTCAGCAAAGCCGCCCTCTGACGAAGGCGCACTTTAGCAATGGGAACAGGAACACAGCTTCAAGCCGCGCCCAACGACCTTGACACCATCGCCTCGTCGGGAGTTCTCCTGGTCGACATCAACGAAGTTTCCGCTGAACAGATCCGCGACATTTTCGAGCTCGAGGAGGAGCTCGCGCAGAAGATCGTCGATTATCGCACCGAGTCGATGCGGATCTTCGCTTTCGAGGAATTTTCAAAGATCAACGGCCTTGATTCCGCGACCCTTCAGCGGCTCACGTCCGTCGAGGAGGCCTCGGGCGCCGATGCCGACCTCCAAAAATCCCTCCGCCTGCCCGCCGATCGCGCCGTCCCGCTTCAGGAACTGCTCGAAGCCGCGATGAAGGACGCGAAACTCGAGGGGCTGGCGCTTGTCACATCGCTCGGCCTCTGGGTCGCCGGCTATCTGCCCGACGAACTTGGGCACGATCATTTTCTGGAGCAAATCCCGCTGACCTTGCACGATTTGTCGGGCGATCTGAGCAAGCTGAAGCTTGCCGAGACACAGAGCATTTCCGTTTCCACCGAGGAGTACGACCTGCTCATCCAGAGAGCGGGAGTCCTTTTTATCGTCGCCGTTCAGCCGCCGGATTCATTCGAGCAAGAGGTGCACGAGAAGCTTGAGAAAATCCGCCGCGAAATCGTCCGCCGTTACCGCCCCCGGTTTCATCTTTACCATCACGCCGAGAAAACGCCGGACGACGTCATTTTCGACTGCCCGAAGTGCGATCTACGCATCGTCATCCATGCTTCCGCCGGGGGTTATGAGATCGACTGTCCGCGTTGCAAGGTTGCGCTTATTGTTCCGAACAAAACCCTTGTTCAAGTCTAACCCGCCCCGGGTCGACCATGGCCGAAACCGGAAGTCTCACTCGCACGATCGACCGGGGGATCCTGCTTCTTCTGGCCGCAGGCATTTTGCTCTGCTGGCTTTGGCCCGGATTCCGTTGGATCCAGGCCCGCGCCCTCTGGCATCTCTCTGTTTTTGGAGGAAAGGCGCTGGACCGCGAGCCGCTGCCAATGATGGTTTTCATGCCCAGCCAGGCAATCTTTGAAGATGGACGGATCTCGCGGCTCGCGCGCCACATTGATTTTCAGATCAACAATACGCCGTTCAATCAGGCGCGCGCGCAGGCCCTGCTGCAGGAAAACGCCGGGGCCGTGGGTGAGCCCAAAATCCTGGCGCTTCTTGCCTGTTCGCTGTTAAGACATTTTCCATCCGGCGATGCCAAATCCCCCGGGGTCGTGAAGGCGGCGGCGCTGCTTGACTGGGTGTGCGCCAGGGGCCTCGAGAAGGATCCGGGCAACGGATATTTTGCTTACTGCCAGGCGGCCAAAAACTGTTTGTTGAAGAACTTCGATGGTGCGCTGAAGTTGATACGGATTGCCAATGCGATGCCCGGCTTCAATTCGTATCTTCTCGACGTCAACCGTTCGCAGGCGGTTCTGGCCGCCCAGGGGGACCTTCCTGGTTCCAGTCCCTGGCAGGCCCTCGACGGCCCGCATCCATTCAATGCCATGAGCCAATGGCTCTACGAGACAACGCGCGCGGCCGTCAAAAAGTACAACCAGGAGCGGGCATTGGACTTTGCCCTGTTGCACCTCAATCTTGGCGAGAAGGAGTGGTGGGACGCCTCCACGATCCGCCAGGCTTCGGCCGCCGAGCAGATTTGCCTGCGGGCGATGGGCTCGATGAGCAAGAATTCATCCGGCTCCGGCGAATGGGCCCCGCTTCAAAATGAATTTTTGGAATTTCTCGACGACGTTGGCGAGCGGCAGAAACGGAACGATTACTGGGAGTCTTTCCTGCGGCTCCGAGAGGTTGGCGTCGGGCCGTGGCTGGAAAAGACTCGCAGGGCCCAGGAGGAACTGCAACCGGCCGCGCTGACGCTGATTGTGTTTCTCGACAGCGCTTTGATCCTTGCGTTGGCCGGCTGGCTCCTGTTGCGCTGGGGTTCGCCAGCCAGGCAGTCCTTCGAGCCGGAGGCAGGGCTCTGGGGCTTCGTCGTGGCCATTGCGCCCGGGGCGGTTTACTGGGCCATCTGGCCGGGCGGGCTGAGCGGGACTTATCTTTTTCTCACGCTTGCCGTCAGCAGCGTTGCGTGGGTATGCGTCCTTTTGACGATTTCCAAGTCCTCCAAGGCCAAATGGATTGACCTCATTCGGAGCGGATTGCGCGGCGTGCTGTTGGGGCTTTTGATTGTCTGGCTCGGCGCGAGCATCGAACACGGCTACGCCACACAGCAAGCTTCGGCGTGGTTGTCTAAAATCGGCACCGTGCCCTGGGTGGAGCAGCGCCTCTAACGGGCGCGTTTACCGTTCATCGTGTACCGTGTACGGCGGTTGCTAAAACGCGGTAAATGGTTAACGGTACACGGTCAACTGCTGGGCGAAGAAGGCGCCTAGATCTTTGTGACCGCGGGGGCCGAAATTAGGTCCGAATTCGCGGCAGCCTGAGCAGAGCCCTTCTCAAACTTGATCTCCGGAGGATGCGGGGTCACCTTGCGGAAACGCGTTTGGTAAGCCTTCCAATTGGCCAGGATCTTTTTGGCCTTTTCGCTCTCGGTTTTCTCGATATGCTGGTAGATGAGCGACTGGACCAGCACAAAATCTTCAGTCGTCGGCTCCTCGAGTTTCACCATCTGCATGTTGAGGTGTTTTTCGAAATCTCCTTCCTCATCGAGGACGAACGCCTCGCCGCCTGACATGCCGGCGGCGAAGTTGTTACCGGTTGCCCCGAGGATCAGCACCACGCCATTGGTCATGTACTCACAGCCGTGGTCACCGCAGCCCTCCACCACGACCGTCGCGCCCGAGTTCCGGACGCAGAACCGCTCGCCGGCCATTCCGGCCGCGTGGAGCGTGCCGCCAGTGGCGCCGTAGAGGACGGTGTTGCCGAGGATCGCGTTCTTCGAAGCGTCATACTGCGCGCTCTTCGGCGGGACGATGATGATTTCGCCGCCGGCCATGCCCTTTCCGACATAGTCGTTGGCTTCGCCGGTGAGGTGCAGGCGGACTCCGTTGCAAAGAAACGTGCCGAAGCTCTGGCCGGCGCTGCCGGTCAGGTGCAGGTCGACGGTGCCCGGGGGCAGGCCGTGATCGCCGTAACGGTAGGCGATCTCGCCCGACAACTTTGTCCCAATGCACCGGTGCGTGTTTTTGATCTTGTAGGAAAGCTTGACCGGCCGCTTGTCGGCGAGCGCATCCTTCGCGTCCTGCAGGATCACGTCATCAAGCGGGCTTTCGATCCGGTCGTTTCGCTCGCGGACATGGTGCAGGGGTGACTTCTCGTTTGGCGCCTTGGCCAGCAGTTTGGAGAGGTCGAGGGTGTTGGCCTTCGGGTGGTTCGGCACGTGGCGCTGTTCCAGAAACTCCGTGCGGCCGATGACCTCGTTCAGGTTCCGGACGCCGAGCTGGGCGAGAAACTCGCGAACCTCCTGCGCGACGCTCATGAAATAATTCACCACCATCTCCGGTGAGCCGGTGAACTTGCCCCGCAGCTTCTCATCCTGCGTGGCGACGCCCACTGGGCAAGTATTGAGGTGGCACTGCCGGACATACTTGCAACCGGCGGCGACCAGAGCCGCCGTTCCAAAATTGAATTCCTCGGCGCCGAGCAGGGCCGCGACCACAATGTCGCGTCCGGTCCTCATGCCACCGTCGGTCCTCAGCACGACGCGGCCCCGCAGGTCGTTCAGAACAAGCACCTGCTGCGCCTCGGCCACGCCGATCTCCCACGGTGAGCCGGCGTTTTTCACCGACGAAAGCGGCGACGCGCCCGTGCCGCCATCATGGCCGCTGATCAGGACGATGTCGGCGTATGCCTTGGCGACGCCGGCGGCGATCGTGCCGACGCCCGCCTCGGCGACGAGCTTCACGCACACCCTCGCACGCGGATTGGATTGTTTGAGGTCGTGAATCAGCTGGGCGAGATCCTCGATCGAGTAAATATCATGGTGCGGCGGCGGCGAAATCAGCGTCACGCCTGGGACGCTGTGCCGAAGCCGGGCAATCAGCGGGCTCACCTTGTGGCCGGGCAGCTGGCCGCCCTCGCCGGGCTTGGAGCCCTGCGCCATCTTGATTTCGAGCTCCTTGGCCGAGGCCAGGTACTCCGGCGTCACGCCGAAGCGGCCCGATGCCACCTGCTTGATCGCGCTGTTGGCGCTGTCGCCGTTGGGCCGGACGTGAAACCGTGTTCCGTCTTCGCCGCCCTCGCCGGAATTCGACTTGGCGCCGATCCGGTTCATGGCGATGGCGAGGCATTCATGCGCCTCCGGGCTGAGCGCGCCCAGGGACATGCCCGCGGTCGTGAACCGTTTGACGATGTCCTCGGCAGATTCGACCTCCTCGAGCGGCACCGGCTCGTTTAATTTCTTGAAGGCGAGCAGATGCCGGAGAGCGATGGGCGCCGATTCGCCGACCGTCTCAACATATTTTTTATATTCCTCGGGTGATCCGGATTTCACGAACTTGTGAAAACTCATGATCACATTCGGTGTGTAGGCGTGCCGCTCTCCTTCGCGCCGGAAGCGGAAATAGCCCGCATCCTTCAGAGCCGGGACAGGCTTCGGCCCTTCAGCGAAGGCCTTCTCGGCCTCTTCGGCGAGTCCGTAACCCAGCCGGTGCCGCTCGAGCGCCTCGCGGGCAATTTCTTTGAGTTGAATTCCGCCCACCCGCGACGCCGTGCCGGTAAAGCAACGCTGGCACAGGTCCGGATGAACGCCAATGGCCTCGAAGATATGAGCGCCCCGGTAGCTGGAGAGCGTTGAGATGCCCATCTTCGATATGATCTTCAAAATACCCGCCTCCAGCGCCTTGCGGAAATTCTTGTACCCGATCTCCCAGGTCGGTTTTCCGGCGGGGTTTTCATAGTTGTCAATGACGTTGCGGATGCTCTGGAGCGCGAGCCACGGGTTGATCGCCGACGCGCCATAGCCAAAAAGGCATGCCATGTGGTGAACATCCCGCGCCTCGCCGGTTTCGCAGATGATGCTGATGTGCTTTCGCTTGCCGGCTCGAATGAGTGCATGGTGGACGGCGCCGGTTGCCAGAAGCATCGGGACGGGGACCTGGGCGCGGTCGACGCCCCGGTCGCTCAAGATCACGGCGTAATGGCCCGCGTCCACGGCGGCCATGGCCTCCTTCTCGAGCCGGTCGAGCGCTCTGGCAAGGCCGTCTTCGGCTTCCGCCTTTGTGAAGAGACAGCTCAGCCGGACGGCGGTGAAGCTCTCCGCGGGCCTTTCCAGCATCGTCAGCTCTTCGTCAGTCAAAATAGGAGTGTGAAGCTGGATCATCCTCGCGTGCTCCGGCGTCTCCGTAAGCACGTTGCAGTGACGGCCGAGCAGAGTTTCGAGCGACATCACCAGTTCCTCGCGCAAAGGGTCGATCGGCGGGTTGGTTACCTGCGCGAACAACTGTTTGAAGTAGGTATAGAGAAGCCGCGGCTGGTGCGACAAGACGGCCAGCGGCGTATCGTCGCCCATCGAACCGACGGGCTCCTTGCCCGTCTCGAACATCGGCTTGAGTATCATGCTCACTTCCTCGCTCGAGTAGCCGAAGGAAAGCTGCTGCAGGATCAGATCGACCGGATCGATCTCCGACGGCCCCGAGGAAGGCGCGTGTGAGCCGGCAGTTTCCTGCAACTGGACAAGGTTCTTCACCCACTCGCCGTAGGGCTTGCGCGTGGCGTAGTTCTTCTTAATTTCATCACTTTTGAAAAGCTTTCCGGCGGCCGTGTCAACGGCGATGATCTGGCCGGGGCCGAGCCGCCCCTTCTCGACCACCTTGCCATCGGGTATGGGGATCGTCCCGTTCTCCGAGCCCATCACGATGAAACCGTCGCTGGTGATTTTGTAGCGGGCCGGCCGCAGTCCGTTCCGGTCGAGGCACGCGCCGACGGTGACGCCGTCGGAGAAAACCAGCGCCGCCGGACCGTCCCACGGCTCCATCAGGCAGGAATGATACTCGTAGAAAGCCTTGATCTCTTCGGGCGTCCGGGGCTCGACGCGCCACGCGGCCGGCACCAGCATCATCACCGCGTGCAGGATCGGCCGCCCCGCCATAACCAGAAGCTCAAGCGCGTTGTCGACGCTGGCGGAGTCACTGCCGCCGGGCTGGATCACCGGGTCGAGCCATTCGACGTCCTTGCCGAAGATCTCGCTTTGGAAATCAGACGTCCGCGCCTTCATCCAGAGCCGGTTGCCCTGGATCGTGTTGATCTCGCCGTTGTGTCCCAGCATGCGAAACGGGTGGGCCAGCGGCCAGGTGGGAAACGTGTTCGTGCTGTAGCGCTGATGATAGACGCAGAGTGCCGTCTCGAACTGCGGATTGCGCAGGTCCTTGTAAAATTGGTCGAGCTGGGGCGAATTGAGCAGGCCCTTGTAGACAATCTGCCGGTGAGAAAACGACGGAATGTAGAAATCCTGGATTCCCGCCTCCGAGATCAGCCGCTCGATTTCCTTGCGCGCAATGAAAAGCGTCCGCTCGTACTGATCGTCGTTCCACTTCGCGTCGCGGCCCATCAACACCTGCTCGATGACCGGCATCGTTGAGGACGCCTTGTCGCCGAGCGCGTTGGCGTTGGTCGGCACCGTGCGCCAGCCGAAAAGGAAAATGCCGCGCCGCCGGATCACGTCCTCGATGATGGTCCTGGCCCGGCCCGCCTGGTAGGAATTTCGCGGCAGGAAAACAAAACCAATGCCGAGATCCGAGTCCTTGAACAACCGGTGGCCGAGCTTCTCGACCTCCTTGCGGAAAATTTTGCAGGGGATTTGTGTCAGAACGCCTGCGCCGTCGCCCGTCTTCATATCCGCGTCGATGGCTCCGCGATGGGAGAGCGCGCAGACCGAATTGATCGCCATCGTCAGAACCTTGTAAGAGCGCTTGCCTTCGATGTTCGCGACGAATCCAACGCCGCACGCGTCATGCTCGTAGCGCGGATCGTAAAGCAAATTGGACTCTTGAGCCTTCCGTGCGATGTCGTGGAATGGTTCCATGGCCGATCTATTTTTTGCCTGTTTTCTATGTTAAACGTCTAAAACAGGGAAACTATAGTCTATAATTGACCAATTTCAATGCTTTTTTATTGATTTTTGACTGATTTAGAGCGATACCGTTAGCATCCATTCGCACCTGCAAAACCCGGTTAATCAATCCTTCACGCCGATTTCAACCCGAAAAGACCATGCGAAAACTCGATGAGCAGGAGAAGTTGATTGCCCGGGCGCTCGTCCGTGATCCGCGCCTCAGCGACCACGCCGTCTCCGAGCTGACCGGCGTTCCTTCGAAGACCGTCGCGCGCAAGCGCTCGAAGATGGAAGAGGAGGGCGTGCTCTCCTACTACACGCAGGTCAACATGCTGCCTTCGGGATCGGGGCAGTACAATGTCCGCCACCTCTACATCGTGAAGTTCAAGCTCGGCATCGGCCGCGCGCAGCTCATCCAGGAGATGCTGACCGAGCCGCGCGAGTTGTCGATCTTCACCCAGCTGATCTACGAAAGCCACATCGCCGAGATCGACGGCCACCTGGCGCTGTTGATGATGATCGAAGGCAAGGACGACAGCGACATCGTCGACAACGTTCAGTCGAAAATCATTCCGCTGCTCCGCAAAAACCACGGCCCCGACTCAATCGAAGAGGTGAACACAATCCGGCTGCTCGAGACGGTAAGAATCATGAGAAATTATCTGCCGTTTGTGAATATGAAGCACGGGTTCGTCACTCAAGACTGGAAGGATGA
>JAHFSZ010000090.1 GCA_023265515.1 Verrucomicrobiota bacterium
TCCGCTCAAAGTCCTTGCGCCAGAGCGGGCGCCGAAATTATTGCTGGCGCACAAGGACAAGATGGAGCTGTTTCAGTCCTTCGACGTCGATATCGTGGTCATGCAAAAATTCGACGCCGCATTCGCGAGCGTGCCCGCGCGGGATTTCGTCACGCGGGTGCTGGTGGAACGGCTGGGGATTAAGAAGATTTGGGTGGGCAGGGATTTGCGCTTCGGCCAAGGGAGGAAGGGGTGCGTCGATGATTTGTTGCGTTGGGGCTCCGCGGATGGATTTGACGTTGGTATCGTGGAGCCCATCCTGCTCGGCGGCGTCCGGGTCAGCAGTTCCCTCGTGCGGCAACTGGTTGAAGAGGGACGGGTCGATGAAGCGGCGCCCATGCTGGGCCGTTACCATCTCGTTTCGGGCCGGGTCGTGCGCGGCGAGCGGCGCGGCAGGGACCTGGGATTTCCCACCGCCAATATTTCCAGCCGCACCGAGGTTCTCCCCATGGATGGAATCTATGCTACCCTGTTTCACTGCGGCGCTAAAAGATTTTTGAGCGCGAGCAGTATTGGAACCAACCCGACCTTTGGCGACGGACCGAGAACCCTAGAGAGCTTTCTCCTGGATTTTGACGGCGACCTTTACGGCGAAGCGGTCAAACTTTATTTCGTCAAGCGCATTCGCCCGGAAAAAAAGTTCGCCTCGGCCGATGAGCTGGTGGCGCAAATGGGCGAGGATGTGGCGCGGGCGCGGGCGATCTTCGAGGAGTGCGGCTTGCGCGCCGGCACCGCGGGGTGACGCCGAATGACCGTGGCACCGCATGAAGTCGTCATCGACGCGCGCGCCGCGGGCATGCGCTTGGATTTATTTCTCGCGCGCCATCTGGGTTCAGGGTTGAATTCTGCCGCGCCGAGTCGCGCGGAAATCCAACGATTGATCGTCGCGGGGGAGGTGACGGTCAACGGCCGGCGCGGCAAGTCGAGCGCCCGCTTGCGCCTCCACGATGAAGTGCGCATGCAGAGTTTGCCGCCGCGGGAAACTTCATTGAGACCGGAAGCCCTGCCGTTGGAAATTCTGTTTGAAGATAATGATTTTCTCGTGGTTAACAAGGCGTCGGGAATGACGGTCCACCCGGCCGGCGGAAAGAACAGCGGGACTCTTGTCAACGCGCTGTTGCACCACTGTCCAAGCCTCGAGGGGATCGGCGGCGAGCGCCGTCCGGGCATCGTCCACCGATTGGATAAAGATACTTCGGGCGCGCTGGTCGTCGCGAAGAACTCGCTGGCGATGCAAAGGCTCGCGGCCCAGTTCAAGGAACGGAGCGTTACCAAAGAATACCTCGCCCTCGTCTGGGGAAAAATGAATTCTAACGAAGGAGTTGTCGACCGCCCCATCGGCCGGCACCGCAGCGATCGCAAGCGCATGTCCAGCGTGCGTTTTTCGTCGCGATCACGGGACGCCGTAACCGAATGGCGCGTCGAGGATGTTTTTCCGCTGATCGGCGATGGCCAGCAGACCGGTTGGGTGAGTTTATTGAGACTTAAGCCGCGCACGGGACGAACTCATCAGATCCGCGTTCACCTCGCTGATATGGGCTATCCATTGGTGGGAGATCGAGTCTACGGCCATAAAAGAAAGACGGCGTCGCAAAAAGGCTCAAGCCCGGCTTACGTGACTGATTTTCCGCGGCAGGTTTTACACGCCGAAAAGCTCGGAATTCATCACCCTCGCAGCGGAGCGGCCATGGAATTTTGCGCGCCGCTGCCCGATGATATTCGCGGCCTGTTACGGTGGCTGAACGAGCAGCGCCCCGGATTGGAAAAGAGCCGAGAAATCCGAGAGGGGTTGACTTAGCGGGGATCTTTACTTACTATAGAAATGAAATATTGGTCAATTCAGCAACCGCATTGAATCGATCCCCACGCTAACACAAATTCGCTTAGGTTCGTCCGTTCTGAAATTGAATTGGTTTTCGCTAACGAGATTCCTATCTGCATCGACAAGCTGATCGCGTTGAAATGTCTCCCGTGCAATTTTTTCCCAACCCTTCGACTCGAGCCCCGGCCTTGGCCGGGGGCTCTTGCTCAGGATTCCGCCCCATGGGCGTACTGGAACGTGCCACGGGCTTGCCCGTGGGGCTCCACAGCCGATCGGCCCGCTGGTTTTTATCCGGTTGGGCGGTGGCTTTCGCGCTGACGCATGGCTGTTGCCGCCGCGTCGCGCGGGCGCGGTGATAACAGGCTGGCAAGGTAAGTTTCACAAGGTGATGAAAGGAGAGGCATAGTCTATGGTCCGTGGCACAAGTCGAGCCGCCGAAGCGGAGGGCGTCGAAGAGAATGGGTTGAACCTCAAGGCTCTCAAAGAAAAAAAGATCGGGGATCTCGCTCTCATCGGTAAGAATTTCAATATCGAGGGCGCCGCCAACATGCGCAAGCAGGAGCTGATTTTCGCGATCCTGCAGGCGCAGACGGAGCAGAACGGTCACATTTACGGCGAAGGCGTCCTGGAGACGCTGCCCGACGGTTTCGGTTTTCTCAGGGCGCCGGATTACAACTACCTGCCCGGCCCCGACGATATCTACGTTTCGCCGAGCCAAATACGCCGCTTCAATCTGCGCACCGGGGACATCATATCCGGTCACATCCGCCCGCCCAAGGAGGGCGAGCGTTATTTCGCGCTGCTCAAGGTCGAGTCCATCAATTACGAGGATCCGGAGCGGGCCAGAGACAAAATCCTGTTCGACAACCTGACGCCTCTTTATCCCAATGAACGTCTGCAACTGGAGTTCCAGCCCGACGATTACACGACTCGGATCGTTGATTTGTTGACGCCCATCGGCAAGGGTCAACGCGGTTTGATCGTCGCCGCGCCGCGCACCGGCAAGACCATGATGCTGCAGCATATCGCCAAGGCGATCGCGCACAACCAGAAAGAAGTGATTCTCATCGTGCTGCTGATCGACGAGCGGCCGGAAGAGGTCACCGATATGCAACGCTCGGTGGACGGCGAAGTCATCAGCTCGACCTTCGATGAGCCGGCCACCCGGCATGTGCAGGTCGCCGAGATGGTCATCGAGAAGGCGAAGCGCCTGGTGGAACATGGCAAGGATGTCGTCATCCTGCTCGACAGCATCACGCGGCTGGCGCGCGCCTACAATACCGTGGTGCCCCCCAGCGGCAAGATTCTCTCGGGCGGCGTCGATTCCAACGCGCTCCATAAGCCGAAAAAGTTTTTCGGCGCCGCGCGCAACATCGAGGACGGCGGCAGTCTGACGATTATCGCCACCGCTTTGATCGACACCGGGAGCCGGATGGACGAGGTGATTTTCGAAGAGTTCAAGGGCACCGGCAATATGGAAGTGAATCTCGATCGGCGCTTGATGGACAAACGGGTCTTCCCGGCCATCGACATCAACAAGTCCGGCACCCGAAAAGAAGAATTGTTGATCGCCAAGGAGGACCTCAATCGCATCTGGATTTTGCGCAAGGTTCTCTCGCAGTTGAGCGTGGTGGAAGCGATGGAATTCTTGCTTGATAAAATGCACGGAACCAAGGGTAACAAAGAGTTTCTCGATTCCATGAACCAATAATTTTCCTCCTCTGCTTCCGTCTGCCTTGCGCGGGGCGCCGATCTTTGTTAAAAGCCCAAGGTTATCAAGCATCATACGGCGTCTGCGGACCGTCAGCCCGTCGCTAACCGGTGACGACCGGATCTAGCGACGGCTTTTTGTTGTAATTTCACACCCTTTCCGATCCCTTCCGCGGTGTCCTGGCGGATACGGGAGGGAAGTGACGAGAGGGGAGGATCAAACCGAAGGAGAAATTTAATGGTTGATATTTCCATGAAACAACTGCTCGAAGCGGGAGTCCATTTCGGGCATCAAACCAGCCGCTGGAATCCGAAGATGAAACCCTACATCTTCGGCGCGCGCAACGGCATTCACATCATCGATCTGCAGCAGACCGTCGCGATGATCAAGGATCTCGAAGTCGTAGTGCGCGATCTCGCCGCATCGGGAGGGCAGGTTCTGTTCGTCGGCACCAAGAAGCAGGCCCAAGACGCGGTGCGGGAGGAGGCGGTGCGCTGCGGCATGTTCCACGTCCATAACCGTTGGCTCGGCGGAACGCTCACTAACTTCTCCACCATTCGCCAGAGCATCGAGCGGTTGCGCAGGCTCGAGGAAATGGAAAACGACCCAAAAATCGTTGAAGCCCTGACGAAGAAGGAGATGCTGGGCCTCAAGCGCGAAAAGGACAAACTCGAACTGTCGTTGGGGGGGATCAAGGGAATGCGCAAGCTGCCGGACGCGGTTTTCGTCGTCGACCCTAAACAGGAGGAGATCGCGGTCAAGGAAGCGCGCAAACTCGGCATCCCGGTCATCGCCGTCATCGATACGAATTGCGACCCCGACATGATCGACTACAAAGTGCCGGGCAATGACGATGCGATTCGCGCGATCCGGCTGTTCTGCTCGGCCATCGCCG
>JAHFSZ010000017.1:0-1531 GCA_023265515.1 Verrucomicrobiota bacterium
CATTCACTATCTTAAACTGCTCGTGGTGGAGTTTCTCGTCCACACGGAATGAGAGCCGGGCCTGGAGCCGGCTTTCCATTTCGACCAGCAGCTGTTCATCGTGATCACGGAGCCGCTTCAAGACGTCTGGATGGACGAAGATCCGGAGCTGCAGCTCCGATTCCTTGTCCTTGCGGCGGCGGAGGATCTCGGCAAGCTTGCGCTGAATCTCGACGCTCATCGTGACGGGTGATTTGACGACGCCGGCGCCCTTGCAGTACGGGCAGTCGTCGTAGACCGCGTCGGCCAGACTTTCTTCCTGCCGCTGGCGAGTCATCTCCGTCAGGCCGAGTGGCGAGATCGGCAGGATGTGTGTCTTGGCCTTGTCCTTGTGAACAGCGTCGCGCAGACGCTCGGTGACATTGCGCTGGTCGCCGCGCGATTTCATGTCGATAAAGTCGATGATGATCAGCCCGCCGATGTTGCGCAAGCGCAGCTGCCGGGCCACTTCGTCGGCGGCTTCCAGATTCGTCTGGAGGATGGTCTTTTCCAGGTCGCGGCCGCTCTTGTTGCGGCCCGTGTTGACGTCGATGGCGACGAGCGCTTCCGTTTCGTCGATCACAATGTAGCCTCCGCAGCGAAGCCAGACCTGGCGCCGGAACGCATTTTCGATCTGCCGCTCGATGTTGAAGAAATCAAAGATCGGCGCGGCGCCGACGTACGGCTGGACCTTGCGTGCCGACAGGCGCGAGATCTTCGACACCATGCTCTTGACCATCTCGTATTCGGTTTCATGGTCAATGATGATCCGGTCGACGTCCTCCGTGAGAAACTCGCGGACGGTGCGTTCCAATAAACCGGGCTCCTGGTAGACGCAGGCGGGAGTGGGGGAATGCTTGATGCGCTCGGCGATCTTTTCCCATTCCTCCATCAGGAGTTCGAGGTCGCGGACGAAGTAGCGCGCCCGCTGGTCCATGCCCACGGTCCGGATGATGACGCCCATGTCACGTGTGTTGAGCTGCTGGAGGATTTTGCGCAGGCGCGACCGTTCCCTCGGGTCTTCGATCTTGCGTGAGATGCCCGACTGGTCAGAATACGGATTCAGGACCAGGTAGCGGCCGGCGAGGCTGATGTTGGTGGTGATTCGCGGGCCCTTGGTGCTGATCGGACCCTTGGTCACCTGAACGATCACTTCGGTGCCGGGCGGATAAAGTTGGGGGATGTCCTTCATCGTGATACGTCGCTTTTTCTCGCTCCTCCGGGCGCTTTTGGTCTCGACCGCCTCGAAGGTCGTGTCGGTCGATTCGGGAACGATGTCCCAGTAATGAAGAAAGGCGTTTTTCTCGAAGCCGATGTCGACGAAAGCAGCCTTCAGTCCCGGTTCAAGATTTTTGATCACCCCCTTGAAGATGCTGCCGACGATCCTCTGCTCGGTGGTGCGCTCGATATGGTACTCCTCGAGCTGTCCATTTTCGAGGACCGCCGCGCGCTTCTCCAGCGCCTCCGCGTTGATGATGATTTCCTTTTTCGTTTTTATTTTATGCTGATGTTT
>JAHFSZ010000017.1:1631-8909 GCA_023265515.1 Verrucomicrobiota bacterium
CGGTGGAGCCAGACGCTCTGGACGATGCCGAGGGAGACCATGATGACGAGCATGAACGTTCCGCCGTAGCTCACCAGGGGCAGGGGAACACCGGTGATCGGCATGATTCCCATCGTCATGCCGATGTTCACGAAGACGTGAAAGAAAATCAGCGTGGTCACGCCGAGCGCGAGCAGTCTTCCCAGCTCATCGCGCGCGAAGAACGCGACGCGGATTCCGCTCACGATGATGATGGTGTACAGCCCGAGCAGGATCATTCCTCCGACATACCCCGTCTCCTCGGCATAGACGGCGAAGATGAAGTCATTGTGCGCGACGGTGCGCGGCAGATAGCCGAGCCCCTTCACGTCGCCCTTCAAATATCCCTTGCCCCACGTCCGGCCCGAGCCGACGGCGATCCGGGACTGGCTCAGGTTCCAGCCATCGCCCAAAGGGTCCTTGTCCGGATGAAGAAAGACGTCGATGCGATCGCGCTGGTGAGGCTTGAGCAGGTGGAGGCCGGGCACCAGGTAGCCGTAAACGGCCACGTTGGCGGCCAGGAGCACGATCAGCAGCATGTTGTGGACACTGGCGCCGGCGATGAATAACACCGCGAATGTGGTCGGCACCAATACCATGGCGGTGCCCAAGTCGGGCTGCATGACGATCAAAAGTCCCGGCGCACCGGAAATGATTCCGGTGATGATGAGTGCCTGCCACGTGCGGATGATTCGTTTGGATCGGTACAAAAAGTAGGAAACAGCAAGCAGGCATGCCAGTTTTGCAACCTCCGCTGGTTGAAATTGGAAGTCGCCTATCTTGAGCCATCGGGTCGCGCCATACATCGATTTGGTCAGCGGAAGGTGCATCCCCTTTTTGGCGAGGATGGCTGCCAGAGCGACATAGACCAGCATGACGAAGATGATGCCATACAAGACCCATGTCTTTTGGCAGACCCACTCATAATCGGTGACCGACACAACGAGATAACAAATCAACCCGGCGACGAACCAGAAGATCTGTTGTTTCACCATCGCGGGGATCACGTTCACCTCGCTGCCGGTCCGGTACGTCGCGCTGTAGACAAAAAAGAACCCGATCAACGAGAGCACCACGGTGGCAAAAAAGGCCCCCCAGCGGAATTCGCGGACGAATTCCATGATGAAAGCCCGCAGTTGCTGCTTCTTGTAGTTAGTCATTGTGAGTGTCATATCCACCCTCCACCGGTTGTTCCGGTTGTTCTTCGATTTGCTGGAGCTCCTCGGGTGACAGAGGCTGGGCCTCGATGAATTCACCGCCGATCTCGCCCGGGATCTCACTGGGAGACACAGCCTTGGCGGGCACGGTCAACGGCGCTTTGCCGGCTTCGCGGCGCTTCTCAAGCTTGAAGAGCTCTTCGTAAATTTTCGAGGCCAGAGGCGCGCAGGTTCCACCGCCCGATTCGCCCCCCTCGGCCATGATCACCATCGCGTAACGGGGCGACTCGTAAGGCGCGAAGCTGTCGAACCACGTCCGCGTTCTTTTCACAATAACCCCCGTGTTCCGGTCGATTCCCTTGAACTGGGCGCTTCCGGTCTTGCCCGCGATCCGGACGCCGGGAACCTGTGCCCGCTTGCCGGTGCCATCGGCAACAACGGCCAGCATTCCCTCGCGAACGATGTTGATATTCTGTTTCAAGACTGGCAGCTGAAGCCGGATCTCCGAGGGAAACTCCTTGACGACTTTTCCCTCACTATCCTCGATCCGCGTCACCAGCCGCGGTTTGTAGAGCGTGCCGCCATTGGCTACCGCCGCATACATCATGACCATCTGGATCGGAGTGACGTTGAGGGCTCCCTGGCCAATGGCCATGTTCACCGCCTCGCCGTGGCTCATTTTTTGCTGGAGGCCGTGCGTGATTCTTTTTTGCCATTCATCCGTGGGCACGAGTCCTGGATTTTCATTTTCCAGGTTGATGCCGGTTTTCTGGCCAAAACCGAAATCGATGATGGCCTGGCTCATCGCCTGCGGGCCGAAGTGGTTTCCGACGTTGTAGAAGAAGACGTTGCACGACATCCGGATCGCGTTGCGGATGTCCATCACGCCATGGCCGCTCGTCGACCAGCACTTAAAGGTGATATTGCCGAGGCTGAAGTAACCAGGGCAATTGAACGTCGTGGCGGGTGTGACGATGCCTCGCTCGAGCGCGGCCAGGGCGACCGGCACCTTGAACGTGGAGCCCGGCGAGTAGGTGCTCTGGATGGCGCGATTTTGAAGCGGCTGGTTCGGATTGGTTTGCAGGGCCGTCCACCGGTCGCGCGTGATTGACGGCACGAACCAGTTCGGATCGAACTCCGGCCACGAGAGCATGCCCAGGATGTCGCCGTTCTTCGGGTCGACCACGATCACGGCGCCATTGTATCCGGCAGTCTGAAAAACATTCTCCAGGATCATCTGAATTTCGTGATCGATGCTCAGGGCCACGTTGTCCCCGCTGCGGGCCGGCTTGGCGACGAATTCGGAAATTTTGTTGCGGCGGGCGTCGAGCTGCTGGGCAACCGTGCCCGGCTCCCCGCGCAGGTATTCGTCGTAGTCCTTCTCGATGCCGCTTTTTCCGATCAAGTCCACCTGGTAGTAATTGTAGTCGCCGATGTCCTGCTGATCGGAGGTCTCGGGCTTGCCGACGTGGCCGAGGATATGGGCCGCAAGCGAGCCAAAAGTGTATTGACGAACCGGTTCGACAATCAGTTTCACGCCCTGATTCCAGGGGCCACGTTCCGAAAAGGCGGCCAAAGTCGCCGGTGTCAGGTCCTGCCAGAGCGTCAGGGGAAGCGGCCGTCGCTTGTCGTAATGAACCTTGACGGCGCTGTCGCGCACGCGCACGTCGATATTCATCGTCTGCTTGAGCATGTCGACCTGCTCACGGACCTTCTGAAGAAGCTCCGTGTTCCGCTGCTTGATGCCGAGATCGTCCATGAAGAGCGCGATGTTGTAACTCGGGCGATTGTCCACGAGCGGCATCCCGTTGCGATCGACGATCCGGCCGCGCGCGCCGGGCAGGCGGACGCGGAGGTACGATTGCCGGTTGAGCTCGGTGACGTAGGTGGAGCCGCGGAGGATCTGGGTTGCCCAAAGCGAACAGGCGAGGATCGCGATCCCGATCAGCATGGCCGCGCTGACCAGCCAGATCCGCCAGCCCTCGGGCATCTTATCGGAGGCGGCCATAGTGGATTTCTCCTTCCTGCGGCGGCAGCAGATCGAGGATCCGCGCCGCCAGATCGATCAAGACAAAATAGGTGATCGCCAGGATTCCGCCGAACACCGACAGCTTGAAGATGGTCTTCATGACGTGCCAGAAGGGAAGATCGGCCAGACCGCTGGCTTGGTAGGCGATCCACTGGCCGAAAAGAATCAGCATGCAGATCGTCCACCCTGACACGAAGCGCGTGAGCCAGCTGTTGCGGTAGAGCATCGGCCGGACCACGCTGAAGGTGCCGCCCCCGATCACGTAAGGCAGCAGGCTGATGCCCAGACGTCCGGGGCAGAGGGTGTCATACATCAGGGAGGCGAAGATGCAGGCGACGACGGTCATCGAAAAATTGGTCGTTAACGCAATGAACAGGATCATCGGAGGAAGGAGCTCGAGGCGCACTCCATAGATGGGATAGCGGTAGAGGACCGTTGTTTGCAGGATGAATAGAACCAGCATGGACGCCAGAATGAGAACTCGGAACGGCAATTCCGACCGGGCCCGTTCGCCCGGAATCAAACCATAAAGGAAAAAGGCCGCCAGAAAGACGCCAAAGACCACTGCTTTCAGATCGAGTGAACTCATTTCCGCTTCTTCTTCGTTTTGACCTTCCCGGCCTTGCCGAGGTTGACGAAGACATTTTCAAGGCGGGAAAATTCGAGCGACGGGGCCAGGAGCGCCTCTTGGTACAGGCCGGTCTGCGACGCGTTTTGCGGTGGGATGATCTTCTGGACCTCGCCGATATAGATGCCCCGCGGGAAAACCCCGCCGAGGCCCGAAGTGAAAACCCTGTCCGACGGATTGAGCTTGGCCTGCCGGTCGATGTACGTGATCCGGATCGGGGAATTAGGGCCGCTGCCTCTCGCGATGCCGTACTGGCCGCTTTCCTGGAAAATGACCGAAACCTCGAAACTGCTGTCAATAAGTAATAATACTTGTGATTCATAATCCATGACCTCGGTGACTTTGCCCACGAGGCCTTGAGCCGTGAGTACCGGGCTGTTGACCTGGATGCCATCCTCAGAGCCGCGGTCGATGGTGACCGAATGCCACCAGTTGGCGGGCGCTCTGGAAATCACTTTGGCGGCGACCAGCTCAAATTCGGATTTTTCCCGGTAGCCGAGCATCTCGCGGTATTCGCGGTTCTGCACCTCGACCTCGTGAAGCTGGGCGAGTTTGAGGCTCAATTCAGCGTGCAGTTGCTGGAGCCGGATGTTCTCGTCCTGCAGGCGCGCGTAGCTTTGAATGCGGCTCTTGAGAAATCCATAGCTGCCCTGCAGGCGCGTCGAGAAATAGAGCAGCGGCGAAAAAACGTAGCTGATGCCGTTTTTGACGCGAGCGGACACTTCCAGCGGCAGCCAGAGGAAAACCGTGAAGATCGCCAGGACGCCAAGAAACACGAGCCAGGGACGTTTATTCACCGGGAGTCACACCGGCACGCATCGAGAGCCTCGAAATGAGCGAGGCTGGACCCAATCACCTGCTTAGAACTTCCGGTCAGCTGCTGCATCTTTGCGTAAACGGTCTAAAAGTTTCGTTTCATTCAGGATGATTCCCGTGCCCATGACCACGGCGGTCAGGGGATCATCTGCGGTGATGACCGGTAAACCCGTCTCCTCGGAGAGGAGCTTGTCCAGTCCGCGCAGAAGCGCGCCGCCGCCTGCCAGCACAATGCCGCGATCCACCAGGTCCGCCGACAACTCGGGCGGGCACCGTTCCAGGGTGATGCGGATGGATTCGACGATTGTGGAAATGGGCTCGTGCATCGCCTCACGGACTTCCTGCGAGGTGATGATCAGCGTCTTGGGAAGGCCCGCGACCAAATCGCGGCCTTTCACTTCGATCGAAGTTTCCTTCTCCAGGGGAAACGCGGAGCCGATCTTGATTTTGATCTCTTCGGCCGTCCGCTCGCCGACCATCAAATTGTATGCGCGTTTCATGTACTGAACGATCGACTCGCTCAATTCATCGCCTGCGACACGCACGCTGCGGCTGAAGACGATCCCGGAGAGGGAAATCAGGGCCACTTCCGTGGTGCCGCCGCCGATGTCGACGATCATGTTTCCAGACGGTTCATCGACGGGCAAACCGACGCCGATCGCGGCCGCCATGGGCTCTTCCACCAAAAACACCTGCCGTGCTCCCGCCTGCATGGCGGAGTCCTTCACGGCTCGCTTCTCGACTTCGGTGATGCCGGAGGGAACGGCGATGACGACGCGCGGCCGGACCCATTTGCGGCGGTTGTGCACTTTCTCGATGAAGCGGCGGAGCATCTCCTCGGTGAGATGGAAGTCCGCGATCACGCCATCCTTCAGCGGGCGAACCGCGGTGATGTTGCCAGGTGTGCGGCCGAGCATGCGCTTGGCCTCCTCGCCGACTTCCAAGACCCTGTTGGTGCCCGTTTCAACGGCCACCACTGAAGGCTCCCGCAGGACAATGCCTTCATCCTTGGCGTAGATCAGGGTATTGGCGGTACCCAGATCGATGCCGATATCGTTGGAGAACAGACCGAAAACTTTGCCAAACATGATTGCCTAAATTCTTTCCAGGACCTGCTGTTGCCCTCTTGGGTTGGCCTGATCAAAACCCAGGCGCAATGCAGACATTATTAGAAATTTTTTCTTGTTTGAGAGCCGTTCAAAGGCGCGTCAAAATTTCCCTTCATGACCGCCCGGCTGGCCGCGGCGGACTCGGGAACACAAGGCTAGCTAACTATCCGCGCAGGCTGTTCAGGTCAAGACCTTTAGAGTACCCCACACATTTGGGGCTCCTCGGAACCTCCCTTTGGAGGAGAACGCCAGCCGAGAGGGTACCCCTCAATGTGTGGGGTAAAATACCTCGTTTTTTTTAAAGAAAAGATTGCTCTGATTAAAAATAACCCTATAAACATTGGTTGAACGTCACCCTGTGTGCCGTAAAGGCGCGTGAATATTGAGGATTTTCCTCGAGCGCGTTTGGGTACTTGACCTCAAAAACCAACCATCAATCATCCGAAAGGAATCCTATCATGGGTAAAGCTCTGACCAAGTCCGCCGTCGCATCCGCACTCGCCGACAAAGTTGCCGTTTCCAAAAAGCAGGCCACTGAGTTTCTCGAGGCACTCGCGCAGCTCGCTTATCGCGAAGCCAAAAACAGCTTCACGATTCCCGGCATTGGCAAGATCGTACTGGTGAACCGCAAAGCCCGCATCGGCCGCAATCCGGCCACTGGCGAGCAGATTCAAATCCCGGCCAAGCGCGTCGTGAAATTCCGCGTCGCAAAGGCCGCGAAGGACGCGATCCTCGGGGGCAAATAACATCACCCCGGCTCCTGCGCCCAAACGCATCTTCCAACAAGCGCATCTTACGATAGCCCCGTTTCCGGCAACCACCGGGAACGGGGTTTTTCTTTGGATCCGGCGGTCGCAAGCGCAGGCTCCAGGCCTCGCCCCCTTAGGAGAAAGAACCTCTTGACTTCTCGGCCACGGTAGCCAATAACTTCACGCCTTTTATGAAAAAAACTGCCAAGGCCAAAGTGAAGAAGGCAATGCCGAAAAAGACCCTTGCAAAACCCGTCGCGAAGGCGAGGGCCCTGCTTGTCAAAAGGGCGGCGCCGAAACCTCCGGCCAGCGTGGTGATCCCGGAAGAAATTCCGGAAAGGCCCTTCAAGCCTTTCAAGTGGACGGAGTGGCATCATAAGCAGAAGAAGAAGTTGATGGACCTGCGCGACCGCCTTCTCGAAGGGATCGACGCCGTCGAGCGCGATCATCTGCGCAAACTGCCGAGCGATTCTTCCGGCGAGCTCTCCCACTACGGCACTCATATGGCTGACGCGGGCAGCGATTCGTACGACCGCGATTTTGCGCTGAGCATTCTTTCCCAGGAACAGGACGCGCTCTACGAAATCGACGAGGCGCTCAAGCGCCTCGCTGACGGCCGCTACGGCACTTGCGAGATGAGCAACAAACCAATTCCCAAGGCGCGCCTCGAAGCGATTCCCTTTGCGCGCTACACCGTCGAGTGTCAGGCCCAGATTGAGCGCGACCAGGGCAACCGCCGCCGATGGTCTTCCGCCGCGAACGTTTTCGAGAG